>JABIPQ010000092.1 GCA_018698975.1 Gammaproteobacteria bacterium
ATCATGGGGGCGCCTTCAACAACTGAGCCATGGGGATGGCAGCTTGACGGTCATCATTTAAACCTGAACTATTTTGTAATTGGTGATCAGGTGGTAATGACGCCGGCATTCTGGGGTTCTGAGCCGGCCGTTGCGAAGACGGGAGAATACGCAGGAATCTCAATCATGGAAGATGAGCAGCGTTATGGCCTGGCGATGATAAACACCTTGTCAGAAACTCAAAAAGCCAAAGCTGTTATTGAAACCAGAAAAACGTCTAATAATATTATGACGCAGGCATTCAGTGACAATGTGGTACTCGAGAATACAGGAATCAGTGTGTCGGATTTTTCGGTCGCACAAAAACAGCAATTACTCCGATTGGTGGGTATTTATATAGGCAATATGAGAGAGTCCCACCAGGGGATTCGCATGGCAGAAATAGAACAACATCTGGATGATACGTGGTTTGCCTGGGTGGGAGAGAGCGAAATTGACTCTGTGTTTTATTACCGTATTCAAAGCCCGGTAGTGTTAATAGAATTTGATCATGAAACGCCAGTAGGATTGACTCATATGTATGAGCGCGGCATTCCTTATAAAGAGCATATCCATTCCATCGTCAGGACGCCGAATGGCAATGACTATGGTAAAGATTTATTGCGTCAACATTATCTTGCTCATCCTCATTAAAACTCCAGATTTGCTGCGCAGAATTTTCATCACGGAGCTGATATTTGAAGAATAATGATTTGTTGATATCTCATGTTATTTTTTTGATGTTCAATATTTAAAGTAGTCGCGTTGTCGTAAGCGCAAGCAGGTCTACGGGAGGTAGTTTAGAGAACAATCACGTATACTTGACGTATTAATCGGTCTATAAAATATTTGTCAGTTGAGGGTGAGAAGATGGAAATAATTATTAAAAGACGAAACCTGCTTAAAGCTTTAGCTGCAACGCCCTTGCTGGCGAATCAGGTAGTTGCCGCTCAACAAGAAGGTTTGGGTCCAAGGCAAGGCAAAATCAAACAAAGTGTTATGCCACAAGTGTGGACCGGAACCGATTTTACCATTGAAGAACGCTGTGAAATTTTATCTCTTTTGGGTTTTGCTGGTATGGACTTGCCTCAACAGAGCCAGATTTCTATTCTTCAGGAGTTCGGTATCACGCCAACCTTGATGACAGGTACCGGAACAAATTTTCAGGATGGTTTTATCCGCAAAGAGAATCATGACAAGATTGAAGAGGCTACCCGAGCTGGTATCGATATGTGCGCTGCTGCTGGCTGTAAAAACCTGATCGGTATGCCAGGAGAGCGTCGCGGTATGTCCAGGGAAGAAGGGGCTGATCACGCTGTCGAAATTTTTTCCCGAGTTGCTCCATATGCAGAATCAAAAGGAGTTAACGTCTGCATGGAAATCACTAATTCTAAAGTGGCGGCAGATAATCGTACTGACCAGATGTTTGACGATATACACTGGGGTTTTGATGTGTGCCGTCGTACAGGTTCGCCAAATATTACTGTGGTTTATGATTTTTACCATGTCCAGATTGCCAATGGCGATGTGGTTCGTACCATGCGTGATAATCTGGATCTAATAAGTCATATGCATATAGCCGGTGTTCCTTCTCGTGCTGAAGTGGATCGAACTCAGGAACTGGATTACAGATGGATAGCTCAACAAATTGCTGATTCTGGCTATGATGAATTTGTTGCCCATGAGTATCGTCCCACACAAGGGCGAAATCCCCTGATTAGTCTTTCAGTGGGCTATGACATTATGACGGTCAACTAGCCGTTTTTCGGGGAAGGGCTCCCCATGCATTCCAGAAGTACACCAATTTTCAAAGATGTCGTACTCGCCGGTGGTGGGCATGCTCATGCCTTGTTGATCAGACAATGGGGAATGCAGCCAATTCCTGGTGTCAGGCTAACGCTGGTATCTCCAGGGCCATTGACTCCCTATTCAGGGATGTTGCCGGGGCTTATTGCAGGGCATTACTCCTTCGACGATATCCATATTGATCTTGTCAGACTATGTCACTGGGCCAATGTGCGTTTCATTATTTCAGAAGTCACCAGTATTGATCCGGCGAAGAAGTTGGTAAGGCTGCAGGGGCGAGCAGATGTAGCATTCGATGTGCTATCGATCGATACCGGTTCAACACCCAGTCATGATGTGCCAGGTGTCCAGGAGCATGCTATCGGGATTAAACCCATTGCAGGGTTCTGGCAACGCTGGAATTCCCTTGTCACTAAAATTCAGGAATTAGAAAAGACACAATCGATTACTGTTGTCGGTGGCGGCGCAGGTTCAGTAGAAAGCGTTTTGGCGATGGCTTGGGCATGTCGAAAAGGCGCGGAAATGAAGGTGATGCCGGAATTCAATCTGGTATTTCAAGATGATGTGATATTACCCGGATACCCGGTCAGAGTGAGAAAAGCTGCAGAATTTGCCTGCAAAAAGCTGGGCATTACATTACATGCCAACTTTAAAGTTTGCGAAGTTAGTCAGGACAGCTTGTCAGACGAAGAGGGTACGGTGCTGAAGACAGATCATGTGTTTTGGTGCGTACAGGCGAGCGCACCACAATGGCCCTCTGCCTCTGGACTTGCCTGTAATGAAGAGGGCTTTATTGCGGTTAATGAATTCCTTCAGTCCACAAACCATCCCGGTATTTTTGCAGCAGGCGATATCGCGTTTATGCACAAAAATCCCCGGCCAAAGGCTGGTGTGTATGCAGTACGTCAGGCGCCATATTTATTGGAAAATATTAGTAACTTCCTGTTAAACACTCCGATGAAAGCCTATATCCCCCAGGACAGGTTTCTTAGCTTGCTGGCACTAGGGGAGAAACGTGCTGCTGGAAATCGAGGGCCGTTTACCAGTTCGGGACGCTGGGTTTGGAGGTTAAAGGACCGCATAGACAGGGGGTTCATGGAAAGGTTTAAACACTATCCTGTGCACATGGGAGATCTTGAAAAGCGGGACATTTCAGATGCACTAATCCCGGAGGATGAAAAATCCGAGCAACTTGATCCTGCTGCACGATGCGGTGGTTGTGGTGCGAAAGTAGGCGGGCAGGTACTGCAAGACGTCCTGGCAGCATCCAATACTGAGTGGCAGCCTGAAGATGCCAGTATTATCCAGTGGCCAGAGAGTTCGATAGCGCAAAGTGTCGATTTGATAAAAGCCCCTTTTGATGATCCCTGGTTGATGGGGAGAATTGCTGTTTTTCATGCCCTGAATGATTTGCTGGCAATGAATGCTACGCCCCATTCAATGCAGGTAGTGCTGACCTTACCTTTTGCTGGCCGCGAAATTCAGAGTCGTGAATTACACATGGTAATGGAAGGTATTAAGTCAGCATGTCTGGAAGAAAGGGTATATCTCGCTGGAGGACATACAGGGGAAGGTGATGAGCTAACAGTATGTCTTACTGCCAACGGGATACCCGGTAGTCCTGGCTTCAGTAAAAAGGGGGCCAAAAAGGGAGATTTTCTGGTAACCAACAAGCCCCTGGGATCAGGTATCGTGCTCGCTGGCCTTATGAGTGGGCACACTCAGGGGCCCGACCTTGCTGAAACGCTGGTATGGATGAATAGCTCAAATACCCCACTTTTGCCGGTTCTGGCGCAATTGGGCGTGCAAACTTGTACTGATATCAGTGGTTTTGCCTTATTAGGGCATCTGTCGGAATTACTGATGGGGACAGAACTAGGAGTTGAGCTCTATGTGGACGCAATCCCCATTCAATCTGGCGTTAAACCTTTGATAGAGGCTGGTATTAAGTCCTCTTTATTTCCGCAGAACCTGCAACTTGTCCAATCTAGGCGCTGGGTGGAGCAGTATCTGGATTCACCTCTTTTACCAGTATTGCTGGATCCTCAAACCTCAGGTGGAATTCTTGCACTGGTTCCCGAACAGGCAAAAGATAGAATTAAAGGGGCAGGATTGACCATAATTGGGCAAATTTGCTGATTTTTTCCATACGTCTTCCAAATTATTCATATTTTTCTAGTTATACCCTTGAAGTCCCTAATTCTCATCGGGTTTATCGCCTTAATAGTCGATTAACAAGAATCAAAGTTCTGATTGTGAAGGAAAATTGCACTATTTCATAATTTTTAACCTCCCAGAGCTTTTTTTTTGCATGTTAACCTATTGATATATAAGAGCTTATTGTTTCTGTAAATAGGCTGTTGACCTGTGCTTTGTGACCCTGTACAAATAGCACGTTTTTTCTTGATTAATCTGTTAATAATCATGATAAAAGTATGTCGAATTGGCCTACTTAACGGAACAGGCAAATCATGAAAAAAGAACATATTTATTAACCTAAAGATGTTACTTTAACGTAGTATTAAATTAAGAGGGGAATTTTGACTGAGTTCTCCTTGAATATTATTCAAATTAACCATAAGTCAAAATAGGGGAATTAGATGAAGCTCAAAAAGTTAAAAGTAGCAGTGGTCACTGCTCTAGCGGTTCAGGGAGGATTGATGGCGCAGGTCGCTGTTGCTCAAGACACTCCGGCGCTTGAAGAAATTGTGATCACGTCAACACGACGTGAAACCAGTGTCCAGGATACACCGCTGGCAGTAACAGCATTAAGCGAAGAATCACTTAGAGTACAAAATATTGAAAACACCCAGGATCTGACAGCCAATGTGCCTAACGTCCTGATTTATGGGGGTGGCCGCGGTACAACTTCCGGTCAATTCCGTATGCGTGGTATTCCACGTGTAGGCACCTATGTAGATGGCGTGTGGCAGGTTTCCCAGGTTGGGCTGCTGCAACGTCAATTTGTTGAACTGGAAAGGGTCGAAGTATTACGTGGTCCACAGGGCACATTGGTAGGACGTGACTCCACCGGTGGTTCCTTGATGATCTATACCAAGAAACCTGCTGAAGATTTTGGCGGCAGATTACTGATCCAGGCAGGCTCCTTTGATCGCCGTGATGTCAGTGGTTCAGTAGATATTCCTATCGGTGACACCCTGCGCACCAAGTGGACCATAGCCAGTTATGATAAAGATGGTTATGTAGAAAGTGTAACCACTGGGCAAAAACATGGTGAGCTGGAAAATGAAACTGTACGTGGCGACATTATGTGGACACCCACTGACAAGTTTAGTGCGCGTCTTATTATGCAGCAAGATCAACAACTGCAAACCAATGCCGGTGTACAGACCTTAATTAGCCCTTTAGTTGCACAACGTTTTGGTTGGCAGGTGGGTATTGCAGAAGCCCATGATATTGCCAGTCTTGCAGCAGGCGGACGTGGTTTTAGTAATCAATCCCAGGTAGCGGGATTTCCTGGTGGTCAATTGGATGACTATCAAAATACCAAGGCCCTCACCAGCCCGGATCAGATCAAGCTGGACTCGACTAACCTGACCCTTGAATACGAAGTTAACGAAACGGTATCCCTGAAGTACATCTATGCGGATACCCAAATAGATGATGAGCAATGGGCAGACTTCGCCGGTGCGCAATTTAACTTCTTTACCAATTATGATGCGGCCACACGTGAATTCTCCAGTCATGAGTTTCAGGTAAACTTTGATTTTGATAACTTCTCAGCTGTTGTCGGTTATTTTGATTGGGATCAGGAGACCATGTCTCGCGGTACTGAGTTTTCCCATTCTGACTGGAGCTTCCCAGAAGGTTGGGGTGGTGGACTAGGTGGATCTATAGGTGGCCCACCGATTGGTAAAACTATTAATGCTGGTGTCCCGCAGACACTGAGCTACGATGATGTTTTGAATTCACCTACTTGTGCTGCGACACCTGCAGATTATGGCTTTGATTTCAGTTCCTCTGATCCTAATCTGAACCCATCAATCGCCGGTGGTAATGGTCAATTCCCGAGTATCAATGCTGCTCTGGATCCAAATACAGTCGCCGGCTGGCCGCGCCCTTGTACTGCGTTTAACTCCTGGGTGCCATTGTTTGCAACCGTCGTTGGTTTCAATGCAGCATCTCCAGCCCATGACCGTGGTGCAAGAGCAGAAGTGGCGGGTGATGCACTTTTCGGTGAGATCACTTATTTTGTTAATGATGCCTTTGATGTGACTGTAGGTTTCCGACGTCATGATCAGCAAAACAAAAACTGGAATACTCTGGTACAGGATGCCGTTGCAGCAGGACAGGTTGAAGCGCGTCCGCTGATTTGGGACAAAGGCTTTGCTAATCCAGAAGGTGCTGTGCAAGTCGCAGTAGATCCGGCGTCTTTCCGGCCTTCTGACTTTAGTAAAACCACCTGGAAGTTTGCCACCAGCTACGATATCAATGACGATGTCATGGTCTACGCCAGCTATACCGAAGGCTTTAACTCCGGCGGTATCAGTACTGTTGCGGATTCTCTGGGTATTAACCAGATTCCATTTAGTCCTGAGACTATTGAGAACACCGAATTTGGTTTACGCGGTGACTTTCTTGATGGCACCTTGCGGGTTAATGCCACGTACTTCATGACTGACTGGATTGATATTCAAGCAGGCTTTTCGACCATTGACAGAGGCACTGGTGATCCGATCACTGAAGTATTTACTGCAAATGCCTCAGATGGTGAAGCGTCAGGTGTGGAACTGGAATTGACCTATTTTGTAAATGATCGTTTACAGCTGGGTGCCAATCTTGGCTTCCTGGATACCAAGTATGTGAACCTGAAACCGACTGCTCAGTTGACTGAGAATACCGAGTTTGGTGGTGCGCCGGATGAGACGTATGCCGTCTATGCTGACTATAACTGGAATGTATTTGAAGGCGATCTAAGTGCGCGTCTTTCAGGCAACTACTTTGGTAATTTCTGGCGCTCAAGCCTGCCGAATTTCCGTCAGGACGCTTACGGTGAATTTAGTTCACCTGCCGGTGACATCTGGCGCTGGAATGCCCGCGCGGTATACCAGCCAAATAATGCTGACTGGCAGTTAACTGCTTTTGTTAATAACATCACTGAAGAGACTTTCCTCAATTCAGGATTTATGGACAGTATCTGGCAGTTTGACTTCAGCGGTGTAGATGCACCAAGAGAATGGGGCCTGGGCTTGGAAATGCGTTTCTAAAAACAGCTTCATCTTTGTAAAGAATAATGGAGGACTTCGGTCCTCCATTTTTTTTGTCTAAAAAAGTGGAAAGTGGAAAGTGGAAAGTGGAAAAGTGCTGTAGGTCGGATAAGCGCAGCGCCATCCGACGGAAGTTAAACGTTAATAGTGGAAAGTGAAGAGTTTAAGGGTCAGGCCAGGACGGCGACGCTTTTGATCTGGGCGTACACTTGCATACCCGGTGTAATAGATAATTCCTGAACCGATTTGCGGGTCAGTCTGGCGAGTAGGGGGTTATCCCCGAGCTGTAGTTTTATCATCACCTGGGCATTACCTTCTTCCTGTAATTCAATAACAGTGGCCGGGAAAATATTCTGAATAGACGTGCCGGTCTGTTTGTCGAGAGTAATACTGACATCTTGAGCGGCAATACGCAGTCTCGCCCTGGTGCCTGGTGCAAGTGTGTTGCCGGATACCGTGAATAGCTGCCCATCACACTCCATGCTGGTTAAATCAAATTCTGCATCTGTGGAAGTCACGGTTGCATGAATAAGCGTCTCGGCATCCTTCCGGTGCGAGAGAGGTAAATCAAGTCGGGTCAGCATTTCCTGGATAGGGCCAGCGCCGAGGATTTCGCCTGATTTTAAAATAACCAGTGTATCAGCCAGTCTGGCGACTTCATCTGTGGCATGGCTGACATAAAGTATCGGGATATCCAGTTCTTTATGCAGGGATTCGAGATAAGGCAATATCTCTTCCTTCAGTTTGTTATCCAGTGATGACAGGGGTTCGTCCATCAGCAACAGTTCGGGGCTTACCGCCAAAGCTCTGGCAATAGCTACCCGCTGTTGTTCGCCACCGGAAAGGGTATGAGCTTGTCGTTCCAGCAGCTTTTCTATATCCAGCAAGGCCACTGCATTATCCAGAGAAACACGACGCTGATTCTCGCCAATCCGCTTTAGTCCATATTGAAGATTTTGTCGCACGTTTAGATGGGCAAACAGACTGGGCTCCTGAAACACATAAGCAATAGAACGCATGTGAGTAGGTGTAAAAGTGGTGTCTTGTTGCCATGCTTGCCCCTTGAATGAAATTTCTCCTCCGGGAATATGTTCCAGCCCGGCAATGGCCCGCAGTAATGTAGTTTTACCACTACCGGAAGGGCCAAAAATTGCGGTGATTCCGGTAGCAGGGAGGCTCAGGTCGACATGCAGGGCGAAGTCTGCACGCTGCAAATTAAATTGTATGTCGAGGCTCATAGCCTGAATATCCGGAAGCGCTTGTTAGTGGCATACACGGTTGCCAGCATCAAGAACGAGAGGGCAATCAAGCCACCCGAGAGCCAGTGCGCACTGGTGTAATCGAGACTTTCGACATGATCATAAATGGCAATGGACAACACCTGGGTCTGACCAGGGATATTGCCACCGATCATCAACACCACGCCAAATTCACCAATGGTATGAGCGAAACCCAGGACACAAGCCGTAATAAAGCCAGGTCTGGCAAGAGGCAAGGCAATGGTGAAAAAACGATCCCAGGGTGATGCTCGAAGAGTGGCGGCAACTTCCATAGGACGTTTACCTATTGATAGAAAAGCATCGTGAAGTGGCTGGATGACAAAAGGCATTGAGTAGATCACCGAGCCAAACACCAGGCCGCTAAAAGTAAATGCGACAGGAGCGATTCCAAAAGTGCTTAAGGGGCCATTGGCACCAAGCAGCACAAGTAAATAAAAACCCAATACAGTAGGAGGCAGAACCAGGGGCAGGGCGACCAGGGCTTCCAGCAAAAATTTATAGCGCCAACGGGATTTAGCCAGCCACCAGGCAAAGGGAGTGCCGATCAATAACAGAATAAAGGTAGAAACCAGGGCGAGTTTCAGCGTTAGTAAAAGGGCGGTAATGTCTGCTTCGCTCAACATCATGGCACAAAAAATCCGTTGCTGAGAATGATTTCCCGGCCTTGTGCACTGCTTATAAACTGGAGGAATTGTTTTCCGGCCGGGCTGTCTTTAAGCAAGCCTCCCTGAAGTTCGATAGGCGTATACAAGTTTTCTGGAACCGGCCAGTAACTTCCCGCTTGGAGATAATTCCCGTAAATGATCTGGGAAAAGGCAATCAGCGCCATATCGACATCACCGCTGATGGCGAATTGATAGGTTTGCCCGATGTTTTCGCCTGTAACCAATTTTTCCTGCAAGGCTTCCCACAAATCCATTGCTTCCAGAAATTCTTTTGCAGCACGGCCATAGGGCGCAAGACGGGGGTTCGCAATAGCCAGATACTGGAAATCATTATCGCTCAATACTTTCGGCGTTAAGGGCCTATTCTTGACGCTCCAGAGTACCAGTCTGCCCCGGGCGTAGGTAAAACGAGTGCCGGGAATTATCAGCCCTTCATTTTCCAGAATTTCCGGGCGCATCGAGTCCTCAGAAAGAAAAATGTCGAAGGCTGCTCCGTCAAGAATCCTGGCATAGTGTTGCGCGCTGGCACCAGGGTTTACGATGACCAGATGGCCCGTTTGTGTTTCAAATTCTCTTTTCAGTTCTTCGAGGGTGAAATCAAAATTATCAGTTACGGCAACGGTAATTTCATCGGCAAATGAAAATGGACTTGCCACGCCTGCGCCTAGCACTGACAGCAATAGTGCTAATTTGATTAATACCTGGCTTGGGGCTTTCATAGGAAGGCATTATGCCAGAAGGGACGGCTTTTTCGCTAACGCTGAGAGATTAGGGTGATTATGGCAAAGATAGTTGGTCTGTTAGGAGGAAGGGGACGCTTATTCACCTGATTGCAGATAAATAATAGAAATAGCTCGACCATGTTTTGACTTTGGCGTTGTTTGTATTTCTGCTTTTATTGCATTGGAATATAGCCCGGAATATTCTGGACCCTGTTAATCCAGGCCTGTATGGCGGGATACTTGTTAAGGTCATAGCCAGCTTCATCGGCTACATGGCTATACCCATAAAGGGAGATATCCCCAATACTGAGTGCTTCCCCGACAATATATTTATTCTGGCCAAGGTGCTTTTCCATAATATCCAGAGCTTTGCTACCGCCGGCTTCCCTGGCATCAAATTCGGCTTGTCGTTCAGCAGGCATGCCCTGATATTTTTTGATTGTTCGTCTGACCGCAATGTAAGGTTCATGGCTGTATTGCTCAAAAAACAACCATTCCAGTAATTTGCTTTTCAAAAATATATCTATCGGTAGTAGCTCTGAACCATAGGCGAGGTTAAAAAGTATTGCGTTGGATTCAGCGAGGAAGCGGCCATCCTCTAATTCCAGAAGAGGAATTTTGCCATTGGGGTTTTTCTCAAGAAAGTCTTCAGTGCGCGCATCGCCTGCCATTATATCCATGTCTATCCATTCATGGCCTATATTCAGGATGTTGCATAAAAGTTTGACCTTGTAGCAATTGCCAGAAATCAGATCGCCGTATATTTTCATAATGACTCTCCTGCAACAGGCTTACCTGGGAAGGTTTAGGATAACTGCAAAAAACAAAATACTGTTAAACAAAAGCACTAAAAGTGGAAATACAAATGGCTTTTCTCCACGAATCAGGCCAACGAGCCCTGCAACAAAACCAGTCAATAACAGTGCGACCAGAAAAGAAGTCGAAATACCCAGGCTGCCGTATTCAGTTAGAGTCTCCCCCTGATTGATCTTGATTGCAACTGATCGTGCCAGAATTAAGCCAATCAGCAGGCACCCGATAGAAACAAAGGAGCATATCGGCTTTTGTTTTACAGGCGCTTTTTCTTCCATAATCAGGTCCGATGATGATTTTATAGCTTAGTGCCTGAAGCCATATTCCAGAATGAAGTAATCCGGATTCATTTCTTGCAAAGGCTCATGTAGTTTGGCCAGCTCGTCTTTGTTGCCATGTATTTCCAGTTTTGTCAGCTCGGAAATTTCCAGAGCTTCGGCGAGCAAATGTCCAACATTTTCTAAATGGGCAAGTACATTTCCTGCGCCTTCATAGCCTTCCCGGCAATGTGCTTCATCCCCATTAAAACAGAAACCATAATAAAGGCAGCCAGCCTCCTCACTGGTCTGACTGACAAATTGCTCACATAGCGCTTTAAAGTCTTTAAGTTTTCCTTCCTGTACTTTGAAATAAGGCACAATGGAAACGCAAGAATCTTGTGATGACATAATTAATCCTGTTAGTTTAAGAAAATGTTTTAAGCGAAAGCTTAGATAATAAATTATTTAGCCCGCGTAGTGATAAATTAATTCTACTGGTCCGGGGCAAGAAAAACCTTTTATTTTGCGTTGAAAAAAAAAGAGGCCGAAGCCTCTTTTCTGATCTAGACTTTCAAGCGAGGAAAAACTTTTCTGATATTGTGTTCAAAGATATTTTCCTTTTCCTGAGCGGATATGTTCGCGTTATCTATATAACGTTTGGTGTCATCGAAATAATGTCCGGTTTCCGGATCGATGCCCTGAACGGCACCGACCATTTCAGATGCAAAAAGAATATTTTTGTTGTCGATAACATTCAATAACATATCGATGCCTTTCTGGTGATAGACGCATGTATCAAAGTAAATGTTATTCATCAGCAGTTCATCAAGAGGAGGCAGCTTAAGCATGTCTGCCAGGCCGCGAAAACGTCCCCAATGATAGGGAACTGCACCACCGCCATGTGGAATGATGAACTTGATTGTGGGGAAGTCCTGACACACGGTACTTTGCATTAATTGCATAAAGGCCGTGGTATCAGCGCTGAGGTAATAGGAGCCCGTAGAATGAAATGCAGGGTTGCAGGAGCCGCTGACATGAATCATTGCAGGGACATCCAGTTCTGCCATTTTTTCATAAATCGGATACCAGTAACGATCTCCCAATGGCGGGGAATCAAATTTCCCACCTGAAGGATCGGGGTTCAGGTTGCAGCCGACAAAACCAAATTCATTAATACAGCGCTCCAGTTCTGCTACAGAATTTTTCATATCTGTACCAGGTGACTGCGGCAGGGCGCAGGCGCCAATAAAATTATCAGGATAAAGTTGAGTGACACGATAGATTAATTCGTTGGTATGTTCAGTCCAGTACTTGCTGGTCCACTCATTGCCTACGTGAGGTCCCATCCAGGAGGCTCGAGGTGAAAAAATAGTACAATCACTGCCACGCTCTCTTTGCAGTCTGAGCTGGTTTTTTTCCAGGCTTTCCCTGATCTGGTCATCAGTGATATCAATAGTCCCTTTTTCACCTTTATGTGCAGGATCATTAGCAAGGGCTTCTTTCTGAGCATCTCGATAGTCACCCAGTTCAGCGGGTGTTGTGGTGTAGTGGCCATGACAATCTATAATCATACTTCTGTGTCTCCGGTCATAAAATTACAGGCGGCTAAGATAGCAAATTTGTAGATGCCATGCAGTCTGGAATTAGTAAAAATATTGTTATTTTTATATCAGAATTTACCGAGGTGTGTTCTTGCAAATGGCATTAGAGAGCCATTTTTCAGGCGCAATTATTTATGGTTTTGTTGTATCATAAAGGTCATTAAAACAATTAGTTAGAGAATATAATTAATCTAATGTGTCACTGTATGTATGCCTGGGAAGCACAGGCTGCATTAACGCGGGAGTGGAAGTTATGAATACGCAAGTCATTGATGATAAGCGAGAAATTCACGAATTGGTAGATAACTGGGCTATTTTCAGTGATTCAGGTAACTGGGAGCGATTTGCCGAGTGCTGGCACGAAGATGGTTTCATGTGTGCGACCTGGTTTCAGGCGCCTAGCGCAGACTTTATACGGGCTCGGCGGGAAGGTTTCGATAAAGGCGTCAGCATTATCCATTTCCATGGCGGGTTTACCTGTGATGTCTCAGGAAACCGGGCAGTTGCGCAGACCAAGATGACGATAGGTCAAAGGGCTCCGGTTCATGAGGTGCTGGTAGATGTGGTATGCACTGGCCGATTTTATGACTTTTTTGAAAAGCGAGAGGGCCGCTGGGGTATGGTGCGTCGTCAGCCCATCTATGAGAAAGACCGTCTGGATGTTGTTAATCCCAATGAAAGCCTGAATCTTGATGCTGAAATACTCGCTGGATTTCCTGAAGGTTACCGGCATCTTGCTTATCTTCAGTCCCAGATTGGTTATGCAGTGGCGAAAGCTGGTTTGCCCGGATTGAAAGGGCCAGAAATAGAAAAATTGTATCAGGAAGGGCAAGCCTGGCTCGACGGTGCTGAATCTCCAGGTCGCCCTGACATCATCAAGTAATTTGGCCCCGGACATTACCGGTAAAGTTATTTCAGGCAGGCAGTGTTACATTTCGTTCAAAGCGGGAATCCTGTATCATTGTCCTTCTGAGCGCCATGGTTTTCCTTACGAAAAACAAGGATATAGACAAGCCCGGCGTGTTAAAACGTCTCTCATGAGTCTCTCAACAAGTAAGCTAAAAATGTCTCATCTCGAACCTCAAGAAGAAGCACAGCAACAAGCCCCCAAGCTGGTGGATAAACATGGCCGGCATATCGATTATGTGCGCTTGTCTGTAACGGATCGTTGTGACTTTCGTTGTGTGTACTGTATGTCAGAAGAGATGACATTTCTGCCAAGGAAGCAGGTGCTTTCCCTGGAAGAGATCTACCAGGTTGCAAAAACTTTTACCGAGCTGGGCGTTAACAAATTACGCCTTACCGGCGGCGAACCCCTGGTACGCAAAAACGTAATGAGCCTGATTGAGAAAATCGGCAGTTTGCCTGGTTTAAATGAATTACTGTTGACCACTAATGGTTCTCAGCTGGAAAAATTGGCAGCGCCCTTAAAGGCAGCCGGAGTTACCAGGATCAATGTAAGCCTGGACAGCCTTGATGCCGAGAGTTTTCATCGCATGACTCGTACCGGCAAACTGGACAAAGTGCTCAGGGGGATTGAAGCTGCAGTCGATGTTGGTTTTGAAGGTATCCGATTAAATACGGTGATTCTGAGAGGACGCAACGAGCATGAAATCCTCGACCTGCTCGAATATGCCATAGGTCTGGGCATCAATATTGCCTATATCGAAGAAATGCCTTTAGGGGAGGTTTCCGACCATGATCGACTTGAGACCACCTTTAGCAATGATGATGTCAGAAATGTAATTAGTGAACGTTATACTCTCAGCGCTATCGAAGAGACTACAGCAGGGCCTTCCCGTTATTACGAGGTAGATTCTCATCAGACCAGAGTCGGCTTCATTTCTCCGGTCAGTCATAATTTTTGCGACACTTGTAACAGAGTTCGCTTAACAGTCGAGGGTCGACTGCTTTTATGTTTGGGCAATGAGCACTCCATGGATCTGCGCAAAGTGCTCAGGGAGAATCCAGGTAATGATGACATTCTCAAGGAGCACATTATCAAAGCCATGGATTTAAAACCTCTGCGGCATTATTTCTACGATAAGGATGAACCGCAACTAGTCCGCTTTATGAACATGACCGGCGGCTGAGAGCGTTTTTCCTGCCCCGGGGCGTCGTTAAATTCGAGCTCAAAATGCTCATTTACGGCATCTGTAAACTCCGCTTTTTCGCTCGAATTTGCCTAGCCCCGAAGCAGGAAAATTCACTCTCAGCGCTTCGATAGAATCTAATTAATTTTTCTCAGGGTTAAAAAATGGCTGGAAATAAACCTCAAAAAGAATTCGTTCCGCTGCAAATAGCAGTGGTTACAGTTTCCGACACTCGTACCGAAGACAATGATACTTCCGGTCAGTATCTGGTTGATGCACTGGCTGAACAGGGGCATCACTTGTATCAGAAGCATATCTGCAAGGATGATGTGGATGCCTTGAGAGCGTTGGTTAAAACGCTGATTGATGATGTGAAGGTCCATGCGGTTTTGCTGACAGGAGGAACCGGTTTTACCAAGCGGGACAATACTGTGGTCGCTATTTCTCCGCTTTTGGAATCTGCTATTGATGGTTTTGGTGAATTGTTTCGCTACCTTTCCTATAAGGAAATCGGATCTTCTACGATTCAGTCCAGAGCTTTCGGGGGCTTAAGTAATAGTACGGTAGTGTTCTGTATGCCAGGTTCTCCAGGCGCATGCAAAACTGCCTGGGAGGGGATTATCAAAGATCAGCTGGATTCCCGTCACAGGCCCTGTAATTTTGTTGACAGGATTACCTGTAGGGAAGATTAGGTGAGGTAAGGGTATTCAAATGGGCTGGTAAGTCTTAATTAGTCGCAACCTGTTAGCAAGATTAAGGGGGGAACCTGGTTCCAGGCTGCGGCCATTTTGGGGACTGTTAACTTATACTCTAATGCTACCTGGGAAAGGTGAGCGCAAAGCCAAATCACTCCACCGGAGCATAACAAGGTTATGCAGAGGCGAGAATGATCAAGACTGGTACAGCCAGTACCGCTAAAGTACTGATTGTGCTTACTACAACTTCTTCAATAGTTTCTGAGTTTTTAATTTTAACGGTCATCAGATGTCTCCTTTTAAGAATATTTAGATGATTAACCGCGCTTCTTGTGAAAACGCGGAGCTATGGTAACACAGTGTTACGTTTATAGGTAACATATATGCAAAATATTTAGTAAATAATGCCAATTTGTTACCATATTTTACAAAAATGTACTGGTTTAGCCTGCTTTATATCTGTATTTGTTGAATTTACTCTTCAATAGTTATCAATAGGTAACACTTACGGTAACAATATTATGCCGGATCACTTTATTTCTATATTTTTTATTCCTGCCTGGGTTCAGGCTTTGCTTTGTCGAGAGGGATGCTGCAGTAATGGCAAAAACAGAATTGTTAAATAACAAGCTGGGCAATTTACGCATAGCGGTACCTGAATCCAGGCAACTGGACACAATGGCCCGACTTTTGGAGAAAAGAGGGGCACAAGTCCTGCGTATCCCCCTGATAGCTATTCATGATGCGCCTGATGTAGGTCCTGTACTGGCCTGGATTGAGCGATTTATCGGCAGCCCTCCCGATTTATTCATCATACTCACCGGAGAAGGGGTCAGGCGTTTGCTTGCATTGGCTGATCGGCATGCTCTAAAGGCTGACCTGGCCGATGCCCTGTCGCAAACGCCATTGTTATGCCGAGGCCCAAAGCCTGCACGTGCATTACGGGAAATTGGTCTAAAAAATGCTGCTCAGGCTAATTCGCCCACCACGGATGGTGTGATTGATTCGCTTGCAACGATGGACCTTGAAGATCGCCGTGTAGCAGTCCAGCTGTATGGCGATGATCCCAATCTAAAGCTGGTGAATTACCTGGAGAGTCGTCAGGGGAGGGCTGATACGGTTTCGCCCTATGTGTATGCCGATGAATCCGATGAACAGCGGGTGTTAGCGCTGATTAGATCTCTCATTGAGAATACCGTGGATGTTATTGCTTTCACTTCCCAGCCACAGTTCAGGCGTCTGGAGAAGGTAGCAAAAAAGCATGAGTTGCTGGATGAGATGCTTAAAAGTCTTAATCAATGCTGTGTGGCTGCCATTGGACCGGTGGTAAAAGGGCAGTTACAGGAAAGCGGGATCAAGGTTGATATCATGCCTCAGCAGGCATTTTTCATGAAACCTTTAGTGACGGAGATTATGCGTTACTTCCAGCAAGGTAAATCATCTCCCCGGCAGTGATGCTCCCATGTAGGCCAAGGGTTCAGTATAATAGCTCGAAAATTAAAAATAGTTGCCAAGATCATGACTAAAACTAAAATTTCTGGAAAGCATGGAATGACAAATAAAGTGTTAGCAAAACTCGCATTAACTCTTCTCACCTGCATGATGGTAATAGCCGGAAACAGTGCAATTGCCCAGGAGACTGCGGCAAAAGATCCAACAAAGGTATATGCAATTGTTGAGACGGACAGGGGAACGATGGAGTTTCTGCTTTATCACCAGGTCGCTCCCCTTACCGTAGCCAGCTTTGTCAATCTTGCCAGTCGTGGTTTTTACGATGGCTTAACCTTTCATCGTGTCATAGAGGATTTTATGGCACAGGGTGGGGATCCTGCCGGAAATGGTTCTGGTGGACCAGGCTACCAGTTCGAAGATGAAATCCGCTTACGCCTTAACCAGATGGGAATACTTGCTATGGCCAATGCCGGACCAGTGACCAATGGCAGTCAGTTTTTTATCACGCACATGGCTGCGCCTCATCTGAACGGTGCCCACACCGTCTTTGGTTTAATACACTCAGGGAAAGAGATCATTCGGCAGATTAGAATTGGCGACACTATTAATTCAATTACCATTGCAGGGGATGCCAAAGGGGTGCTGGAAAAAAGAGCAGACAGGATCTATCAGTGGAATATGATTCTTGATGAAAACTTCCCTGATCTGAGAGCGCCTTTAATAGATTAGCGCTGAAACTGACAAAGCTGAATGCATAAAAAAAGCGGACATATGTCCGCTTTTTTTATTCCAAATACTTATATGTCGAACCTGCCTGATTGACGACAGTTTCATGAAAGGTCCTGGCTTTCCTGCTCCTGAGCGTTCTTTTCCTGTTCCTCAATGTAAGGCCAGAGATAAACCATTTGTAAAATTGAGAACAGCAGGAGAATTGCCATGCTTCCAAATACCTTGAAGTCCACCCAGTACTCATGAAAGGTAAAAGCGACAAAAAGGTTGGTGCAGCCCAGCACAAAAAATACCCCGGCCCAGGCAAAATTGAGAGTTTTCCATTTTTCTGAGGGTAGCTCGACAACATGTCCCAGCATTATCTGCGCCATATTTTGTTTGTTGAAATATTGGCTGCCAATAAATACACAGGCAAAAATCCAGTTCACTACTGGTGCTTTCCACTTCAGGATCGCCTCTTCGCGGAAAATAAGCGTGAATGAGCAAAAGATCACCACGGCTGACAAAAGAAATAAATGGGATCGGCTAAGCTTCCCATTTACCAGAAATATGGAGCCATAAACCAAAATAGAGCTTGCCACCAGGACTTCTGTGGCACTAAAAATCCCTCCCAGCGTGTATTCAAAAGAGCCTATATTAATCAGGCGTTCGTCCAGTTTATAAACAATGAGGAATGCAATCAGGGGGATATAATCGATCAGTTGTTTCATACGGTATTTACAAAGGGTTATTTACTGTACCCGGCAAGGAAAAAACGCATTATAGCCCGAATGGAAAAATTTGCTCGTTCTCAATAACACTGTGTTAATCTTTCGTGTTTTTTTAATTGCTAAAGTGGCAAAAAGCTTCAGGAAAGTTGGCCTTGTCCCAGATTTTTGAAATACATCCAGAGAATCCACAGCTGCGTCTAATCAGGCAGGCGGTGGATGTATTAAAGCGTGGCGGAGTAATAATATATCCAACAGACTCCGCCTATGCTCTGGGCTGCCATATTCAGGATAAGTTGTCCTTGCAGCGCATTATTCGAATCAGGGAATTGGACAACAAGCATAATTTCACCTTGATGTGCCGGGACCTTTCAGAGCTGGCGACCTATGCAAGGGTGAATAATACTGACTACCGGTTATTGAAAGCTTTTACTCCTGATGCCTACACCTTTATTTTGCGAGCAACCTCGGAAGTCCCGAGACTTATGCTGCATCCCAAGCGCAAAACAATAGGCATCAGGGTCCCTGATCATCCTGTCGTTTCAGCGCTTCTGAAAGAGCTGAATGAGCCCTTGCTTAGCAGTACTCTGATATTACCAGGCGCCTCATTACCCATGGATGATGTCGATGAAATCAGGGATGTGATGGGGAAACAGGTGGATCTGATAATTGATTCCGGCTTCTGCGGGCTTGAGCCTACTACAGTAGTGAGCCTGGTTGAAGGCGTGCCGCAGGTCTTGCGGGAAGGGAAAGCCGACCCTGACGTCTTTCGTTAATCACAGGCATTCAATTGTTTTACCTTTTTTTCAAAAAATCATTGCGCTAAGTCGCTTCAGCCCTGCCAATACCTGAGCAAATACAGGTATAATCATCGGCTAATAATAAGAGCCAGGGAGTAACAATTGAGCTCAGTCAATTCGCAGCTGAGAGTGCTGTCAGGCATGCGTCCAACCGGACGTCTGCATCTGGGACATCTTCACGGTGTCATTAAAAACTGGACTAAATTACAGCACGAATACGAGTGCTTTCTTTTCGTGGCTGACTGGCATGCCTTGACCACTCATTATGATGACCCTCAGGTTATTGAAAATAATATCTGGGAAATGGTCGTCGACTGGCTGGCAGCGGGTGTTAACCCCCAGGCGGCAACACTGTTTATCCAGTCCCGCGTACCAGAACATGCCGAATTGCATTTGCTGTTATCCATGATGACGCCTTTAGGCTGGCTAGAGCGTGTGCCTAGTTACAAGGATATGCAGGAAAATCTTAAGGACAAGGATCTCAGTACCTATGGCTTTCTCGGCTATCCACTTTTGCAAAGTGCGGATATCCTGATTTACCAGGCAGGTAATGTTCCTGTGGGTGCTGACCAGGTGGCACATGTGGAATTAACCCGAGAGGTGGCGCGCCGTTTTAACCATCTCTATGGTCGTGAACCAGACTTTGAAGAAAACGCGCTGGCGGGCATTAAAAAAATGGGCAAGAAGGCCGGTAGCCTTTTCAAGAACCTGCGTAAATCCTATCTTGAAACTGGCGATCATGAAGCGTTGGAACGAGCCCGGGCTCTGTTAAAAGAACAGCAAAACATTTCTCTTGGGGATCAGGAAAGACTGTTTGGCTATCTGGAAGGCAGCGGCAAGATGATTTTGGCAGAGCCACAATCACTGCTGACAAAAGCTCCGAAAATGCCGGGTCTTGACGGCCGCAAAATGTCAAAGTCCTACGACAATATTATTTCTTTGCGTGATGAAAATGACGAAATAAACCAGAAGATTAAAACCATGCCAACGGATCCCGCCAGAGTGCGTTTATCTGATCCCGGTGAACCAGAAAAATGCCCTGTATGGGAATTTCATCTGGTGTATTCTGATGAGGATACCAAGGATTGGGTCCAGAAGGGTTGCCGTAGTGCCGGTATTGGCTGTCTTGAATGCAAGAAGCCAGTAATTGACGCCGTGGTTAATGAAATTGAGCCGATACGAACAAAAGCCAGGCAACTGGAAGATAATATGGCGATGGTGAAATCAATCATCACTGAAGGTTCAGAAAAAGCCAGAGAAGTTGCCAGAGAAACAATGGTTGATGTGCGACAGGCCATGGGACTGAATAATCGATGAGCAATGAATTCGATTCCGAGCAGGATGAAAGCGAACAGGATTTGTCTGGTCACGACGATAGCGGTTCTGCCGTGGAGAAATTGGCAATTAGCGCTGACAATGACAGTCCACAAACTTGTGCGGATGAAGCTGAATCAGCTGTGGCTGAAGATCACATAAGCGCTGATGAAGAACAGCCGGAGCAGGATTTAAACCTCAAGTTGGTCAATAAGGTAAGACTACTTGTAGAGGCCCGTGAACACAGTAATGGCGGGCAAGAAGAAATGCCTTTTGCTTTTGTTGCCGGACAGGCGATGACTGATCTGCCCAGAGACCTGTATATCCCGCCCGATGCGCTGGAAGTTTTTCTCGAAGCTTTTGAAGGACCGCTGGATCTTTTACTCTACCTGATTAAACGACAGAACATTGATATCTTAAATATCAATGTTTCTGAAATCACTGATCAGTTCATTGCCTATGTAGAACTGATGGAAGCCGCTCAATTTGAGCTTGCTGCTGAA
>JABIPQ010000093.1 GCA_018698975.1 Gammaproteobacteria bacterium
CGAAGAGCGCCCGCCGCCACGATAATCGCGAACGCCGTACTTCTGCTGGTAGGTGTAATCCGCATGGGCCGGCCTGAATAAATCCTTTATATTGCCGTAGTCCTTGCTCTTTTGATCCTGATTTTCAATGATCATGCCAATTGGCGTACCCGTAGTCTTCCCCTCGAACACTCCGGACAGGATCTTGACCCTGTCGTCTTCCTTGCGCTGGGTAGTAAAACGGCTTGATCCTGGCTTGCGGCGGTCAAGGTCCGCCTGAAGATCTTCTTCGCACAGAGCCAACCCTGGCGGGCAGCCATCCACAATACAGCCAAGAGCTGGCCCATGACTTTCGCCAAAGGAGCTCACGGTAAATAACTTGCCTATAGAATTGCCTGACATGATTTTAAAAGTGAAAATTAGCCAATAAAAAAGGCGCGCATTATAACGCATCAATTCGGGATATGTTACTGAAAAATCCAGTTAATCCGGTGATTTAGCCCACTTATTTAATTCTTGTTTTGGAAATGCTCATGTAATTGTGTGGAGTTTATTGCAGCAACCCCTTCACCACCCTCTTCAAAATCCAGCCAGAGGAATGGCACCTGAGGTAATGCTTTTTGCAGATCAGGCCAGGTATAGCCGGTTTCGAGGATTAATAGCCCTTTGTCACGCAAATGAGCGCCTGTTTCCTTGAGTATCTTTACAGGTATTCCCAGGCCTTGTTGCTCACTGACCAGTCCAAGTGCAGGCTCAGCAAGGTATTCATGAGGCAAAGCCAGATATTCATCCTGAGGGACATAGGGGGGATTGGATACGATCAGATCAAAATTTTCTGTAATTTGCTGATAAAGATCACTGTGCCGGACCGACACTCTTTCTTCCAGGCCAAAACGCTTTATATTAATTTCGGCCACTGCCAGAGCCTGTGTCGATATATCTGCCAATATTACCCGGCTTTCAGGAAATGCCAGGGCACAGGCCAGGCCAATACAACCACTGCCACAGCAAAGATCAAGAATAGTCTCAGGGGCTTCTTTCAGGAGAGGCTCAAAACTATGGTTTATCAGTTCGGCAATTGGTGACCTGGGAACCAGAGCGCGCTCATCGACATAAAAACAGTAGCCGGCAAACCAGGCTTCCTGCAACAGGTAGGCCAGTGGCACCTTGTCATTAATACGTTTAGCCAGCAGCTCATTTATTCTGCTCATCTGGGGCGCCGTAATGCAGGTTTGCGCAGTGATCTTTTCTACGCCATCAGACGTAAGCACAGAGGTGAGTAACCATTGCGCTTCCGACCAGGAGTTGTCAGTGCCATGTCCGTAAAAAAGATCATGTGACGACAATTCATGCTCGATCTGGATGACACAATCATTGGCGTTGACTGGTAGTGCGTTTTTCACAGATTCACTTTACCCGCTAATCAGAATCGCGTAGGGTGCGCAGTTTACTCGTAATCGGTGGCCAGAAACAGCGAAACAGCCACTATTAAAGAACTATTCAAAACAACAGGAAATAGCGAAATCCCCATGCAAGACAAGACCTTAGAGAAGGCCTATGCCTCCATTATTGACTCCGTTGGCGAAGATCTGGACAGACCTGGCCTGAAAGACACCCCTTCCAGAGCGGCCAAGGCTATGCAGTTTTTGACCCAGGGATATAACCAGGACATTAACGAAATAGTCAATGACGCTCTCTTCCCCACCACCTCAAATGAAATGGTGATTGTGAAGAATATTGAGCTTTATTCTCTCTGTGAACATCACCTGCTGCCTTTTATCGGCAAATGCCATGTAGCTTACTTACCCTGTGATTCAGTGCTTGGACTGTCTAAAGTTGCCAGAATCGTGGATGTCTTCGCGCGCCGCTTGCAAATCCAGGAACATCTGACCCAACAGATTGCAGAAACTATTCTGGAAATCACCAATGCCCGTGGCGTCGGAGTAATAATCGAATCCCAGCATATGTGCATGATGATGCGTGGAGTAGAAAAACAGAATTCAGTGATGACGACCTCCTGCATGCTTGGCGCATTCAGAGATAAACAAGGCACTCGCTCTGAATTTCTTTCACTGATCAACTAAGTGGATCAGCATCCAGAAACTGCTTAATCCGCAGGGCGAGCACGTCTATATCACCATCAAGGTGTTGATGATGACCGCCCGATAAAGCCTCAACCTGTATATTCCCAACCATCGCAATGCGTTTGTCGATGGCATCTTTTCTAAGAACAGCTTCCTGCGAGGTGACTAAAAGGACCGGGCAAGAAGTTGCCTCTAAAAATGGTCGCACCTGATCATCGCTCATACTAAGCAAACTTTTGCGCGTCAAACGCTGGTCATGTTGCCAGTAATAACCGCTGGCAGACTCTCCAATTCCTCGAGCCCCCAATAGGCTTGCACCTTCATGGTCAATTCCCTTTCTTGCCCGGGCAGCTATGGCATCTTCACGACTGGTGTAAAACCCGGGTTTACGAAGTGTTTTTTTAAAACGCTGCTTGAGTGCTGTACGCATTTGCTCCAATGCTTCATCAGCAGGTGTAGTAATTGTGCCAATGACATCAAGCAGAATGAGCTTCCTGATTCTTTCCGGAAAAAGAGCTGCCAACAAGTTTGCAATACCTCCGCCCATGGAGTGTCCAATCAGATAGAAATCATCCAGGGCCATAGCATCAGCCAGTGCCATGACGTCTGCACAATAACTCCAGATACTATAGTCGGCAGCTTTTCCTCTATGCTCGGATAATCCATGCCCTGGCAGGTCAGGAACGATCCAGTAATAGTCAGGAAAATGCGGGATTAATTTATCAAATGTTGCGGCATTATCTTGCCAGCCATGCAGCGCCAGTATTGCAGGCCTGGCAGAATCGCCCCAGGTTTTTACAGCAAGGCTGAGTTCACCTGTGCTGACTGTTCTGTCAATGATTTGCATAATTGTTCCTGGCTGGAAATCAGGATGATAAGGCTTTGGCGGGATCAGGTATAAGGATGAATGGACAGGTGCCCATACCGAGCCCCACAATATCCAGAGCGATACAGGCCAGATTTCCTGTTTCAAGAATCAGCAGGTCATCCACATTCCCTTTTGTTAACAGCGCAAGCAATTCCGAAAGGATTGGGTTATGGCTTACCAGAAGTATATTTTCATTAGCACTGTTTCCCAAAAATTCTATTGCCTGGGCCGCCCGTTGATTGGGGCTTAACAAATCCAGTGTAACCGCTTCAGGAGCATCAAATATCAGTGATAAAAAGGTTTTGGCGGTTTGTTGTGCCCTGAGGGAGGGACTGACAAAACAGCGATCAATTTTGAGGTTCCGTGATGCAAACTGTTTTGCCACACTGGAAATTTCTTTATAGCCTGCTTCAGTGAGCTGCCTGCCGTCATTAGAAGTCGCGCTGGATTCGGCTTCTCCATGCCGCAACAAAAATAAATTCATACTTCGAACTTCATTTAATGGATAAATCAAACTTACTAAACAGCGGGATCTTTCAGATCATCATCAGATTCATTTTTTTCTGATAAATCAGCACTTGTTTGTGATTCATCATCACTAGCCGGTGAATCTTCAGACGTATTGTCCGATGAATCTTCAGTAAAGCTGATATCAGAAAAAACATTGTCAGCTGACTGCTGTTGCTCCTTGCTTGCAGCTGGTTTTTGCGTACTGCTGATATCATCAAATTCATCATCCAGGTCGTCATCATCATCTGAGACAAATGGCCATGGTTTTTCGTCATTTACATACAGCAAATAATCCAGCGCACTATGAAGATAGGCGGAAAGACTGGCGCCGAAATCACGCAGATTCCTGTTATCTATTCCGGTAATAAGCGCAATAATGACCTGGCACACGATAATTATCGGAATGACAAATAATAGTACCCAGCAAGCCACTGCATAAAAAACCATATACAGTATCCGCACCCATTGCGAAGGAGAAAGTATATTCTTTTTTACTTCGTCTACTCTGTCATCATTCATTGGAATTCCTCGCGGCGATCCTTTTTGGAAAATTTATTTTGTTTGCACCCTGCCGGCCGCAAACTCAACATCCAGCCCCTGCTCTTCCAGCATTAAAGAACTTATTATATGGTCAACGGTTTGATTGTTGTACATAATTTCATAAAGCCCATTCACCAGAGGCATCTTCACACCTAATTCATCAGCTTTATCCTTTACCTGCTTCAGGGTATTAACCCCTTCAGCCACCTGATCCATCTCGCTGATTACCAGGTCTATATCCTTGCCTTCACCCAGAGCCTTGCCAACACGGAAGTTTCGGGACAATGGTGAGGAACAAGTAACAATCAGGTCTCCTACGCCGGACAAGCCCAAAAAAGTCATCGGATCAGCGCCCAATTCGACACCAAAGCGCGCCATTTCAGTAAGACTTCGTGTCACCAGCATTGCATTGGTGTTATGCCCCATTCCCATGGCTTCTGCCAGGCCGGCGATAATTGCATATATATTTTTTAGCGATCCACCAAGCTCCACTCCAAGCATATCGGCATTGGAATACACTCGAAAATTGTCAGAATGGAGAACTTCCTGAACCGATTTGACGACCTCGGGATCAATGCTGGCTACAACTGCACCGGTTGGACTGTTAACCGCAATTTCCTTGGCCAGGTTCGGGCCACTAAGAGCAGCAATATGCTTGTTGTCGGTTTCCTCTGCAAGAATCTGGCTCATCAGGGCAAATGTTTTAGCCTCAATTCCTTTCGTCAGGCTCACCAGTATGACGTCCTTGTGGATCAGCGGATGCATTTGATGAACGACATTCCTGAAACTACTGCTGGGTACTGCGACAAAGATCAGGTCGACATCTTTTACTGCTGCTGCCAGATCATTAGTGGCTACCACATCCTCATGAATTTTATAGCCGGGCAAATAATTTATATTTTCATGCAGATTGTTAAGTGAAAGCACCTGTTCCTTGTCCCGCATCCAGAGCAAGGTTTTATGGTTGTTATGGGCAATGATGTTAGCAACCACGGTTCCGAAACTACCACCGCCGAGGACTGCTACATTTTTAACTGGCATAAATAAGCCTCTATTTGTTGCTATACGTTGTTGCTATACGATTTTTGCTTCAGTTTTTATTATTGTATTTGAAGCTAAGCAGGGAATGTAAACTGTCTGCATATAGCCTGATTTTATGCGCGGAAAGATAACAGCAATACCCGGGCAACTCCAGCGCCAGCAAGACGCTTCTACTTCAGAACATTGATAGGCTCTGGGACATACTATAGAATCGCAGGCCTTCTGAAACGGGTGGTAATGTCATGGATAATGAGCTCTGGGCAACAATCAAAAAAGAGATCACTGAACTACTTTTAAAAGAGCCTGATCTTGCTAATTATCTCAGCAAACGTATTCTCGCACATGGGGATCTTGCTTCTGCCATGAGCGCCCTGTTATCCGGAAAACTTGCTGCCGAGGACATGCCTGCACAAACCCTGAAAGCGGTCTTTGATGAAGCCTTGCGTACTGACCTCTCGATTATTGAAACTACCACAAAAGATTTACTCGCCATCAGGGAACGTGACCCGGCGGTGAAGAGCTATTCTACCGCTATCCTGTACTTCAAAGGTTTTCAGGCCTTACAGGCTTACCGGGTTGCCCACTGGTTATGGCAACAGGAGCGCAGGGGCATGGCGCTTTACCTGCAAAGTCGTATTTCTGAAATCTTTGGCGTAGACATACATCCCGCCGCCCGGATTGGTCATGGCATTCTTCTTGATCATGCGACCGGCATCGTTATCGGTGAGACCAGTATACTGGAGGATAATATTTCTATTCTCCAGGGCGTGACGCTGGGGGGAACAGGGAAGGATTCGGGCGATCGTCACCCGAAAATAAAAGCCGGCGTACTCATAGGTGCAGGCTCCAATGTACTGGGAAATGTCGTCATTGGTGAAGGTGCCTGGATCGGTGCCGGTTCTGTGGTTCTGGAGAACGTCGAAGCTCATACTACTGTTGTGGGTGTGCCCGCCAAGGTAGTCGGCAGACCACGAGCAGATCAACCTGCCCTGGAAATGGAACACTATCTCAGCGACAAGAGTTGATTTTGAGCAAATCTGTCTTTGTCTTACTCCACGGGGCCTGGCATTCAGCATCCTGCTGGGACCCGCTTATCCCCTATCTAAAAGCCATGAACCATGAAGTCTGGTGTCCAAATCTTCCCGGCCACGGTGAAAACCAGGCTGATCCGGGTAAAATGACTCTTGGTAAATATTCTGACTATATAACGCAATATATTGATAAAATTGATAAAAAAGTAATTCTTGTGGGCCACAGCATGAGCGGTATGGTGATTTCCCAGGTCGCTGAAAACACCCCTGCTAAAATTGAGCGATTAATCTATTTAAGCGCTTATCTCCCGGTTAACGGGCAAAGCCTGTTTGATTTGATTAGCATAAACAGTGCTGCTGATAAGCCAGCACTTATAGAGAATGCCATGCAGATGTCGCCGGACAAGCGAAGCTGCACCATTGGCCCTGACGACATTTCTCGCCTGTTTTATAACCGATGCATCGAAAGTGAGCGTAAACAGATCCCCAGTGAATTGCCCGCTCAGGCTACCCTGCCTTTATCAGGCAAAGTCACTCTGACAGCAAGTCGCTTTGGCCAGATTCCAAAAACCTATATTTGTTGCCTGGATGACCAGGTAATTCCTGTCAATCACCAGCGCCATATGATGAAACAGCAAGCCTGTGATGAAATGATCCAGCTGGATGCCGATCATAGCCCATTTCTGTCCTCTCCAGAGTTACTTGCATCGATACTACACTCCATCAGCATGCCTGTATAAACCTGTATCCCCAACCCCGATAGCCAGCTGTGGGAGTACAAAAAAGCCCGCTTTAAAGCGGGCTTTTTGCTGGCGCTCAAGCCAGACATTGATTTCCAAGATAGCCACCGCCACCACAGTATGTGATGTCCTGAAGCTGCATTAAAATGCCATCGGGGTCAGTGAAGTAGACCTCAGGTGTGCCACCCTCAGCACCACCTCTGGCAGGCATACGCAGACTAATGTAATGCATCATCGGCCCGATTTGCTTATCACCCCGGGCACTGAGACCATAATCCCTCAGCTTGCCAAGAATATCGTCAACATTGAATCCGGACATATTAAAACTGGCATGGTGAATATTTGCCGGGGCATTCTCACCACCAGGAAATGGTCCTGCATACATGACAAACTGCTTACCATCACCAATTCCCGTAACAGGCGAACCTGGCCCTTGATATGACTGCACCTCAAGGCCAAAAAAGTCTTGATAAAATAAATTGGCACCGGCACCGTCATTGACGAAACAGGTGAAGTGATTAATTTCTTCCAGTGTGAAAATACCTGTTGTGGTGCTTTCCGGAACATCGCAAACATTGCCCAGAGGACCGCTGCCACCGCACCAGGAAGTATCGCTTAACTGGACAATTACGCCTCTGGCATCAGAAAAATATAATTCAGGCGTATCACCACGTCGATTTACCCAGGCAGACATCATGTTATCTATGCCTGGCGCCGAATCTGCGGGAGGGTCGATTTCCTGAAAGCCATTATCCTTGAGCGCATTTAGTTGCGTGTCTACATCAAAATCCTTTACCGAGTAACCCAGTTGTACAATCGCCGGAGTCTCTGAACTCTGCAATGGACGTACCGCCATAAACTGTTTGTTATTCCCTATTTTCAGAAATACATGGTCGCCAGATCGTGACTGTACTGGCAGACCGAAAAGATCCTGATAAAAAGCAATGGTTCTGCCAGGGTCACTTACCCGTATTTCAAGATAATTCAGTTTTTCTACACTGATTGCCGCACCATCAGACTGCGCTCCAAGTCCAAGCGGCAAAACCATTGCGCCGCTTGCAGTCATAGAGCTTGCCAGAAACTTACGTCGATTTATCATGGAAATTACCCTTTATTTGTACTTAATTTTTTACGTTTATTGTGATTTTGGCAAGGTAAAATTAATCTTTTTTAGAGTCTAAACATCCCTTAACAATTTGAGGGAGTCCAGTTTTAAGTACTATATGATACTTTATGTTGACAACAAAAATGCACTGTGCGAATTTTTGTCAGGGACATAATAGCTTTCAAGTCCTTGCACAGAGTTTTCTTATTCGTTAACTGCTTTATGCATTAGTATTGAACCATTGGCTAACTATCCCGGTTAGCATACAAAGAGGGGAATAATATGAGATTTAAAAAACTAGTTATCGCAGGCGCTCTATTAGCTTGCACTTCTGTACCAGCAATAGCCCAGGCTGCTCAGGGTGACCAAGACACCAGCATGAGTTTTTTCCTGACCAGTCGTGGTTTGGGTGATGGTGCAAATCTGGGCGGCCTTGCCGGTGCAGATGCCCATTGTGCGGCATTAGCAAGTGACGCAGGAGTTTCTGGAAAAACCTGGCGCGCTTATTTGAGCACTACAGGCCCTGATGGAGTCTATGCCCGCGACAGAATTGGCAGTGGTCCCTGGTTTAACGCAAACGGAGAGCTTGTAGGTCGCAGTGTGATGGATATTCATTATTCAAATGCCAACCTGAACAAGCAACGAACTGTGACTGAAAATGGGGACACCGTAAACGGTGTTGGAGACCAGCCCAATCAGCACGACATACTCACAGGCACAAATCCTGACGGAACATCATCCGGCCTGACCTGTAACAACTGGACCAGTAATACTGATGCCTCAAGTGCAACGGTTGGACATTTCGATAGAGTCGGCGGCGGCGCTATGGCCGAATCCTGGAACGCAGCGCATGTATCACGCGGATGCAGTCAGGAACAGTTACAGGCCTCTGGCGGAAATGGTTACTATTACTGCTTTGCTACTGGCGAGTAATTAGCCACCAGGCATTAATAAATAAAGAAATAAGGCGCCAGGTATCATTTTATATGATCCGGCGCCTTTTTTATTGGGCATGATTAACGAGGAAGTATTGCCAGACGGTCGCCACTATAGGTGCCGACCCAAATCTCATCATTTACCAGCAATGCCGAGCTTACATCACGCAACGCACTACCTTCGCTTGCACCCCCAACTCTGTTGAGCGCCAGATTGTAAGGTATTACTTCTATAACCGACCAACCGCCTTCACAACTCTCTTCTCCACAACTTTCTCCGACATTGTTTCCGGCAATATACAAAGACCCCTCAGATGTCCAGCGCACATTATCCGGCAAAATACCAAGAGAAATGACTTCCTTACCTACCGGCGTACTACTTCTGTCAAAGCGCACCAGCTCTCCAGTGCCAAATGCTGCAACGAATATCCAGCGCTCATCCAGAGACACGGCAATCCCATTGGGTCCGGCAAGTTCGGTACCAGCGACAATTGAAACGGTTTCACCGGGGTGCCATTCAAAAACATGGCCAGTGACTTCGCCGGCCAAAACATTCTCAATACTGTGCTGTGATGGATTATAAAACTGGGTAGCAAGAAAGCCTCCATCACTGAGAATAGTTACACTATTGGTCCATGATGATTGAGGCATGGGAATGCATCCCACCCATTGTATGTTTGGCTTTAGAAAAGCATCAATTTCGAAAATTTCTATGGCTTCTCGCGCTCCATGACTGGTCATGTAGACACGATATGTTTCTGGTCCCTTGTCACTTTTTTGCAAAGACAGACCATGGGCTGAGAAGTCCGTTATATCAAGAGGACCAGGACAATCCGGGTACATTAGCAAATCATGCTGTAAATCTGCCGCATCATCAGGAAAAATGACTTCCGCAGTTTTTGCTTCAGCATTCACCAGATGGATTTTGCCATTGACCGAACTCCCCGTAAGACTGCCATCCATACCAGAAACCAGCAGCCAGTTAGAGTTGCCGATTTGCAGGATGTCTTCTCCGTTGATAATGCCACAAAGATATTGCACCCCTGCTTCATCATCACAGTCATCTCCTGTTCTATTATTAACAGAATTATTCGAGGACTCATTTGCCAGAACTGATTCAGACAGCTCAATATTTTGAGCGGGGGCATTACTTTCGCTGCAAGCTGTTAACAAGCTGGTCAGGCCCAAAAAAATGAGCACCGGCATTCTTTTTTTACTGTTATAGCAAGACATGACAACTCCTTTAGATAGCAAAAAAGAATAACACCTTGTACTGATTTCCAGCAATTCAAATCAATTCTTTTAAGCCCGTTTGCATTTCCATAAAACTTTATACCGACTAATAATAGAAAAATCCTCTCGCTTTATTATTGCGACATGCCTCTGACACCGTAGATGCTTTGGTGTAAAATGCCCTCCTTTTTGAAAATGAGCACATCCTGCAAATGAACCTCAAGCAACAACTGGATTCAATTATCTCAGCCGGGATCTCTGAAACGGCCGGCATTGCTGATTGCAAGGCCTTGATCAATTATGCCCGGGATGAAAAATTTGGTGATTACCAGGCAAACGGCATAATGGGAGTTGCCAAGCAACTGGGTAAGAATCCCCGTGAATTTGGTGAGCAAGTTCTTGATACCCTGGACCTCTCCGGAATCGCTGAGAAACTCGAGCTGGCAGGCCCGGGTTTCATCAACATACACCTTGCGAATGATTTTCTTTCTAAGGCCTTGAACACACTGATCGCATCCGGGCAACTTATCCAAAAAACAGAGAAGCCCCAGACAGTTGTGGTCGATTATTCGTCGCCAAACCTTGCCAAGGAAATGCATGTAGGGCATATGCGCGGAACCATAATTGGCGATGCTCTGGTAAGAATTTTTGAGCATCTTGGACATATAGTTATCCGGCAAAACCATTTCGGTGATTGGGGCACACAATTTGGCATGCTGATTACCCATATGCAGGATCTGCATACTGCCGATACTTCTTTGAAAAATGAACTTGCTGATCTGGAAATGTTTTATCGGCAAGCTAAGGAGCGCTTTGATTCAGATGCTGATTTCGCCAATGCCAGCCGGGAAAACGTGGTTAAGCTTCAGGCCGGTGACGCCGAATGCCTGGCGCTGTGGCAGGAATTTATCAATATTTCCATGGAGCATTGCGAGAAACTCTATACCTTGCTTGGCATCACATTGAGTTCAAATGACATTCGAGCGGAAAGCTTTTACAACGACAAGCTGGCCCCGGTCATTGCAGACCTTGAGACAAAGGGTTTGCTTACCGAATCTGACGGCGCTTCCTGCGTATTCCTGGAAGAATTTACCAGCAAGGATGGCACTCCTCTTCCAGTAATTGTAAAAAAATCTGATGGCGGCTTTCTTTATGCCACAACAGATCTTGCGGCGATTCAGTATCGCAATGAAATACTCAAGGCTGATCGCGTTCTGTATGTCGTTGATGCTCGCCAGAGTTTGCATTTCCAACAGGTTTTCAAAGTCGCTGAACTGGCAGCTTATAAAAAACAATCATGCTCTCTGGAACATCTTTCTTATGGCACCATGATGGGCAGTGACGGAAAACCTTTCAAAACCAGAAGTGGCGGCACAGTAAAACTACTCGATCTCGTAAATGAAGGGGTTACTCGAGCTCATACATTGGTTGCAAGTAAAAACCCTGATATGCAGGACGCCGAAAAACAGGCTATAGCAGATGTCGTGGGTATTGCCGCGATAAAGTATTTTGAATTAAGCAAAAATAGAAATAGTGACTATGTGTTTGACTGGGACACCATGTTGTCCTTTGAAGGAAATACGGCACCTTACCTGCTTTACGCCTATGCCAGAATCCGCAGCATATTCAGAAAAGAAGAAGCAGCAAACATCGACTCTTTTGACATCACGGTCAATGAAAAAGAAGAAAAAGCCCTGGCCATCAAATTATTACAATTTACCGAAACTGTTGAACAAGTTGCCCAGGACTGTTTTCCCAATCAGCTTTGCCTGTATTTATATGAATTGGCAGGCATATACATGCGTTTTTATGAAGCATGTCCTGTCTTAAAAGCGCAACCAGCGGTTAAAAACTCACGGCTTGGTCTATGTCAGCTGACAGCGCTTACCATCAGAGAAGGACTTAATTTACTGGGCATTGATACTCTGGAGAAGATGTAAGCCTGACAAGCTTTTCAGTCTATTCTCCCTCTACTCTAGCTACCTGCATGTTGCTATAATGCGCCCCGCAGAATATTGAGTCACTGTACTTAACATTTGGTCCCTAATTTAAGTCTTACTGTTTGCACCACATTTTAAATCATCAGGTAAAACATGACCGATAAAACAACGATTATCTATACACTGACAGACGAAGCTCCTGCTCTTGCAACCTATTCTTTACTTCCTGTTATCAAGGCCTTTACCGCCTCCTCGAATATCAACGTGGAAACACGGGATATCTCACTGGCTGCTCGAATAATAGCTGTGTTTCCGGATTACATGCCTGAAGAATTGAAACAAACAGATGATTTGGCCTACCTGGGCGCTTTAGCAATGAAACCAGAAGCAAATATCATTAAATTGCCCAATATCAGCGCTTCATTGCCACAAATGAATGCCACGATCAAAGAATTGAAAGATAAAGGCTTTCCATTACCGGATTACCCCGAAAATCCAAAAAATGATGAAGAAAAGGATATTAAGGAGCGCTATGACCGGGTCAAAGGAAGCGCTGTAAATCCGGTACTTCGTGAAGGAAATTCTGATCGTCGTGCACCTGGTGCGGTAAAACAATACGCCAGACAGAACCCACACTCCATGGGTGAATGGTCTGCTGACTCAAAGACCAATGTTGCCCACATGAATGAAGGCGACTTTTTTGGCAGTGAACAATCTCTCACCTTGTCGAAAGAGGATTCGTATCGAATTGAATTTGTCGATCAAAGCGGCGCTATAAACACTATGAAATCATTTGCCCCGCTGCTCGAGGGTGAAGTTATCGATTCCTGTGTGATGAGTTGTTCGGCACTCAGGGCTTTTCTTGAAAATTCTTTCCAGCAAGCCAAACAGCAAGGTGTATTGCTTTCACTACACTTGAAAGCCACCATGATGAAAGTATCGGACCCGATTATTTTTGGTCATGCGGTCTCGGTATTCTTTCAGGATGTATTTGATAAACATGCTGATACCTTTAAGGAACTCGGCGCAAATCCCAATAATGGTTTTGGTGCAATGCTTGCCTTACTCGACAACTTACCTGCTGAAAAGAAAGCCGAAATTGAACAGGACATTCAGGCCTGTTATGGACAACGACCGCCACTGGCCATGGTAAATTCAGACAAGGGAATTACCAATTTACATGTACCCAGCGATGTCATTATTGATGCATCAATGCCCGCGGCTATCAGGGCTTCAGGAAAAATGTGGGGTCCTGATGGTGAACTCCATGACACGCTGGCTTTGATACCTGATCGTTGTTATGCCGATGTCTATCAGGAAACTATTAATTTCTGCAAAGAAAATGGTGCTTTCGACCCTTGTACTATGGGTTCAGTACCCAACGTTGGCCTGATGGCACAAAAGGCTGAGGAATATGGCTCCCATGATAAAACGTTTGAAATGAGCGCTAAGGGCACCATGCAGGTAGTTAATGGCTCAGGCGACATTCTGCTTTCTCATGAGGTAGAAAAAGGCGACATCTGGCGCATGTGTCAGGTTAAAGACGCGCCAATACAGGACTGGGTCAAACTGGCGGTGAAACGCGCCAGAGCTTCAGGAGCCCCTGCAGTGTTCTGGCTCAACCCTGAACGCGCACATGATTCTGAATTGATTCAAAAAGTGAACGTCTATCTCAAAGATCATGATACTGAAGGTCTGGAGATTCATATCATGTCGCCTGTGGATGCAACACGATTCTCTTTGCAGCGCTTAAAAGAAGGAAAAGACACTATCTCGGTAACAGGCAATGTTCTGCGTGATTACCTGACAGATTTGTTCCCTATTCTTGAAGTCGGTACCAGCGCAAAGATGCTATCTATTGTTCCCTTGATGAATGGAGGCAGTATGTTTGAAACTGGAGCAGGTGGTTCTGCGCCGAAACATGTTCAGCAATTTCAACAGGAAAACCATCTGCGCTGGGACTCTTTGGGCGAATTTCTGGCCTTGGCCGCATCTCTGGAACATCTTGGACAATCCACTGACAATCCCAAAGCACTGGTTCTTGCTCAGACCCTGGATGAGGCTACTGGAAAATTGTTAATGGAAAACAAGAATCCATCGCGTAAGGTTGGTGAGTTGGACAATCGTGGCAGCCATTTCTACCTGGCACTCTATTGGTCACAAGCATTGGTGGCACAAAAGGAAAATGCAGCGCTAAAAGAAGAATTCACCACTCTGGCGCAATCCCTTGCTGACATGGAATCCGCTATTGTGGATGAATTGAATGGTATTCAGGGAACTCCTGTTGATCTTGACGGCTATTACAAGACTGATCCTGAATTATGTGTGAAGGCCATGTGTCCGAGCCAGATGTTCAATTCTGTTCTGGCGACATTTACCGCTTAATAAATTATTTATTTAATAAGAAACAGGCTCAGTTCAGGGAAAACCATCAGCACAATGGTGACCAGCAAAGTAATGAAGACAAAGGGCAAAGCCCCGCTAAATATCATACCCAGGCTGATTGAATCATCATCAACACTTGCTTTGATGACATAGACACTCAGCCCTAATGGCGGGGTTAACAAGCCTATTTCGATCCCTATCACTGTAATGATGCCAAACCAGACCAGGTTCTCCCCCATCGCTGCTACGACAGGCAATGCCAGCGGAAGCAGTATCAACATGATGGAAGTTGAATCCAGCACAGTGCCAAGAATGATGAGCAAAGCCAGGTAAATAACCAAAAACCCGGCAAGACCCAGGCTTGAATCTCCCAGTATGGCCGCAATAACCTGAGGCAACTCTGTCAGGGTTAACATCATGCTGAAAATACTGGCACAGATAATCAGAAACAGGATACTGACTGAGACTTGACCCGCTTCCTGCATTACTTCCCATAAACGTCCTTTATCTAGTTTGCCACGCACTAGTGCAATTAACATCGCAACTAAGGCACCAGCGGCGCCAGCTTCGGTTGGCGTGAATATGCCTCCATAGATTCCTCCCAAAACCACCACCACGAGTACAACGACTGCCAACAAACCAGGCCAGGCAGGCCCATCGGCATTCTCTTCATTGATTGCTTCTCCCTTTATGTCTCCGACAAAGCCGGGAGCAAAAAATGCCATCAATAAAACGCCTGCAGCAAAACAACATGCAAGGATGATGCCTGGAATGATAGCGGCAATAAATAAGTCGCCGATTGAGACTTCTGCGATTACCCCGTAAATAATCAGAAGCAGACTGGGCGGGATCAGCATACCAAGAACAGAAGACCCCGCTGTTAAGCCCACAGCAAAACGTTTTGTATAACCATGGCGAACCAGTTCGGGCACAGCTATCTTGGAGAAAATTGCTGCCGATGCTATGGATATTCCCGTTATTGCAGCGAAGACGGCATTCGCAGCAACTGTTGCTACACCAAGACCGCCTTTTATCCAGCCAAAACTCTTCTGGGCAGCACGAAATGCATCCCTGCCAATATCTGCGACATTGACAAAAAGCCCCATCAGCACAAACAGAGGAACAGTAGCAAACACATATTCTGACACTGTGCCTTCAGCAGCGAGAGATAAGGTGCGCGTTGCTATAGTGAAATCCTGTTTCAGGACCGCCAGACCTAGAAAGCCTGTTAGCAGAAGAGAGATAGCAATAGGCATGCCCATAGCAATCAGTATTAATGCAAGAGCAATCATAAACACGCCAACAACACGCGGCTCGGCATTGAGTGTCCAGAGCATAAACAACACTGCAAAAACCACAACAGGCAAAAGGAGGGCTTTTAGAAGAGGCAAAAATTTGAAGCCCTTATCAGCCCCGAGGCCATGGTAAATCTGTCGACAATATTCAAGCGCAGAAACAGCAGCTCCCAGCACAATAATAAATTTTACCGGCCAAACAGTGATGGTAAACACCGATTCCACACCAGCGAATTCGTTTGTCGCAAAAGCTCTGACAAAGTCCGGCCATGCCCCCAGCGCCATGAAGAACATCACTACAGTGGCACTGAGCGTCATCATCAGTTGCCATGCCTTGAGAAAGTCGGGTGATTTAACGGCGTAACTGTGACGGAAAAATTCAGTACTGGTGAGTCTGTTGTGATGAATAGCATTGGCCAACTGCAAAAAGACTGCTGCAACCAGCGATAAAGATGCCATTTCTGGTACGCCGGTGATTGGATTGTCGAACAAATTTCTGCCGGCAATATCTGCACAAATCAAAAACATAATGGCAAAAATCCAGATGACCCCTGCACCATTCAATCGACTTATGAACCGGTTAAATATAAATCCGGCAGTATTCGTTTCGACGGCTTCTAGCACCAGAGCTACCTCTTTTATTTTGAACTCTTGCAGGGTTAAAACCCCTCATACAAGGTTTAGCGAATCTATGTAGGAAGGACTTCAGTCCCGAAGAAATGTGCTCTGTTCTTCGGGGTTAACCCCCCCCCCTACTCACTTTTAACTTGTGACTTATCATTCCTGATCCCATTGACGTCTGGGCTGAGCACCAGCCGCCCGTATCGCATTCATATATGCCTCTAGCACTTCACGCGCGGGATAACCCCTGGCTTCAGCAGCATCTGCCCAGCGTCCTGCAATATTTGGTAATTGTTCAATCCAGCGTGTTTTTTCGAGTTCTGAAAGCTCGGTAACAATTGCCCCATCTGCAGCCATAGCTGCCAGTCCATTTTCATAACGCACTGCAAGCTCATCGGCTACTTTAAGGCTATATTCTCCACCAAGATTCGACAGTACCTTTTGTATATCATCAGGCAAGGCGTTCCAGGCATCCAGATTAACGGACATTCCACCAGTCAATTGGCCACCAATTCCCACCAGAGTAATGTAGGGAGCTACTTCATGAATACGATATGCCGGTGCACCAGTCATCATAATAAGCACCCCATCTGCGACACCAGTCTGAATTTGAGTGTAATAACTGGTTAGCCCCCCTTCTACAGCAATGGCACCAGTTCCCTCAAGCCATGCTGAAGTGACGCCTGGCGCAAGTATTTTACGGCCACGTAAATCATCAACCGACTCAACAGGAAAGTTTGTCATCAAATGATAGGTGTCCAGAACGCTACCTCCAAGAAAATGCTGGTTTTGAGTGGTCCAGGCAGCATTCAAGGCAGGCATGGTTTCGTGCAGCTCATTCATGATTCGGCGAATCAAATGAAAATCATCAGTGGCAAAAGGGGAAAAATACGTGACATTCTGCAAGGGCATTTTTGATAGCTCCCACAGGGTACCAACCCAGCCAATATCCGTTAAACCAATTTCTACCGCTTCAAGTGTATTTTCAAGTTTATATAAAGATCCTCCATAAGCTTCGGTCCAGCGAATTTCATAGGGACTCTCTATTTCCAATAAACGCATATTTGCTTGCGCTACGACATGACTCTGCATTACTCCTACCCAGGGCAATGCCGTATTATGACTTGAAGCAATTGTCAGACGTATGGTTTCTGCTTGGCTTGCAAGCGGAAAAAAAACAAAAGCACACAATAAAAAAGGTGTCAGGACATGAGTCCGGACACCTTTAATATTAAATAGAAACTGCAACCAAGTGGGCATATCTATTCTCGGTTTATACATAAGTAATTAATGCGGTTTCTGAAATATCAGTAATGCCCTGTCCGTACCTCCTCGCATCCCTGGAGAAAATACCATCGCAGTTCTGTCATCTTCAGGATTGGCGAGAATATTACTGTCTACAATCAGGTTAAAACCTGCCGCAGAAATCTCGTTTACGATTGCTTCCTTGCCAATACGGTGAATAGTGGTTGTGTCACGCCATCCCGAACCATCTTCAGCCAGATGATCAACAATGACATATTTGCCTCCCGGTTTCAGTGCAGCAAAAATCTTGCTGTTCATCACCGCTGTATCTACCTCCACTCCCTGCAGGTCATGGTAGTAAAGTATGTTGTACACAGCATCCAGACCAGAAGGCAAACTTAAATTACTATAATCAACAATATGATATTCAGCATTGACGCGCTCATCAGCAAAGGCTTGACCAGCGACGCCAACATTACCGTCTCCGAATGCTGCAAGATAAGGCATATCATACATCTCCACCTTACCGGTTGGCCCTACTGCTTCGACCAGCATTGGCGTATAGTACTGTCCAAAGGTAGTGATTTCAGCAACATGGTCACCTTCATTCAAGTCAGCCAGGGTCAGTACTTGCGCAGGTAAACGTCCCGCATCTCTAGCAGTTGCCTCAGTATTTCTGGCATCAGACTCAACTGCACGTTTGATATGGGCAGGTGTATTATCAGGGACAGAATAGTCTTGAGCGACAGCTGTATGGCCTGGTAAAGCAATCATTAGCAACAAAACCAGCGAATAATATAATGTCCTCATATATGCTCCTTATACTGCAAAATAAATACTGAAAATTATTACTGAAAAAAGAGACCTGCAAAAAAAACCTCAGGCAAACAATTGTAAACCTGAGGATTTTTTATGCAACAGTACCAGTACTATTTATCTAGTTACTCAAATCAAGCAATAATTTGTTTAGTTTCTGAATGTAGCTGGACGGATCATCCAATTGACCACCTTCAGCAAGGCTGGCCTGATCAAAAAGAATGGAGGTTAAATCATTAAAACGGTCTTCATCGGCTTCTTTATCCAGCTTTTCTATCAATGGATGGCCAGTGTTGATTTCAAGGTTAGGTTTTGATTCAGGTATAGCCTGCCCCGCCGCTTCCATGATTTTACGCATTTGTGTACCCATATCATCTTCAGCAATGGATAAACATGCTGGCGAATCAGTGAGTCGATTTGTAGTGCGCACTTCGGCTACTTTATCACCAAGGGTTGTCTTGATTCTTTCCAGTAAAGACGCCGCATTTTTGTCCTGCTCTTCCTGCTGTTTTTTGTCTTCGTCACTATCCAGCTTACCAAGATCAAGCTCGCCTCTTGTCACATCTTGAAATTGCTTGCCATCAAATTCCATTAGATGACTAATGAACCACTCGTCAACGCGATCAGTGAGCAACAAAACTTCAATGCCTTTTTTCCTGAATACCTCCAGATGCGGACTATTTTTTACAGTATTGAATGATTCACCTGATACATAGTAAATTTTCGTCTGACCTTCCTGCATTCTGCTGACATAATCTTCCAATGACTGGTCTTGAGTCGGTTCGCCGTTATGGGTGGTAGAAAATAAAAGTAATTTAGCAATTTTTTCTTTATTTGCACCATCTTCAGCAGGTCCTTCTTTCAACACCTGTCCAAACTCATCCCAGAATTTTTGGTAGCCTTCTTTGTTTTTCTTTTTTAATTTGCTCAGCATATCGAGAACACGTTTGGTTAAGGCGCTCTTCATCGAATCAACTGCAGGGTCTTTCTGCAATATCTCACGACTGACGTTCAGGGAAATATCATTGGAATCCACCACACCTTTAACAAAGCGGAGATACATGGGAAGAAATTGCTCTGCATCATCCATGATAAACACACGCTGCACGTACAATTTTAAGCCGCGAGCCGCATCTCTGTTCCACATATCAAACGGAGCTCTGGTCGGCAAATACAAAAGGCTTGTGTACTCAAGTTTGCCTTCTACCCTGTTATGACTCCAATCCAGCGGATCTTCGAAATCATGGCTGATGTGCTTATAAAACTCTTTGTATTCATCATCGTTAAGTTCATTGCGTGGACGTGTCCATAAAGCCCGCGCGCTGTTGACCGCTTCATATTCCGGTACTTTCTTTTTAGCTTTTTTACCGTCTTCCTTTTCTTCTACATCATCAATACCATGGTCTTCTTTAAGCATCATGACCGGGATCGAAATATGATCAGCATATTTTCTAACGATACCCCGAAGTCGAAAACCTTCAGCAAACTCTTTTTCTTCCTTCTTTAAATGCAGGACGATGCTTGTGCCTCTATCGGTTTTATCAACTGCCTCCACAATGAAATCAGACTCACCAGATGATTCCCATTTAACACCCTTCGCTGCTGGCTCTCCGGCTTTACGACTAAATACCTCAACCCGGTCAGCCACAATAAAAGCAGAATAAAAACCAACACCAAATTGACCAATAAGATTTGAATCTTTCTTCTCATCACCTGTTAGTGATTCAAGAAACTGCGCTGTACCCGATTTTGCAATTGTGCCCAGGTTTTCAACAATCTCTTCACGTGTCATGCCTATGCCATTGTCAGAGATTCTAATGGTCTTTTTCTTGGCATCGAAATCTACTGTTATTTTTAAATCTGAATCTTCTTCAAATAATTCAGGTTTAGCCAATGCAGCAAATCGAAGTTTATCTGCAGCATCAGATGCATTGGAAATAAGCTCACGGAGAAAAATTTCTTTATTGCTATAGAGGGAGTGAATCATTAAATGAAGCAACTGTTTTGCTTCAGTCTGAAAACCCAGCGTTTCTTTTTTAGCTTCTGCACCCATGTCTTTTACGACTCCACAATGTTTGTATATATAAGCTCCCAAGATATGGGCAATTCCTGTAATTTCAAGGCAAAAAAAAACGCATCTTTTGATGCGCTTTTCAACTTATACAACTATTTTCTTATTATTGTAATTAATTATACTACCTGAAATATTCTGCAAGTTCCCGGCGTTGACGCTGAATAGTGTCATAACGTTCTTTTTCACGTGTTAACACAGTAATCCACGTATTAGCTGTATCTTCACTGCGTTCGTCGTCACGGGCTGATCGCGCGGCTTCAATGCCTTCATCATAACGGTTCAGCTCCATTAACGAACGAGCCATGGACAGATAGACCTGATCAGGTCTATCCAGCTCCCCTTTTTCCAATGCCATCTCAAAAGACTCTACAGACTTCTCAAATTCCTGCATTGTGGAGTAAATTCTGCCAAGTCGAGCATAGTTTTCACCATCTTCTGTCATTACCGCGGCTCTTTCCAGGGGCTCAGCAGCCTTTTCGTCTTCCCTGGCAATCTGGTAGCAGGTTGATAAAAAGGAGAGGTTCCCGGCATCTTCTTCGATAATGCCATCTGACATGCCTTTTTCCATAATACGGGCACAGCCATAAGGATAGTCACTATTGTAGAGTTGAGCGGCCAGATTCACTAGCTGGGCTTCAGAATCAAGATGGCCCAGGGCGTTGGTCACATAATAAGACTGACCTTGCTCTTGAAATCGTTCGATTTGACCAAGAACAGCTGGCATTAATGTCCAGTCACTCTGCTCATTAAACAGGATTACCGATTCTCTGAGAATCTGATAGGCGCTGACATAATCTTCCACATTGAAGTAGAGCGCTCGTAATAGATCGTAAGTATTTTTGGAAATGTCTTCATTCTTGGAACGCAGAATTTCCATATTACGCTGAATATAAGGAATGGCTTCATTGTATTCTTCAAGCTGATAGTAAGCAGTACCAATGCGGAAATAGACATCCTCATTAGGCTCTAAAGCTATTTCGTTATATTTTACGAAATTTTCTATAGCCTCACGGAACTGTTCCTGAACATAATGCAGGGAACCCAGATAGAAAAGTGTTTGTTCCAGCTGTTCCTGAGTCATATTCGGCAGAACCAGCATCTGCTGATACGCGCCTATAGCCTCATCATAGCGTTCCTGAATCTGGTAAAGATTTGCATAAAACTGCCACATAACAAATTTTTCTCTGTCATTAAGGCGGTCTCTGTCATAGTCCTCTTTTACTTGCTCAAGAACCTCCAATGCTTCTGTAAACAGTTCCATATCACGGAGTTCCATCACTTCGTTGATACGCGTAACCATACGCCGACCAAGTGTTTGCGATGATCTGGCTTCCGGTGGAGCTCTGCGCCCTTCTTCTTCTGCAGCTTGTAGCTGACCACCTTTAATAATTCCAGAAAACCCTGAATCCACAAGCATGGGAACTGACATCACAGCCACAGTCAAAAATGCAAAACCTGATAGTTTTAGCAGAATCTTTGAAATAACTTTATGTTTCATCATTCTTATTCCTACTCCGCAGCCAGGTTATATCGGAAAAGATACCTTACGCCTGGTACCTGTACAGCTTCACCATCCGACACACGTGCATTGAATTTGAAACGCGAAACTGCACGACGAGAAGCAGAATCAAATATATTCTGGGGATCAGCATCAACAACTTCGATGGAATCAGGATCAACAGTACCCTGTGCAGTTACTGTGAAGGACACCAGACACCAACCTTCAATTCCTCTAGATGCTGCACGCTGAGGATATTGAGGTTCAATAGTCACAATAGGCAACATTTCAGAATCACTTGCAGAAATGGAGGCACTGTTATCAAGACCGCCCATATCTACTTCTATACGTGAAATATTAAGACCTTCACCTGATGGTGCATCCAGTGAAATATCCGGCTCTGGCAAATCCGGAATTTCTTCAGGAACATCAGGTTCTTCAGGTTTTGGTTCCTGGCGCTGAACTTCGAGCTCAATGTCAGGCATGGTGATGTCTGCAATTTTACGTGCTTCGCCTTTTTCAGGTTCCGACGCATCCATAGATATCAGGAACTGCATCAAAAAGAACAATAAAAACGTAACAGCGGAGGCAAAAACAATCGCAAATCCAATGTTGAATAATCTGATCATAATTTATTCCTCGGCAGCAATCTGAGTACAACTCGATTGCGCTTCTCTTGCAGCATTCATAATCATTAAGACGAATTCATTGGGCGCATTCTGGTCGGCCTGAATAACAACACAGGCGTTAGGCGTTTCTGCCAAACGTTGCTCAATTCTTAGTCTCAAATTGCGTGGCGGGATAATATCTCCATCCATCCACATTTCACCTATTGGGGATATCGCCATCAGTATCGGCTCACCTAATGTTGGCTCTACTGTAGAGGCTTCAGGATAATTTACTTCATACCCTGCTTCTTTTACAAATACAGAAGTGACGATGAAGAAAATAAGCAGGATAAACACCACATCAAGCATTGGTGTCAGATCTATCTCACCTGCTTGTTCATCTTCCTTCTCTCTCGCAAAACTTTTCATATTAATTCCTGTTCAAATTTCAAATGAGCTCAGATGAGCTCAAATGATCAGGCATGCTGGATTTCCAAATGATCTTCCAGCAATCGCAGCTCACGGTTAGTCCTGACTTTTAAAATGTTGCTGGCAAAAATACCAGATAAGGCTCCGACCATTCCCGCCATAGTAGGAATGGTTGCCCTGGCAACACCGCCAGACATTTGTTTGGCGTCTCCGCCCCCGGTTACTGCCATTACATAAAAGACTTCAATCATGCCTGTCACAGTGCCAAGCAGTCCAAATAAAGGACACACAACAACCAGCACTTCGATCAACGGAATGGTTGAACGAAGGTCTAGTGTCACACGTGAGACTAATTCCTGTCGGATGGCATGAGCATTCCAGGATTTCTTATCAATCCTGGCTTCCCATTCTGATAATGCAGCTACCACATTTGTTTTGTGGATAGTTCTCAGAAACCAAAAGCGCTCAATCATCAGGCTCCATTTTACAAACAGTAAAATGGCAATGAAATTAAGAACTGGACCACCTCTCTCCATAAAGACATCAATGGTCTCCCAGCTTTCACTCAATGCTTCAAACATAAGCTATTCTCCAGCTTTTATAATTGCTTTGTTAGCTTAAGCAGCTGATGAACGGGCTTCTGAACGACGCGCAATGATACCTGTTGCCTGCTCCTCAAGAATCTGAATCACACCGTCACTGCGAGATTTCACAATGGTGTGGAACACGATAGTTGGAATTGCAACTACGATACCCAATACAGTAGTTACCAGTGCACCAGAAATACCACCAGCCATAATCTGTGGGTCACCAGTACCAAACAAGGTGATAGCCTGGAACACAGTAATCATACCGGTCACAGTACCTAACAGTCCGCCCAGAGGGGCTACGGTAGCAATAATCTTGAGTAAAGTAAGGAACCTTTCCAGTGGAGGTGTCTCCAGGAGGATGGCTTCCCCAAGCTTCAGCTCAAGGGTCTCAATATCCATATTTGCATCTGCCTGATAAACCATTAGTACGCGGCCAAGCGGATTGTTTTTATTTGGACGATCAGAGTTTTTCAGCTGACGTTTCACTTTGGCACTAACAATAGACAAGGTAATCATTCTTTCAACTGCCAGTAATGCAGCGAACAAACCAACAAAAATGATGATCTGACCAATTGTTCTGCCCTGCTCCCAGTATCTTTCCTGAAATGAAGGTGAACTGATCAATGCAGCCAGATAAGAACCGCCTACTGCTCCAGTCGGGTCAATACCAACCATAGTGAAACCACCGGCAGCACTCTGGATATTAGCGGCTGTATCGGTGTATCTGGCTGGCTGGCTAGGCAAAATGCTCAATCGCTTGGTGTTGGCATCATATTCAACATACTGACCATCGGACACGATGTTATATGAACCAATACGAACAACTTCCTGCTGTCCCTGAGTACCATCTGGTTGCGCCACTGAAGTATTGAACTTAGTGACATTGGCAGACTCAGTCATTTCCTGTAACAGGTAAAACCATAATCTTTCCAACTGCTCAATGCTTGGCAGCTGTGATTCATCACCCATGATGCCGGCAAGATCTGTCAGGAAGTCGCCACGGCCAGGGAACTGGGCTGAAATCAGTGATCCTTCAAATTGGCTGCGGGTATCACCAACAACACCGGCGACAGTACCAAACAACTCATCCAGATCACCCAGACGTTCCTGTAATGTTTCAAAACGCTGAGCTTTAATAATTTCATTATTGTTATAGGTATTTTCCAGATCGACACTGATACGTTCTTCAGTTTCACGTCGCTCAACCATTTCGTTAAGCAGAGCCTGGCGCTGGTTTACATTGGATTGGAATGTAGCCTGACGCTGACGGTGCTCTTCTGTTTCGCTCAGTCTTGCCTGTTCAACCAGGTCAAGCAGGTCAGTCAGATTGGCTGCCTGCTGCTGGCCGAAGGATACTGATGCAGAAAGACATAATAATGTCGTAGTAAAAATCGTAGTAAAAATCTTTGCAAGTTTCATCGTTGCTTACTCCGGCGCTGGAATAGGTAATTCAAGAATTTCAAGAGTGGCCAGATTTTGGGCCATCCTGATAGCGTTGGCGACAGGGCGACGATAATCGTCTTCCAGTGTTACCCACTGGTTTGACGTCTTGTCCCATACACCTGTCTGAGTCTGGTCACTTGTCTGGTATAACAGAGCAATTCGACCAACTCGAAGAATATCAACGTCACGCTCAGTGCCGCCAACTTCCAGTGAGTCTGTATAGTGCTGCATTACCCTTCCGTAATTGATTTCCTGCTGATAAGCAGCAAGTACCAAACGAAATTTCTCAGCAACATTGACGCTAGAATCATCAAAGGTATTGCGAATCAATGCGAGTCTGGCATTTCTTTCATCAAGCTGAAAAGGCAGGTCAAGAGAGACAAACTGCTCTAGTGCAACCATCATTCTTTCCATCAAGGGTGGAACCTGTCTTTGCAAGGCCGCTGCATCTTCAATTGAGCGGTCATATTGCGCAATTGTCCGTTCCTGCTCGGCAATAGTTCTGCGATAACTTGCATTATACACTTCCAACCCGTCGACGATTTTAGCCACTTCTGCGTATTCCTGCACAAGTTCATCTGCAGCATCAGAGAGTTGATTAATCTGGAGTTGTGCTTCCGCAGCACTGGCGATAGCTTCACCCGCCATGGCATTCGCCCTGTCGATAATACTGGTATCTATAACAGTGTCTTGAGCAGACGCAGTCCCGAAGCCCAGTAGCATGGGTATCATTAATAAAGGAACAAGAATCCTTTGCTTGAAACGATGGTAGTTCATGTTGTGTAGTCCCACTTGTTTAATAAAAATCCAAAAAAAGATGAATAGACTCGAGATTACTCATCTTACATTCTTGATAA
>JABIPQ010000094.1 GCA_018698975.1 Gammaproteobacteria bacterium
TGCCTGTTCAGGGGCAACAACTCTGCCTTTTGCATCAAGATTAATAGAAAAATCGGCAAACCAAGGTGCCGGGCTAGGCTGGAAGCCAAAAGCAATTAGAACGGCATCAGCATCCATGACAATTTCACTGCCAGGAATTTCTTCAGCACTTCGACGACCATTAGCATCAGGTTTGCCCATCTTTGTCTGGATAAATTTCACGCCAGTGACCTGATTATTGTCACCGACAATTTCTACAGGCTGATGGTTGAAGACAAACTTCACACCTTCCTGAGTGGCGTTTTTTACTTCCCTGCGTGAACCCGGCATATTGTTTTTATCCCTGCGGTATACACATGAAACAGATTTGGCACCCTGTCGTATTGCGGTTCTGACACAGTCCATAGCCGTGTCGCCACCACCCAATACAATGACATTCTTATCTTCCATACTGATGTAATCAGCCAGGTCAGATTTGTAATTCATATGATGGTTGGTATTTCCCACAAGATACGGCAACGCTTCAACAACACCGCTCATGTCTTCACCGGGAAAGCCCCCTTTCATATAGGTATAGGTACCCATGCCGAGAAACACTGAATCAAATTCATCCACTAATTCCTGGAAGCTAATGTCCTTGCCAACTTCAGTATTCAAACGAAACTCAATACCCATATCTTCAAAGATTTCACGGCGCAGGTGCATAACACTTTTTTCAAGCTTGAACATCGGAATACCGAATGTCAGCAAGCCGCCGATTTCCGGATATTTATCAAATACCACGGGTTTTACTCCGGCTCGCACCAGAATATCAGCGCAACCTAGCCCGGCAGGGCCTGCGCCAATGATTGCGACTTTCTTGTCCGTCGCTACAACCTCGGACATGTCTGGCCGCCAGCCCATTTCAAAGGCTTTATCGACAATATATTTTTCGACATTACCGATGGTCACAGCACCGAAACCTTCATTAAGTGTGCAGGCACCTTCGCATAATCTGTCCTGTGGACAGATACGTCCGCACACCTCAGGCAAGGTATTGGTTTGATGGCACAGCTCTACGGCTTCAAGAATATTGTCTTCCTGGGCCAGTTTTAACCAGTTCGGGATATAGTTATGTACCGGGCACTTCCATTCACAGTAAGGATTACCACATTCCAGGCAACGTTCGGACTGATCCCGGGCATCCTCTTTTTCAAACTGATTATAGATTTCCACAAACTCGGTTTTGCGGATTTCCAAAGGTTTCTTTCTGGGATCTTCGCGATCCTCAGTAAGAAAACTGAAAGTATCTTTTGATCTGACAATGATATCTGACATCCTAGGGAGCCTCTGAATAATTCTGAATAGTTTCAGCGTGGTCAGGAACGTGCAAGCGCAAGGCGCGAAGCGAAGGCCAGGACTGGTTGTCCCTGGTGAGATTTGCAACGCAGAGAGTGTGCGATCCTGGCCACGCCCTGCCGGGCATACAGAGAATTCCGACCTCGGCGTTGCACTTTCTCGACAGGTAGTCGACATGCCTTCGAAAGCGCGTCTTGATGCCGGAATTCTCTGTAAGCCTGAAGCTGTTCATAATTATTCAGAGGCTCCCTAATTCCCCGTCACTGTGACATCATTGAGCAACATTTTCAGACTTGCTGCCTTGGGCTTAACCAGCCAGAATTTACGGGTGAAATCCATGTAGTTAGCCAGGATATGTGCCCCCCATTCGCTACCGGTTTCAAGAACAAACTCTTCAATAACTGAATGTAGATGGCTGCGATATTCTTCCATGCCTTCCATTCGGATACGGTGCACTTCCACCAGTTCATGGTTGTACTTGTCGACAAAATCTTTTTCCAAATCAAGAACATAGGCAAAACCACCGGTCATTCCAGCACCGAAGTTATGGCCGGTACGACCCAGTACAGTAACAAGTCCGCCAGTCATATATTCACAACAATGATCGCCAACACCTTCTACCACAGCATGGGCTCCGGAATTTCTTACGCCAAAACGTTCACCTGCAGTACCTGAAGCAAAGAGCTTGCCACCAGTGGCGCCATAGAGACAGGTATTCCCGATAATGGAAGTATCCTGGGTCTTGAAACTGCTGCCAGGGGGAGGCACTACCACAAGCTTGCCGCCTGCCATGCCCTTGCCTACGTAATCATTGGCATCTCCGCTCAGGTGCATGTGCAAACCACCCGCATTCCAGACACCAAAACTCTGTCCACAGGAACCACTAAGACGCAAATTAACAGGGTTATCTGCCATGCCCTGATTACCATAACGTTTGGCAATTTCTCCTGACAGGCGCGCGCCGATTGAGCGGTTAAAATTCTTTACTTTATAGTTAAATATACCGCCGCTTTGATTTTCAATAGCTGGCAGAATATTCAGAACCATTTCCTCAGCCAGCTCACCCTTATCTTTGGGCTCATTCCTGGCACTGATACAGAAACGATCCATTTCCTCGGGAATCAGGTCATTGTAAAAAAGTCTGGAGAAATCCAGGTTGGCCTGTTTTTCTGTCTGCGGCGGTAATTGTTCCAGCAAGTCGGTTCTGCCGATAACATCGGTCAGCTTGGTAATTCCCAGACTTGCCAGCCATTGCCGGGTGTCCTGGGCAACGAATTTAAAATAATTCATCACCATCTCAGCCTGACCAATAAAATGCTTATCCCGCAGTCTGCTGTCCTGAGTTGCAACGCCCGTTGCGCAGTTATTCAGATGGCAAATACGTAAATATTTACAGCCCAGGGCCACCATCGGGATAGTGCCAAAGCCGAAACTTTCTGCGCCCAGTATGGCCGCCTTGATAACATCAAGTCCGGTCTTCAAACCACCATCTGCCTGCAGACGAATTCGTCCACGCAAATCATTGGAGCGCAGGGCTTGCTGAACTTCACTAAGCCCTAATTCCCAGGGAGTCCCTGCATAACGTATTGAGGTTAACGGGCTGGCACCAGTGCCGCCGTCATGACCGGAAATAGTGATCAGGTCGGCATAGGCCTTGGCCACGCCTGCAGCGATAGTACCTACACCTGGGCCAGAGACCAGTTTCACACTCACCAAGGCATCCGGATTTACCTGTTTAAGGTCAAAAATCAGCTGCGCCAGATCTTCGATGGAATAAATATCATGATGAGGCGGCGGTGAAATAAGCGTAACACCAGGCACTGAAAAGCGCAGACGTGCGATAAGCTCATTGACCTTACCGCCAGGCAACTGTCCGCCTTCACCAGGTTTTGCACCTTGCGCAATCTTGATCTGCAGAACTTCAGCATTCACCAGATAATGCGGTGTCACACCAAAACGTCCCGAGGCGATTTGTTTAATTTTGCTGACTTTGTCAGTGCCAAAACGGGCCGGGTCTTCCCCGCCTTCACCTGAATTGGACCTGCCGCCCAGTCTGTTCATCCCCTGAGCAAGGGCTTCATGTGCTTCCGGCGATAATGCCCCCAAAGACATGCCTGCTGAATCGAAACGTTTGAGGATTTCCTCAATAGGCTCCACCTGATCGATGTCGACAGGGTCCACATCTTCTTTAAGGGTAAACATATCCCTGATAGTGGAATGCGGCCTGTTATCCACAAGCTGGGCGAATTCCCGATATTTCTCAAAATCACCGCTTTGTACGGCATCCTGAATAGTTCTGACCACATCGGGGTTGACCATGTGGTATTCGCCGCCATGGATATATTTAAGCAGACCGCCTTGCAGAATTTTCTTTCTTGGCAGCCAGGCATCCTTATTCAGGGATTCCATATCATGTTGTAAATGTATGAAATTGGCACCACCAATGCGACTGTCCACATCGGGGAAACAAAGCTCAACCACATCGTCAGCCAGGCCAACTATTTCAAATAGTTGAGCACCACGGTATGAGGAAATTGTGCTGATACCCATTTTGGAAAGGATTTTAAGCAGTCCCTTGTTAATGCCCTTGCGATAGTTTTTGTGCGCCTCAAGGGAACCCATTTGCAACAAATCTTTTCCGATCATGCGATCGATAACATCGTAACTAAGATAAGGATAGACAGCGGTTGCCCCATAACCGATAAGACAGGCAATCTGATGAGAGTCCCTGGCACTTCCGGTTTCTACAATAAGATTGGTGTCGCAACGCAGTCCTTTGATACTCAGACTTGAATGAATAGCAGCCGTAGCCAGCAAGGCATTAATAACCAGCTGACCTTTTTCAGGCAACCTTTCAGACAGGAATAACAGTACCTTGCCATCTCTTACTTGCTGTTCAGCATCAGCTATAACATTTTCTATTGCCTGTTTCAGTCCTATAGAAGGATCGTAGGCCAGACTGATATGGGCCGCATCAAAACCAGGTCGTTCGACATACTGTAGCAGATGAAATTTTCTGGGAGACAACAGCGGTGAATGCAAAATAACTCGATCTGCGTGGGCCGGTGTTTCCTTGAAGATATTAAGCTCTTTACCCAGCCTGGTTTCCAGAGACATCACAATAGTCTCTCTGAGTGAATCTATTGGCGGGTTGGTAACCTGGGCAAATTGTTGCCTGAAATAATCATAAAGTGGACGTACATGGCGGGAAAGCACGGCAATGGGCGTATCATCACCCATAGACCCTGTACCTTCTGCGCCTTTTTCTGCCAGCGGAGTAAAAACCTGATCGGTTTCCTCGAAAGTGACCTGAAACATTTTCATATGTTTCTCACAGTCACCTTCAGACATATGCCGTAACTCAGCAGTGTCCTCGGACAGCTTGGCTTCCAGATAGCTGGTGTTTTCTCTCACCCATTGGGCATAGGGTTGTCTGACTTTCAGATAATCAGCCACGTCATCCGAATGCATGATTTTGCCTTCCTGGGTATCAACAACGAGAATCTGGCCAGGCCCGACTCGGCCTTTGGCAATGACATCTTCAGGCTCATAATCATTAACACCAATTTCTGAAGCAACAGTGATATAACCATTTTTTGTCATTACCCAGCGTGACGGTCTCAGACCATTGCTGTCTAATGCACAAGCAGCAAAACGACCATCAGTGAGTACCACACCTGCAGGGCCATCCCATGCTTCCATATGCATGGAGTTATAGATGTAAAAACTGCGTAAATCAGCATCCATATTTTCCATATTTTGCCAGGAAGGTGGCATGATCAGCCTGATAGCCTGATATAAATCCATGCCACTGGTGGTCAACAATTCCAGCATATTATCCATTGAGGAAGAGTCAGAACCTGTAACATTCACAATGGGAGCAAGCTCTTCGATATTGGGAATGGCTTCTGAGCGAAACTTGTTGATTCTTGCTGCAGCCCAGTTCCTGTTGCCGCGAATAGTGTTAATTTCACCATTATGAGCCAGCATTCGAAATGGCTGGGCCAGAGGCCATTTTGGCAATGTGTTGGTTGAAAAGCGCTGATGGAAAGTACACATCGCCACTTCGATGCGGGGATCATTGAGATCCAGATAAAAATTAGGAAGATCCACGGGCATCATCAGGCCCTTATAGGAAATCACCGAATTGGAAAGGCTGCAGATATAGAAATCTTTATCGTGTGCCAGACGAATTTCAGTTTTACGCCGCGCGATAAACAGCTTGATGGTCAGGTCCTTTTTAGACAGACCCGGTGCATTGACAAACACCTGCTCGATAGTGGGCATATTGGCCAGAGCCATACGTCCACATACTGAATCATCGCAAGGCACCATGCGCCAGCCCACCAGATCAAGGCCCTGGGCGGCTATTTCTTCATTGAGGATTTTTTTGCTCTCGGTAGCAATAACAGGATCCTGGCTAAGGAAAACCATCCCGATACCATAGGAATCAGAAAGCTCTGCCTTAAACAGCTCGCCAGCCACTTCACGCAGGAAGGAATCCGGCAGCTGCATCAGCAAACCACAGCCATCCCCTGTAACCCCGTCAGCTGCAATTCCACCTCTATGGGTCATGCAGGTCAGGGACTTAATAGCGGTTTCCAGCAGATCATGACTTGGCTCGCCCTCGATATGGGCGACTAGGCCAAAGCCACAGGCATCTCTGAACTCATCTGGATGATACAGACCCGTCCTCATAATTCCTCGTTAAATCAATAGTTTAAGGGGACTTTTCAGGAAGAAAAACTACCTTGAATTTGTCGCAAAACAGCCAGCCATTTTACACAATTCAATCCCCTCGAGCAATTAGGAAAACAATTATCAGTATAATTAATCCCAATAACCTTGCCGGCTTCAGGTGATATTAAGGGGGCAAACCCTGGATCATGAACTCATATACAAAGGGATTATTTGGTACCATAGGCACTCTTTATTGCGTGACCAAAAAAGCGAATATTTTACCAATCACATAAGTAGACCCCATGCCCAATAAACCCACGGCTGAAATATTATGTTGTCTGTTCAGTCTACTGAGCGCTTTGGTATTTTCATTGGCAGCCTCTGCCAATAGCCTTATCCTGACCCAAGCAGAATTGAAGCAACTGGATTTACTTTGTGCGGAAAATTCGACAGCGATCTTATCTACCACCAGTAAGAAAAAAATATTGCTGTTTCATCGCGATGGCTATGTCCCTTCCATTCATTCTGAATTGCCTGCCAGTGTCCGCGCCGAAGGATTAGACAGTGCCGCCGTGGTACTGTGTCTTGAGGATGAACTTAATGAGATTGAAGTGTGTAACTTCAATATTTTGTTCAGCATTCCCAGAGAACAATACCGCTACAAAGTTGATGCTGTCGCCCTCAGCGCATCCGGCAACAGGTTAGCTGATGCTTTTATAGAGGCCGCTGAACCAAGCTCGTGCGCCAACTACGCAGCAAACAATATTATTGATAACACGGTAGACAGCATTGCCGGGCCTCCAGTTTCTGTAAACAACATTCTGGATTTTATTGATAACAAGGCACTGGATCGCCAGGATAATGATCGCGATGGACTGAGAAATCTTGAAGAATTCAAAATTGGCTCAGACCCGGAAAACCCCGGCAGTCCTATTGCGCAGGCCCTTGTTAAAATAAATGGCCTTACCTCTTCAGTACTTTATGAAGGAGAAACAGCAGAAATCAGACTGGATTTATTCCCGGGCCTTTTTCTGGGCAATGCCGCTGAATATTATTTCTGGGCAGACTTGCCCGATGGACAATATACTTTTCAGTATCCGGCCGGCTTCAAGGCATCGAATATTATTGACCCGATTTTATCAGCCCCGCTTGTCAGGCTGTTCAATTTCAGATTGTTCAGGTTAAAAAACCTCGACGCTGGCGAGTATCAGTTTTATTTTGAAGCCAGAGACAATAATGGCTCCATCGATCTGAGCACCGCCAAGCTATCGGTTATCGAAGATTCATGCCGTGAAAATGTGAGTTTACCTTTAAGCATTTCAGATTCCTGGTCCAATAACTGCGATTCCCTGGCAGGCCAGCAGGAAGAATATCTTGCCCGCTACTATACATTCAGCCTGGATAGCCAAAGCGACCTGACTCTGGAGCTTCTAAGCTCTGCTGATGCTGAAATAATTCTCCGCGATGGCAGTGGTCGCAGTGGTTATATAATTGACAGCTCAGAAAGTAATAACGGCAATGAGACTCTTAGCACAACACTGGATAGTGGCACCTATACGCTGGAGATCATGCTTGAAGACAGCTCTGCATCTGGCACCTCGTTCCAACTGGCATCAAGCAATCAGATCATCCCCTGGCAATTTACCGAAGTCACTCTGGACGCTGGCATAAATCATTCACACGGCTATCTGCCACAGGACATTGATGATACTGACCCCAGTTATGAGCGCATTCTGCAGGGAGCCGGTGTCGCTTCCGGAGATTATGATCAGGATGGCTGGATAGACCTGTATGTGACTCGCGGCAGCATCGGCCCCAACCTGCTGTATCGGAATCTCGGTAATGGATCCTTTGTAGATATGGCTGAAAGTGCTGGCGTTGCACTTGATGGACGCAAGGATGCTGGCGCAACATTTGCCGATGTCGATGGTGATGGCTGGCCGGACTTATTCATCGGCGGCGTCAATGGCACCAAAGCACGACTGTACAGAAATAAGCAGAATGGCACATTTGAAAATATAACCAGCCAGGCCGGGCTGGCACAAATTGATAACAGCTTCAGCGCGTCTTTTGCAGATTATGACAAGGACGGTGATCTGGATTTATATCTGGCGCACTGGAACGATGCCGATCAGGGCAACTACCTGTTCCAGAATGATGGCAATGCAAAGTTTACTGATATTAGTGCCAGTGCAGGCATCCCAAACGGCCTGATGGCCGATTACACCCCTATTTTCGCGGACATTAATAATGATGGCTGGCTCGATCTTCTGGTTGCGGCTGATTTCAGTACCAGTCAGGTGTATATCAATGACCAGGACGGGTCTTTCACATTAGTCACTGATAACGAGATCATCACTGATGATAATGGCATGGGCGCAGCTGCAGGTGACTATGACAATGATGGCGACATAGACTGGTTTGTTTCCAGCATTTTTGACCCCAGAGGGATCCCCAATGATGTTATTCCCGGTGCCAACACCGGCGCTTCAGGAAACCGCTTATATAAGAATGCTGGTGACGGTACTTTTGAAGATGTTACTGACGCTGCCGGTGTAAAAATTGGCGGCTGGGGCTGGGGCAGCTGTTTTGCGGATTTTAACAATGATGGCTGGCTCGATATTTTTCACGTCAATGGTTATGTCACAGCCAACTTCACCAACAATGCTGTTTTCCTCACTGATGGCTCACGTTTTTATATTTCCAACCAGGACGGAACTTTTACCGGGAGAGAACAGGAGTTGAACTTTTCAGACACAGGGCAGGGACGCGGCATTGTCTGTTTTGATTATGACCTTGATGGAGATATTGATGTTTTTGTGGCCAACAATCAGCAGGCGCCTGCCTTATATAGAAATGATGGTGGCAATGACCAAAACTTTTTAACAATAAAAATCTCCGGTGAAGATCTTAATTCTGAAGCTATCGGCGCCAGAGTTTACCTGACCACTGGCGAGATAACACAAATGCGTGAAATTTATGCCGGCAGTAATTTTATCTCCAACAATCCATCAGAAGCTTATTTTGGTTTAGGTGACTATACAGTTATCAATGAGCTAAGAGTTGTTTGGCCTTCTGGCGAAGAAAAGGTACTGACCGATATACCTGCAAACCAGATGCTGACCATTTTCAAATAAATTAAACTCCCCTTCCATCAACTACTGCTGGATTTCTATATCCTTCTGAAAAGTACATCTTCCGATTTACAATAAATCAGAGAATAAAAAAAGGCCGCATCGTGAGATGCGGCCTTTTTGTTTCAAGCTTTCTAAAAAATCTTAGAAGTTAGCTCGAAGACCAACCCTGAAATTCCTTCCTATTGTATCGTAGAAAGTTGGGTTAGCAGAACCACCAGTACCTGTACCAGTTATTGGCGGAGTTTTGTCAAACAGGTTATTGATATTACCGAATACCTGCATGTCTACGTCGGCTACTGTAAAGCTGTAACCAGCATTCAGTGCCCAGTTGACATAGTTAGGGATACGGTTGCTTTCAATACTGTTTGGATTAGATGGGGAATAACCTGAATCTTCTGGACCAATACGATCAGCATACATCTGGCCTGATTTAATAAATCGAGCTGATGCAGTGAGAGTAAGAGGACCATTGATATAGGTATTAATCCACTGAACAGACCATCCTGGAGCAGCAGACCAGTCAGACAGGAAGCCGTTAGTCTGCCCTGTAGTACCAGCAATGTTTCTGATCAATGAAGGATCAGTTGCCGTAGGCTGAATCAACTGCTGCAGCATGCGACTACCAATTAGCCTTGATGAAATAGTACCGAAATCAAACTCACCTATCCAGTCAGCCGAAACATCGAAACCATTCGCTTCATAGGCACGGAAGTTTGCAGCTGTAGGAGTGATCTTGTCGATCTGGGAGTAACCTTGAGTCAGGTCATTGGCATCAAAAGGCGTACCAGTTATTTGCTGACAGTAAACCAGAATCCCGTCGAAACAGCCGTCAAGTACCAGGCCTGAGTTGGCTGGAGTAATGGCATCTTCGATTTCAATGCTGAAGTAATCAACCGCGAAACGAACATTCCAGTCTGCCGGTGTCAGAACCACACCAAAGGTAACGGTATCTGATACTTCAGGTTGCAGATCCAGACCACCGCGTAATTCAACAGTACAGGGGTCACCAGTGTTAGTGAAGAAACCCTGGCTAACATTGCCAGTCCATTCGTTTGAACAGAAGCCAAATGGTCCACCACGCTGAAGGTCCTGTCCGTAGTACAGTTCACGGAAGTTTGGTGCACGGATATCTCGAGAAAGCGAACCACGCAGTCTCAAGTAATCTGTTGCCTGCCAGTTGCCAGTGACTTTCCATGTGGTGATGTCGTAATCAAAAGTATCACCTGGAACGGGTGTGCCAAGACCAGCAGTATTTTCATAACTGGATTGACGAGCAGCTACCTGTACATCAAATGTTTCAGTGAAAGGAATTTGAGCCTCAACAAAATACTCAAGTACCGCCACTTCACCAGAAAAGCTTTCACCGTACTGGATCAGGTAATCACGACGCGCATAATCTGGCTGACCTGGGTCAGAGATGTTTGCAATTGACTCATCACGATAGGAAGCTCCTGCTGCAGCCCTGATAGGACCGGCACCAAAACCTTCGAAGACTTCACCAGAGGCAACAAATTCGAACATATCCTGTTCAACTGTTGTGTCCTCAAGCAGACGACCCCAGGCATAACTCTGACCACCAGCTTCATTGATCATGCCAGGCTGGAGAATATTAATCGGTTTACAACCAGTAAGTAGCGCCGGATCTTTAATAAAGCCGGGAGGAATGCCGTCACGAATGAAACGACAAACCGGATTACCATTGCCGTCATCTACTGCATCCACCGCAAAACCAAAGCTTTCCAGACGCAGGTTGTCATTGACCAATTGAGTCCTTTCGGATTCGCCATACTGGTAGTAGGTATCCCATGTCCAGGTAGTGTCACCGAAACGGCCACTTAGACCCAATGAAAAACGAGTCAGGTCAGTGGTTGTCTCATTGTAGGTGTCAATTTCATCTGAGTAGTTCTTGTTAAAGAAACAAGGAACACCAAATGCCTGCAATGGGCATGGATCAGAACCCGCAGCCTGCAAACGGTTCAGATAGAAGTTATCCGGCGCCAGAAAACCAAAAGTGGTATCCAGACTACCCTGTGGTGTAAAGGTATCTACGCTGCCCATCGAACCTTCAATGAAAAAGGTCATGTCATCATTGATTTCATGAGTATAGGCCGAATAAAACACTTCACGCTCTACAGGTGAACGCATATTGGTGTATTGATAGTTTGGCCGACCTTCGCCACCCTGATCATATTCATTGGGAGTATCCCAAGCCCGGTAGGCAGTACAGCTATCATCAGTACAGGTAGTATTGGTGATGCCGAAAATTGGACGACCACTAACCTGCTGACTGTTGCTGCCAACACGGTCTTTAATCAGATAACGTGGGCCATTAGCACCATCATTGGTCCATGCATCATTGGTAACAACAGCTACGTTATCAGCACACCAGTCACGGGCTTCCATACAGCTGCCAATACCGCCGGCATCCTGACCTTCAAAGCCAAAAATGAAATGACCGTTTTCACCAATTTGTGATCCCCATGCGAAGCCGATATGAGCATCTTCACCATCGTCTTCACCGGAAACACCGTAGTCGACCTGAATCTTGCCGCCTTCCAGATCACGATCAAGCAGGATATTTGTTACACCACCAATCGCACCAGAACCGTAAGATGCAGAAGCACCGCCGGTTACCACTTCCATACGATCAATCAGTACTGAAGGGATAAAGTTAAGGTCAACACCATCGCCCTGGTTAGTAGGAACGTGACGACGTGAGTCAACCAGAGTCAGGGTACGTGAACCAAAGAAAGGGTTCAGACCACGAAGGTTGGCAATGTTGGAGCCATTAAAAAAGTTGCCGCCTGCATTAGCCGTTGGCGTGTTATTACCTACGTTTGAAGGCAGGCTGGCCATTGCATCACCCAGGTTAACTATACCAAGGTTGTCTAATAAAGCTGAATCAACAACTGTTGACGGCTGGGCATTACTGAAATCGTCGGAACGAATTCGAGTACCGGTTACCGTAATTTCTTCGAGAGTTTGTTCTTCTTCGTCCTGGGCCAGTGCGATATTGCTAATACCTGAGCCAAGCGCTAGAGATGCTGCAATTGACAAGGCTAACTTCTTCTTGCCAATGGTATGGAATGGACTGAATTTCATCCTATTCTCCCCTTGATGATTATGAATGAATTAATTTTGTTTTAACAAAATTGTAGTCACGGGCGTCCATTAAAAAATGGCTTCTGTCCGTGAATATCTACATTACTACTTTCTTCCATATTAAAGAATTTACAAAATACGGATTCTTTAATTGAAACCTTCGCAATTCTCACATCAAAAACTACGAAAAACAAGCCTTTAGAGAAAATATAGACTTGAGACTTTAGGGAAAAACATCAGGTTTATAGGGACTTAAACGCTAAAATATGCATCACTCATGCAGCTTTAAATGCACAAGTGCGTGTTTGCATGACCCTTGCATAAGCAATAGGGCATGGAGGCAAGCTTTGTATAAACAATCAAAATAAGGAGGCGAGCGTTTTCTGATCTATTTCCTCACCGGCCCTGGCCTTGCCGAGCTTCTCCAGCAGAATAAATTTTATTCTTCCCTGCTCTGCTTTTTTATCCCTGCTCATCAGAGAAATAAAGGTCTCCGCACTCATCTCGGCAGGAGGAGATACGGGCAATTGAGCACGCTGAATGATGTCTTTTACCCGCTCAAAATCCTGTTTACTGATTAACTCCAGCCGGCAGGAAAGGTCCGCCGCCATAACCATACCTGTAGCGACGGCCTCACCATGTAACCAGTTGCCATAACCCATTGCAGTTTCTATGGCATGACCAAAGGTATGTCCAAGATTGAGAATTGCGCGGATTCCTGCTTCTTTTTCATCTTCGGCAACAATGGCTGCCTTATCCTCACAACTGGTACAAATTGCATAGGCCAGCGCCGATTTATCCCGCGCAAGGATGTTCTCAATACTGTCATCAAGCCAGTTTAAAAACGGTAGATTGTTAATAAGGCCATATTTGATCACCTCTGCAAGCCCGGCCTTGAGCTCACGATCTGGCAGAGTTTCCAGAGTCGAGGTATCAGCCAGGACACAATTAGGCTGATAAAATGCACCAACCATATTCTTGCCCAACGGTCTGTTTACCCCTGTCTTGCCTCCCACTGAAGAATCCACCTGTGAAAGCAGCGTTGTAGGAACCTGAATGAAGTCAATGCCACGCTGGTAAGTTGCTGCTGCAAAACCCACCATATCGCCAATCACCCCGCCACCCAAGGCGACAAGAGTTGCGGAGCGGCTAAATCTTTCTTCCAGGAGTCGATCATAAATCAGGCTTACAGTATCCAGCGTTTTGTATTTTTCTCCATCGGGCAAGATGATGTTGATGGGCTTATACGCAGATAAGGTTTCAGACAGCGTTTCAAGGTAAAGCGGTGCAACGGTGTCATTTGTAATAATACAAACCTGCTGACCGGAAATATGAGGCTCCAGCAATGATGCGTCTGATAACAAATCATCACCAATATGGATAGGGTAGCTTCTATCCCCCAATTCCACAGAAACAAGCTGCCGGCTCTGAGTGCTGACAGATTTACTCTTCATGGGCTTCTTCCCCGAATAACTGTTTCACTATTTCACTGCTTACAGATTTAGGGCTGCGCCTGTTAGTCATCACCACATGATCGGCAATTTCTCTGTACAGCGGATCTCGAATCTCCATTAATTCAGTAAGCTTTTCCCTTATATCGTCAACGTTCTGGATCAAGGGCCTGCGCTGGTCATGCCGCGTTCTCTCCTCTTGCTGACCAATAGTTGCCATCAGGTAAACAACAGTGCCACGGCTTTGCAAATACTTCCTGTTCTCTGGTGCCAGAACAGCGCCACCACCCGTAGCTAGCACTATATTCTTGCCCAAAGTCAGCTCTTCAATAACTTTCTTTTCCCGCTGCCGAAAACCGTCCTCACCCTCTACATCAAATATCCAGGAAATATTGGCGCCTGTTCTTTCTTCGATTTGTTCGTCAGAGTCGACAAAATCCATTTTCAAACTGCGCGCAAGTTGGCGCCCTATAGTGGTTTTACCCGCTCCCATAGGTCCGATGAGGAAAATATTATCCAGTGCTTTATTCATTTTTTAATGGAGTTTTCAGCTGAAAAAGTTAACAAATGACAAACAAAAAAAATCCGACATACCATTCTACCCGATAGGCCGGAAAACAATCCTGAGTTAATTAACCAAGATTACATTACTTCGTTGATTATAGACGGTGTGATAAAAATCAGCAGTTCCGTTTCCATTTCGGAATCACTCATTGATCCATTCATTTCGATGGATTTTGTGATTACGGCGGAACCTGAGACGGCTACTGCAGCCTTTTCTGTTGTTGTTTCAATGAGAGATGAGAGTTTCAGCATGGTTTCACCCACAGCATCAAGATTGGCGATGTTTTTCTCAACCACCGCACCATCAGGCAAAGGCCTGCTGGCATAGTTTTCAACCTTGTATTTAGAACCAGACTTGCTCAGCTCCAGCAATTTTATTGAGCTGGAACTAATGTCTATACCTAGCAAGCCATTGTTCTTTTTAGCTAAGAAACTAAACAAAATGTCTCCCCGAATAAAGTTACTGCCAGTAAAAGCAAAACTTTAGGTCTCCAAAAAAATAACTGAGACTGCCGGAATACTACCTTTTACTATCAGATACAACTTGGCACGTTAATCAATTTAAGTATTGATTTCAAGTAATTATCGCATTTTTTTACAAATTACATTAATTTGCTAGCTGGTTCACAATTGGGCGAAATCAGCACTTTTTATTATCCAAAGTTTGTTTCAGGCCAATTAAACAGTGTTTGCAGAGGTAAAAATGAGAATTACTGTACAAAAACCCCATATTCTCTGACTTTGCAGACTAGTATTATGCCTTTATAGCTAAATCTGCCAGATTGCTAACCTAGAATGCTAAAAGTGTTTAAAATGAGCGGCTGTAACAAAACACCATCTGATTTGGCCATCTAACTGCCCGGCAATGAATAAAACAAAGAAAATAGCGTACTTTCTAGTCTGGTCTGGCATCACCGTTTGCATCGGCGTGGTGATGGTGGCCGCCAGTATGTACCTGTATATTTCTCCCAAGCTGCCAGACAGGGAGACCTATACCAATCTGCGCTTGGAAAATCCCCTGCGAATTTACTCCTCCGATGACAAGCTTATCGCCGAGTTCGGCAGCCGTCGCAGCACTCCAATCAAATTTGATGAAATCCCCAAACAGATCATAGACGCTCTTGTTTCTACCGAAGACAAGCGCTTCTATAGCCACAGAGGCGTGGATCCTCTCGGCCTTGTAAGATCAGTCGCGGGCATTTTCACCGGCAATGACTGGGGCGGCGGCAGCACAATCACCATGCAGGTGACAAAAAACTTTTTCTTCGAAGGCGAATCTCCACACACCCGTAAATTTAAGGAAATTTTGCTTGCGCTAAAAATGGAGCGCGAACTTACCAAGGAAGAAATCCTTGAGCTTTATCTGAATAAAACTTTTTTTGGGATCTCCGCATACGGTATCGCTGCAGCAGCACAGCAATACTATGACAAAACCGTAAACGAACTGAGCCTGGCAGAAGCGGCCACCATGATCGGCCTTTTGCCCAGACCCAATGCTTACAACCCCTTGTCATCCAGAGACGAGGCAAAATCGGTTCGTGAACGGGTCCTGTCGCGGATGCAGGATCAAGGCATGATTACCCAGAATGATTTTGACGAAGCTAATACCGCACCCAACACCGCTTTTCGCCATGGACGTGAAACTGAACTGGATGCACCTTATATAGCAGAAATGGTTCGTCAGGATATGATAAAGCTTTATGGCGACCTGGCGCTAACTGATGGTTTTGAAGTCTATACCACCATCAGCAGCACCATGCAGGAAACGGCAAATCTTGCCTTGCAGGGTGGACTGGAAAATTACGACAGGCGCCACGGCTATCGTGGCCGGGAAAACCACCTGCGCCCGGCTGAAGACAGCTCTGTGGACCAGTGGCTTGATACATTAAGAAGAACTCCGACAATTGCTTCCCAGTTACCCGCATTTGTTCAGTCAGTTGAAGAACGCACAATTACCGCAATTTTGGCATCAGGGGAGTCCATTACTATTGAATATGATGGCTTTCGCTGGGCAAAACGCTTTATCACTAACAGCACCTGGGGCTCCTCTCCGCGTTCTGCTGATGAAGTTGTCGATGCTGGCGATCTAATTCGAGTCATGCAAAATGAACAGGGCCAATGGATGCTTGGCCAGATCCCTGCAGTGAATGGCGGACTTGTTTCTCTTGACCCAAATACCGGCGCCATCCTTTCCCTTGTCGGGGGTTATGAATTTAATGACCGTCGCAACAACGGTCAGTTTAACCGGGTAACACTGGCCACCCGTCAGCCCGGCTCAAACATCAAACCTTTTCTTTACGCTGCAGCTCTGGAAAACGGCTATACCGCAGCCTCGCTAATCAATGATGCCCCACTGGCACGCAGCGATTACCGGCCAGAAAATTTTAACGGCGACTTTATGGGTCCCATAAGACTTAAATATGCCCTTACCCAATCGAAAAACCTGGTGTCATTAAGACTTTACGATGCTCTGGGCTCTGATGTGGTGCTCCCGTATATCGCCCGCTTCGGTTTTAATACCGATGATATCGATAAAAATGACCTGACTGTCGCTATCGGAACCCATGCTGTTCACCCACTGGAAGTTGCAACCGCTTATGCTGTTTTTGCCAACGGTGGTCACAAAGTTGAGCCCTTCCTGATTCAACGAATTGATAATTTTAATGACGGCGAGATGTTTCGTGCCCAACCTTACACTGTCTGCAATACCTGTGAAAACATGGCAGCAATTGATTCCCTTCTGGAAAGTAATCAGGTGCCAGAAATTCCGGCGGTCACACCAGCGCCGCGCATTATCGATGAACGTGTAAGCTATATCATGAACTCCATACTACGCTCAGTGATTACCAGTGGCAGTGGCCGGCCGGCTAATCGTGCAATGCCCGACAGGGAAGATATTCATGGCAAGACAGGCACGACCAACGACAATAAAGATCTCTGGTTTTCCGGCTTTAACGGCAATATTGTGACTACGGTGTATGTCGGCTACGACCAGCCCGACACATTGGGCAAGAGTGAGCAGGCCGCTACAGTTGCTCTACCGATATGGATTGATTTCATGAAACCTGTACTGGCAGATTCTGCAAATGCCAGCATGAGCCAACCTGACGATCTGGAGTTCGTGCGCATTAATCGTCAAACAGGTCTAAGAGCAAGTCCTGGTGAAGAAGGTGCATTCTTTGAGGTTTTCAGGAAGGAAAATGTACCTGACTTTGAGGCTACCCAGACCGGTGAAAACAGTGCTGGGCAGGAAGGCGGTAAATCACCTTTTTAACAGGCTGATTAGTTGCCTGATTCTTTGAAAGGTCTTGCTTATAACTGAGCAGTTATAGCCGATAGCGCAATAATTAACTGGCTGCACCTAACAGGGAACAGCCAGCAAACATTGCAAATCAGACCTTACGAGCACCACCAAAGCGTTTCTTGAAGCGGTCTACACGCCCACCGGTATCAACAATTTTCTGCTTTCCGGTATAGAACGGGTGACACTGTGAACATACGTCAATACGGACGTCGTCACTTAAGGTAGAGCGGGTCTGGATTACATTACCACAACCACAGGTAACGCTAATATCCTGATATTTAGGATGAATTTCTGCTTTCATTGTCTATTTCTCCGAATATCGCTACCTGAAACTTTATGCAGTCAGGCACCATATTCATTATTTTTTGGCTTTTCTCTTATTGCCCGCAAATCATTTTCAGCAAGGAAAAAAGAGCGCGCATTCTAACAGAAACTGGTTTTAGCACAAGAGACGTTCTCAGGATTATAGCGTCTTTGTAGAAATGTCCTGCTCAAACCAGACATAAGCCTTGAATGCCAAGTACCTGATTCAAACAAGCAGGCAATCTTCTGGACTGCATCAGCCTTCATTTCAAAAAGGTACGGTGATTTTTAACGACTTCACCAAATACCATCTGGAATAAATCCAGGATAAAATCACTATTGAGCGACTTATCACTCGCCAGCTGCCTCAGTCTTTCAAGCTTTTCCTGTTCACGAACCGGATCTACCGAGTCAAGCTGGTTTTTGGCTTTTAACTGGCCTACTTTTGCCGTCACGCTAAAGCGCTCTGCCAGCAGATTTATCAGTTCATTATCGATACGATCTATTTCGTCGCGCAGTGCAAGCAGTTCATCTGGAACTTGTTGGCTTTGCATAAGGGGTCTTACTCCACAGACATGGCTTAAAAATGTGCAAAGTATAAACCAAGCTATCGCGAATCTCCTCTCCTGACTGTATTTTGCTATATTCTCTCTCAGCCCCCTTACTAGATAAGAGGGACGAATTAATTCACCAGAGATGTATGCCAGCTCTCTGACAGGAAACACCCATGCTTTTCCGCCAGCTCAGATTTAAGAAGTGACAAAAGACTTATTCATACAGGTTGCCATCCCCTCACCATTGCGCCGGACCTTCGATTACAGGCCTCCTGCTAATTGTGCCGTGGAAAGTTTAAAGCCCGGCGTTCGCGTCCAGGTTCCTTTTGGCAACAGACGCATGATCGGCATAATTACCGGCTGCAGCAATAAGAGCGATTTCCCGGCTGGCAAAATAAAAGTTGCCGATAAATTGATTGACCACACCCCGGTAATTGATGAGCAGCTCATGTCCTTATACCTTTGGGCAGCGGACTATTACCAGTTTCCTGTCGGGCAAGCATTGCAAACCTCCCTTCCGGCCCAGATAAGAAAGGGAAAACCCGCACAAGAAAAACAAATGCCTAGTTGGCAAGCAAGCACTACCGGTGAAAGCCTGGATCAATCCACCTTGAAAAATGCCCCCAGACAGTTGCAGGTTCTGTCGCTTATTATTGCCCAGAAAAAAATGACTGTGGCGGCACTCAAGGAAAGTGTCAATGGTGAGGTTTCAGCCTGTCTGAAAACTCTGGCAGACAAGGGACTCATTGAAGAAATCTCGACGCCTGACAGCACTAAAAATAATCCCGATGAAATTTACGGTGACGATGCCCCCCTGCAGTTGAATACGCAACAGCAGTCTGCCCTTAGCGCTATCAGGGAGAACATTGAGCATTACAGCGTTTCTTTACTTGAAGGCGTTACTGGCAGCGGCAAGACTGAAATCTATCTGCAGGCAATCGCTGATGTACTTGAAAAAGGGCTACAGGCACTTGTGCTGGTTCCGGAAATCAGCCTGACTCCACAAACCTTGCGACGCTTTGAATCGAGGTTTAACCGGGAAATTGCTGTTTTCCACTCTGGCCTCACTGGCACCCAGCGCTTGTCAGCCTGGCTGCGGGCCGGTAACGGAAAAGCGGATATTATTATCGGCACCCGTTCGGCAATTTTCACCCCCTTGGCCAGACCTGGCCTGATCATTGTTGATGAAGAGCATGATGCATCCTATAAACAACAGGACGGCTTTCGCTATTCCGGCAGAGACCTGGCCATCTACCGGGCCAGGCAGCTGGATATCCCGGTTATTTTGGGCACAGCTACACCCAGCCTGGAAAGTTTGAATAATGCCCTGGCCGGACGTTTTCACTATCTGCAGCTCACTGAGCGTGCCGGGGAGGCAAGCCACCCGGAATACCGATTGTTAGACCTGAAAGGACAGGAATTAACAGATGGATTTTCAAATTCCCTGATTGACATGATTCGCTCCCACCTGAAGAGCAAAAATCAGGTACTTATATTTTTAAACCGCCGTGGCTTCGCCCCCATTTTGCTATGTCGGGACTGTGGCTGGATTGCTACCTGTACACGCTGTGACAGCAGTTACACCTTACACCGGAAACCTCCGCGACTGAGCTGTCACCATTGTGAATCCCAGAAACCACTCGCGCAAAAATGTGCAGAATGCAGCAGCACCGATCTGGCGGCCATGGGGCTGGGTACAGAAAAAACCGAACAAACTGTGAGAGCGCTTTTTCCCGACACCCCTGTCCATCGCATTGACCGGGATTCGACCCGCAACAGGGAAACCTTGCATGACATTATTGAAAAAGTAGACAGTGGTGATCCCTGTATTTTGGTAGGCACACAGATGCTCTCCAAAGGACATCATTTTCCCAATGTCACCCTGGTTGCAGTTCTGGATGCTGATGGCGGGCTATTTAGTGCAGACTTTCGCGGTCAGGAGCAAATGGGCCAATTACTGATCCAGGTTGCCGGCAGAGCTGGAAGAGGAGAAACACAGGGCGAAGTCGTCATTCAGACCTATAACAGTACTCACCCTACATTGCAGGCATTGGTCAGACATGGCTACGGACCTTTTGCCAGAAAACTGCTTGAAGAGAGGCAGCTGGGCAAACTACCTCCATTTAGCTATATGGCCTTAATTCGCGCAGAAGCAAGCACCCAGTCCCTGCCCTTTAATTTCCTGCAGGATGTGATAAATGCTGTGCAACACAATTTTTCGGATCTTTCCATAATAGGCCCAATGCCATCACCAATGGAAAAAAGGGCTGGCTTGTTTCGCATGCAGCTGATCATTGAAGCGGATAAACGATCCACTATTCAAAAGTACCTCACCTTGCTAATCCCGCTAATGGAAAACCATCCCGAGAAGAGAAAAATACGCTGGTCAGTAGATGTCGACCCACTGGACTTTACTTAAACCTGCATGCAGGTAATTAATCAGGGCGCTTCTTCCCGAGACGCTTTTGAAGGATAATTCGGATTCTGCTGTAAAGAGCAGTACACAGAACAATAAATCGAGCAGTCAATAGAACAGTAAAGTGAGAACTTGGTTCACTGCTATTCTATAGAGGATATATGGCACAAGATTTCGCAAAAAAGAAAAAAGCCAGCAGCACTTCCGCAAAAAAGAAACCTGTGCGCTCTGCTACACGCAACTCGTCTGACGACAGTAACCACTGGAGCTGGTTTTTTTCAGGGCTTTTCGGTGGAGTATTACTTTGTATGGTAGGTTATTTTTCTCTATCACAGCTGAACAATGGCGCCTCCATTTCTGAAGTAACCATTCCCGGACTGGGCGGTGAAAACGAAGAAAACGGCTCCGTCACAACGCTTGATTTTTATGAGTATCTGCCCCAGGCAGAGGTGGAAGTGAATGTTGTCCCCGTGGAACTTGCATCAAGCGCATTGGAAGATGAAAGCAATCAAATAACCTATCTGCTTCAGGCGGGCTCTTTTCTCGATCCTAATGATGCAGAAGCGCTTCGAGCCCGGCTAATCCTGTTGAATCTCGACACCCGCATTCAGCCAGCTCCGCTTTCAGGAAGAACCTGGTATCGGGTTCAGGCCGGGCCCTTTATTGGTCGTAATGCCGTAGAGAATGCCGAGAACACATTGATTGAAAATAATATCGATCCCATCCGCATGCGCATACCCAGTCCCTGATTTATCAGTCAGCGCACGTGTTACCCCGCTTGATTTTCCGGCATTTGCCCCAACATGGGTTTTATCAGCCCTAGATACTCTTTAATCAGCAACTTATTCAGGAGCCAGCATGGATCAATATAGAGGAACTACTATCCTGTCAGTACGCAGGAATGGTCAGGTAGTCGTTGGCGGCGATGGCCAGGTAAGCCAGGGCAATACCGTCATGAAAGGAAATGCACGAAAAGTCAGACGCCTCTACAACGATAAAGTGATTGCAGGATTTGCAGGTGGCACAGCAGATGCCTTCACCCTGTTTGAACGCTTTGAAGAACAACTTGAAAAACACTCTGGCAAACTAACCCGCGCGGCAGTGGAACTTGCCAAACTCTGGCGTACCGAACGTGCACTGCGCAGGCTGGAGGCACTCTTGGTGGTCGCTGACAAGGATACCTCCCTGATCATTACTGGCAATGGTGATGTGATTGAACCGGAAGACAGCCTGATGGCAATCGGTTCAGGCGGCAGCTTTGCGCAATCAGCTGCACGTGCCCTTCTCGACAATACCAAACTTGATGCCCGGGACATTGTTGAAAAAAGTCTCAACATTGCCGCTGATATTTGCGTATACACAAACCATAATTTAACAATCGAAGTACTGGATGACTGATTTTTTATGACTGATTTCACCCCTAAAGAAATTGCCACCGAACTTGATAAACATATTATTGGACAGAATGACGCCAAACGGGCTGTTGCTATAGCTCTGCGTAATCGCTGGCGCCGCATGCAGCTTCCTGAAGCCATGCGCCAGGAAATAACACCTAAAAATATTCTTATGATCGGACCCACAGGTGTGGGTAAAACTGAGATTGCACGCCGCCTGGCAAAACTGGCGGGCTCTCCATTTATCAAAATTGAAGCGACAAAATTTACTGAAGTGGGTTATGTCGGCAGGGATGTGGAATCAATAATCAGGGATCTGGTGGATGCCGCGGTAAAGATGTTGCGCGAAGAGCAATTACAAAAAGTGTCCAGTCAGGCCGCCAATGCGTCTGAAGATCAGGTGCTGGACATTCTTTTGCCGGGCTCCTCTGATGACTCTGAAGAGTCTTCAGGCTCACGCCAGGTATTTCGTAAAAAACTGCGCGAAGGAGATCTTGATGACAAGGAAATTGAAATCAAGGTATCGGACAAGGTGGGCGTTGAAATTATGGCACCCCCGGGCATGGAAGATATGTCCAGCCAACTAAGCAGCATGTTTTCAAATATGGGTGCCGGCCGCAGTAAGTCAAGACGTGTCAGTGTTAAATCTGCTTTAAAAATCCTGCAGGACGAGGAAGCTCAAAAACTGGTTAATGAAGATGAGCTCAAAACCCGCGCCATTGAAATTACCGAACAGACTGCCATAGTTTTTATCGATGAAATTGACAAAGTTGCCACAAAAAATGAGGCCCATGGCGGCGGCGTTTCCAGAGAGGGTGTGCAACGGGATTTGCTTCCACTCATTGAAGGTTCAACCGTTTCCACCAAATATGGTTCAGTTAAAACCGACCACATTCTTTTCATTGCCTCAGGAGCCTTTCATCTTTCAAAACCATCGGACCTGATTCCTGAGCTTCAAGGTCGCCTGCCTATTCGAGTCGAACTTGATGCCCTGAGTGCTGAGGATTTTGAACGAATTCTTACCGAACCTGACGCCTCATTAAGCAAACAATATGTTGCCCTGATGCAAACTGAAGGCCTTGAGCTTACATTCACAGACGGTGGCATCAAGCGTATCTCTGAAATAGCCTGGCAAGTTAATGAGCGCACTGAAAATATCGGTGCCCGGCGTTTGCACACAGTACTGGAAAGACTTCTGGAAGAAACATCTTTCAGCGCAAGAGAATTGGTCAGCGAGGGAAAAGGCGCTGTGCTTGTGGATGAAAACTTTGTCGATGCAAATCTGAGCGATCTTGCTGCTGATGATGATTTGAGTCGGTTTATTCTTTAGTGCCTGATATATTTCCCAATAATTTTTTAGACGAGCGATAACAAGATGCAGCCCGATGATATTAAACTGCACCGTAAATCAGCCATACTGGAACTTAAGTATGATGATGGCGGCATTTATTCTCTACCTGCAGAATTCCTGCGTGTGAACTCACCCTCAGCAGAAGTAAGAGGTCATGGGCAGGGACAGGAAGTGCTGCAGACCGGCAAGAAGCACGTCAAGATAGATAACATTGACGCCGTTGGAAACTATGCCATACGCCTGCATTTTGATGACGATCACAACACCGGAATCTATAGCTGGGAATACCTGAGGGAGCTTTGCCTGAATCAGGCTGCCCTATGGGACAGCTATCTTATGAAATTACAAAAAGCCGGTGCGCGCAGAGAAAACCTGCCAGATGACGTACAGATCGTAAATATCATGCCAATTAATGATTAGAACGAATCTTTATCGCTGCTTATCTCCAGTTCCCGGAACATCATTCCCAATTCTGTCCATACATCCCCATACGTTTCTAAACGGCATTGCAGTACAATGGCCTTTTAAGAATCCTATAAAATTTTCAGAAAAACATGAATAACGATAGTCAGGGTAAAACTACACATTTTGGATATCAGCAGGTTGCTGTAGAAGAAAAGGCCGGCCTGGTAGGTCAGGTCTTTCATTCTGTTGCCAGTAAGTATGACCTGATGAATGATGTGATGTCCCTTGGCACACACAGAATCATCAAGCGCTACACGGTTGAATTAAGTGCCCTCAGACCAGGCATGAGCGTTCTTGACCTCGCTGGAGGCACCGGCGATTTCAGTTTGCTTTTTTCTCCTCTGGTTGGGAAACAGGGTCAGGTGATTCTCGCCGATATCAATGAATCAATGCTCAGGGTGGGGCGTGACCGGATTATCGATAAAGGCAAAAGTGGCAACATCAGTTATTCCCTGGCCAATGCAGAGAAACTTCCTTTCAAGGAAAATACTTTTGACTGTATTTGCATTGCTTATGGCTTGAGAAATGTGACTGACAAACAAGCCGCACTGGGTTCCATGTTTGCCATGACCAAGCCTGGTGGCAGAGTTCTGGTACTGGAGTTTTCCAAACCGGTCAATCCCCTGATTGGCAAAGCCTATGATATATATTCAACTTTGTGGCCCAAAGCTGGCCAGCTGATTACAGGTGATGGTGATAGCTATAAATATCTCGTTGAATCTATCCGTATGCACCCTGACCAGGAAACTCTGAAGCAGATGATGCTGGATGCAGGTTTTGAAAACTGTGAATACCATAATGTGATGGGTGGCATCTGCGCCATTCATGTCGGCCATAAAGCCCTTTAGAATTACTCTATGCCTGAATAAGCAAATACTATGCTTGCAAGCCTTTTTCACTCTGCCATTTTATCCAGCATGGAAACCTGCCTGAATCAGGTTCTGTCTATGGATACTGTTGCCCGGAAGAAGCTTGAACCCTTGTCAGGTAAATTATTGAGAGTGCAATGTGAGCTGCCGAACCTATTGATCAATATCTTGGTGTGCGATGGCAGACTCTTGCTCTCCAGTAACGAAGAGCTTGAAGCCGACACCATAATTCGCGGCACTGCCACTGCCCTGGCAAAATTATTGGTCAAAAGGAAAACCGCAGATTTACGCAAAGATGGCATAGTCATTACCGGCAATGTGGGCCTGCTTACGTCGCTTCAGGAAATTCTGCAAAATATTGATCTGGACTGGGAATACCAGATAAGTAAATTAATTGGCGATGTACCAACCCAGGCATTGAGTGACAGTTTTTCTGCGGCAGGAAAATTTACCAGACAGTCCCGGGACAATTTGCAAAAAGATATTGACGACTATCTACACGAGGAAAAGAAAATATTTCCATCCGCTGTTGAACTCAAAAGCTTTTATAAGAGCGTTGACAGCCTGAGATTAAGAGTCGATCGCCTGGATTCGAGGGCAAGAAGAATCAGCTCTCTCCCCCCCGCCTGAATTTTTCACTCAATGAATTTCAGCAGATTTCTCAGAATAAAATAATCGCGAAATCTATATTTAACACCACTAACCGCTGCTGATGACTTTCACTATATAAACGCTTGCGCTTTTTATTCGGAACTTTATTCCGAAATTTATTCCGGATTTTATTCCAGATTCCCGTAGATCCTTTGCTCAAAACCCTGCAGCACTTCTATGGCCTTCTCGTCATAAAAAGGCATATATTGCATCATCAATACTGCCCCGATATTATTTTCAGGATCTATCCAGAATTCTGTATTATAAATTCCTGCCCAGGCAAGAGAGCCTGGTGCTCTGCTGTTTTCCCTCTGTTCCATGGTGACCTGAAAACCCAGACCGAAGCGGTCAACACCCGCACCTAGTGGAAAGCGTTCGCTGACTTGAGGGTTGGCAGCAGGCATAAAACGTACCGCCACATCACCAGTATGATTGCGGCCCATATCAGCAATGGTATCTGCTGATAAAATTCTTGTGCCATTTTCCGTCACGCCCTTATTGAGAAAAAGGCGAATAAAACGTGTGTAATCTTGCGCAGTTGAAAACAGTCCGGCATCACCATTATGGGCCGAAGAGATAATATCCGGATTTGACGTTTCCATCAGTGTAGAGCCATTCATGGCATGTGTTGTCACAGTGCGAGGATTATTGCTTGGCGGAATATCATAATAAGTCTCGTACATACCCAGTGGCTGAAGAATTCTTTCCTGCATAAATTCAAAGAGCTCCATCCCGGAAACCGTTTCCACCAGATGTCCCAGCACCCGTGTACTTTCACCATAAGTCCACTCTTCCCCCGGCTCATGCAAAAGCGGCACTGAAGTCGCACTGACATCAAACTCGCTGCCAAGTGCTTTTGCTAAAACCGGACTGTCAAATGTATATCCCAGGCCTGACGTATGGCTTAGCAAGTGGCGAATGGTAATTAAATTTTGTGCCGGTCTTGCAGTGAATTCTCCGCTGTCCAGATTGAATTCAGTAAACACTTCCCTGTTTGCCAGTTCCGGAAGATATTTTTCAATAGGGTCGTCCAGCGCCATTTTCCCTTCTTCCACCAGCATCATTACGGCAAGAGAAGTAACCGGTTTGGTCATGGAAGCAATACGGAAAATTGCATCCCGTGTCATCGCTTTACTATTACCGACATCCATAAGACCAAAGGCGCTGTGATAAACCACGCCATCGCCATTGGTAATCAGCGCAACGACTCCGGGAATTCTGGAATTTTCTATGGACTGTGCTAAATAACGATCAAGTTCATATCTCCCTGCAAGGGAAATTGTCTGCGCATGTAGCACGGGGCTGAACAGCAAGATAAAAATTAAAATCCCTCTAAATTTAATCATTTTATTTTCCTTATACCCTGCCGGGTTGTATTAAGCATGTCTCGTCTCGTTATCGATGCAATTGCAGTTTTCTTATTATTTTTAATGGGTATAACAGCCTTTTTTATTATTGGGTATGAGAAGCATTTTACACAGCTATTGTATGCCCACCAACTTAAGCAAGCCTGTTGATTTTACTGGGATTCTGAATAGTGATATTGTGGCCGCCCTTATAAATACCGGACCCATATTACCGTTTTGAACAGGTTATTAAGACTCCTTAAAATCTACCGGGTAGCAAATAAATATCGCCTGGGAGAATTGTTTAAAAGCTTCGACCAGGCACGTCTGCTTTCAACAGTGCTGGGCTTACCCTTGCCTTGCGTATCTGGCCTGGAAAACATGAGCCGTGGTGAACGACTGCGTCGGGCACTGGAAGAACTTGGTCCCATCTTCATCAAGTTTGGCCAATTGTTGTCCACACGGCGTGACATGGTTCCTGAAGATATTGCTGACGACCTTGCTGGTCTGCAGGATAATGTACCTCCGTTTGATGAACAGCAGGCCATTAAACTTATAGAAGAGGCTCTCAACGACAAGATTGAAAATCTGTTTAATGACTTTTCTGCGACCCCTCTTGCCTCTGCCTCCGTTGCCCAGGTCCATGCTGCACAACTTCCTTCAGGCGAAGAAATTGTCATCAAGGTAATTCGTCCCGGAATTCAGGAAATTATTACCCAGGATATTGCCCTGCTAAAAAGTATTGCTACTTTTGTTGAAAACAACATAGATCAGGGGAAACGCCTGAAGGCTGTTGAGGTGGTCCAGGATTATGAATACATCATTCATGATGAACTTAATCTTATGTCAGAAGGTGCAAATGCCACACAACTAAAACGGAATTTTGAAAATTCTGATTTGTTATATGTACCTGAAGTGTACTGGGATTACTGCCGACTCAATGTACTGGTGATGGAACGTATCTATGGCATCCCCGTGAGCCAGATAGAAGAACTTAAAGCGGCCGGTATCAATCTGAAATTACTTGCCGAGCGCGGAGTCGAAATATTCTTCACGCAAGTATTTGATCACAGCTTTTTTCACGCCGACATGCACCCCGGCAATGTCTTTGTTTCCAGAGAACATCCCGAGCAACCACAATACATCGCGCTTGATTGCGCCATCATTGGCACACTCAGTAAAGATGATCAGTATTATCTGGCGCGAAACTTACTGGCAATTTTTAAACGGGATTATCGCAAGGTGGCAGAATTACATGTGGAATGTGGCTGGGTACCCCCCGACACGCCGATCAATGCTTTTGAGTCCACTATGCGCAGCGTCTGCGAACCCATATTTCAGAAACCTTTGAAAGATATTTCATTTGGCATGCTGCTGTTGCAACTATTTCGCACTGCCAGTCGTTTTAATATGGAAGTGCAGCCTTCTCTGGTGCTGTTACAAAAAACCCTGCTCAATATTGAAGGGCTGGGCAAGCAGCTTTATCCTGAACTCGACCTCTGGGAAAATGCGCTTCCTTTTCTCGAAAACTGGCAACGGGAACGCCTGTCACCGATTAGCAATCTTAAAAAAATCACTGAGAAAATTCCGGAGTGGCTGGAACAACTCCCGCAACTGCCTGAATTGATTTATGAATCCTTGCAGGAGTTAAAAACCTTACGCAGTCATCGGGAAAATCAGTACAAAGAAAAAGAAGCCCTTGAGGCCAGCAGAAGTAAGGCACGATCGCGACGTTATCTGGGTTTTGGCATTACTGCACTGGCAGCTGCGGCCATCTCACTCCACCCCAGGGTAGGCCCCATGTTGGGCAATATGCCTGCTGCAACACTGATACTGGCGACTGCCGGCCTTGCTTTACTTGTTCTGCGGCGAGATTAACCCGGTCGATAGCAATATGCTATTGCCTGTTTTATTTGTCTATGCATCCCTTGAATTCTGACTTCAGGCCCCAAAATAGAGTATTCTTGGCTCCTGAAATTGGCGAGTTTTAAACCATGAGTACTGACTGGTTAGACCAGATAAAGTGGAATAGTGATGGCCTTATTCCTGCCACAGCCCAGGACTGGGAAAGTGGCCGTATTCTGATGCAGGCCTGGGTAAACAGAGAAGCCTTAACTCTGGCAGTGAAGGAAAACCGGGCTATTTACTGGTCGCGTTCAAGACAAAAGATCTGGCGCAAAGGTGAAGATTCTGGTCACATGCAGGTCCTGCATGGCATGTATCTGGATTGCGACTATGACAGCCTGGTATTTAGTGTTGAGCAGCTAGGCGGCATTGCCTGTCATACCGGCAGAGAAAGCTGTTATTTTTTGAAGCTTGAAAATGGTCAATGGGTCGAAAATGAGCCTGTTATCAAGAATCCAGACGACATATATCGTTAACGCTGACAAATTGAGACCATAATGAGTGACACCCTGCAGAGACTGGCTGCCATTATTGAAGAGCGAAAATCAGCTGATCCTGATTCATCCTATGTGGCCCAACTGCATCACAAGGGCCTGGAAAAAATTCTGGCAAAAGTTGCAGAAGAGACTGATGAAATAATCGAAGCTGCCAGGGAAGCTGAACAGGATGGCAATATAGAGCATATAATCTATGAAACTGCCGATTTATGGTTTCATACCCTGGTTATGCTGGCAAAACTGGGTACTGGCCCCGAGGCTGTACTGGCAGAGCTCGACAGACGTTTCGGCGTCAGTGGCCTGGATGAAAAAGCCTCACGCGAGCAGAGTTAAACAAAGGATCCATCTGCTACAATGGCAACCCATTGCCGTTAACATGCAGAAAACCAAAGAATTTTTATAGGAGGTTATCATGGGGCTTGGCGGAATTAGTATCACACAACTACTTATTATCCTGGGAATTGTGATCCTGGTATTTGGCACCAAAAAACTCAAAAACATAGGCTCTGATCTGGGCGGCGCACTGAAAGGATTTAAAAGCGCCATAAAAGAAGATGAAGAGACTACCCAGAATGAGCAGCCAAAAATTGAAGAAGAGAATGATACCTTCGATGTGAAAGCAGAAAAGGTTGATGAATCGGTTGAAGAAAAACAGGCATAGTTTTTCCTTCTTTAATGGTCATAATCATTCACTGACACTCACAAATCCATAATCTGCAAATACGCAGGCAAATTCGGTTTCAAATGTTTGATCCCAGCTTTTTTGAATTGATAATTATCTGCGTCGTCGCCCTTGTGGTACTTGGCCCTGACCGCTTGCCTGGCGCAATTAAAACGCTTGGCCTGTGGATTGGCAGATTGCGCAGAAGTTTCAACAGCATCAAACGTGAAATAGAGCAGGAAGTGGGTGCCGATGAAATCCGTCGTCAGCTTCGTAATGAAGCGATTATGGAAAAATTCAATAATACAAAAACCCAGATTACTGAATCTATAGACTCGGTTAAAGGCGAAGCTGAATCCATCAAAAATGATCTGAATCTTAAAAAACAATTATCTGATGTAACAGATAACTTAAAAGGTGAAAGCGACAGCAGCAGTTCTGGTGCAAGCTCAGATAGCATTGATCCTATAGAAAAACTGGCTAGTAGCGATCCCGCAGCAAGAATTATTAAACCTGTAACACCAGAACAATCAAAAAGCCCAGTGAACACAGACTCACAAACACCTGCTTCAACAAAGGCCGATGAGACTGAAAAACCCGACAAGACTAACGAATAGAAATTATCAGCAATGGCCGAAACCGAAAACCCGGATCTGGAAGATTCCAAAGAACAGCCGTTAATTTCTCATCTAATAGAGTTGAGAGACAGGCTGGTACGCTGCTTTGTATTAATTCTCGTATTGTTTCTTTGCATTTTCCCATTCGGCAATGATCTTTATATTTTCGTATCCAAACCTTTGATCGATGTTTTGCCTGAAGGCTCGAATATGATCGCAACTGGCGTGACATCGCCGTTCATGATTCCATTCAAAACATCAATTTATGCAGCAATATTTTTAGCTGTTCCGTTTATTCTGCATCAGGCCTGGGCTTTTATATCGCCCGGTTTGTATAGAAACGAAATACGCGTAACCATGCCCATCCTGTTATCCAGCGTAGTGCTTTTTTATCTGGGCATAGCCTTTGCCTACTTCCTGGTTTTTAACTACGTGTTTGCGTTCTTTGTAAATAGTGCGCCAGAAACCGTAGCAGTGATGACAGACATCACCCAGTATCTGGATTTCGTTTTATCGCTATTTCTGGTCTTCGGCCTGGTCTTTGAAATCCCCATTGCCACCTTGCTACTGATTTTTTCCGGTGTGACAACACCAAAGAAACTGGTGGAAAAACGGCCTTACATCATCATCGGCTGCTTTGTCGCCGGCATGTTTCTGACGCCTCAGGACCCCCTCTCGCAAGCCTTTGTCGCAATCCCGATGTGGATGCTGTTTGAGATTGGTGTAATTGCAGGAAGGATTCTTCACAAAGAGGACGAGGAAGAGGTTGAAGAAGAGACTGAAGAATCAGAATCTTCTGAACAGGACTCTGAAGAAAAAGACTCGCAATGATCAGGGGTTTTAATTGAGCGTTTTAAATAGAAAGGGCTTTTAATACAAGATTCTGAATAGATAAGTGTCTTAATAAAGAAGGCTCTAGCTCTTCAACATAAAAGTAACCGGGCCATCGTTGGTCAGTGTTACTTTCATATCAGCAGCAAACTCACCCGTAGCTACTTCAACATGACACTTTTTGGCTTGCTGAACAAAATAGCTGTACAGTATTTTAGCTTCCCCAGGAGGCTTGGCATTGGAAAAACCGGGGCGCAGTCCTCGTCCGGTATCTGCTGCCAGAGTAAACTGCGATACCACTAAAACACCCCCACCAATATCACTGACACTGAGATTCATTTTGTCTTCAGCATCAGAGAATATTCGGTAGGCCAGTACTTTATTTAATAATCTGTCTGCATCCTCATTGGTATCGTTTTTTTCGATACCGAGAAATACCAACACCCCCTGGCCAATTTCACCAGACAGGCATCCATTAATTTCAACTTTAGCGGATGTGACTCGTTGAATTAATGCCAACA
>JABIPQ010000095.1 GCA_018698975.1 Gammaproteobacteria bacterium
ATCAATCCCGATACCCTGTGTATTCTTTTTGATGATATGCAGGGCGCTGTGGAAGGCCTGGCGAGCCAGCAGTTACGCATCATGGATTTCGTCACCCGCCACAGCAATGCCAGACATTTCATCTTTTGCCCGACCTATTATTCTAATGATCCGGTGTTAACAGCACATTTTGGTGAAATGCCTGCCAACTATCTGGAAGATCTGGGTAGCCAGCTGGATTCGCGCCTGGATATTTTCTGGACCGGCCCGCAAGTATTTTCCGCGGACTTCCCTGAAGATCATTTGCTTGATGTAGCAGAACGTTTGCATCGCAAACCTTTGCTGTGGGACAACTACCCGGTAAACGACAGCCAGAAACTGACCGATTATCTGCACCTGGGTCCCTTTCAACAGCGCGATCCAGAGCTAAAATCACTGGCACAGGGACTGGTGTCCAATCCAATGAATCAAGCCAGATTGTCACAACTTCCCCTGTATTCCCTGGGTAAAATTTTTCAGAGTGAAGAGGTCAATCTGGATGAAATTTTATATGAGGCTTGCACCGTGCTTTGCCCGAAACAATTGGGAGAAATGCTGTTTGAAGACAGTATGCTGTTTCAGGAAAAGGGCCTTGCAGAGTTCAGCGCGGCAGAAAAAGACGCACTCATTGAACGTTATTCATCCTATCAGGATCATCCAATGGTAGAAGAACTCGTTGACTGGTTAAATGGTGAATATGCTTTTGATCCGGACTGTTTGACCTAAGGAACCTCTGATTAAACTGTTATGCCTACAGAAACCCAACAATTAAACACCTCCCTTGGACACAGCATTACGGCGTTCACCAATGATCATGTAGGCGACAAAATTGCACGTAACGGACTCTATGAAAAAGAAAACCTGACTCTGCTCCTGCAACTGTTGAAAAAAATCACCACGCCTGTGGTTCTGGATATTGGCGCTAATATTGGCAACCATGCCCTGGCTTTTTCCACAGTGGCCAATAAGGTGCTGGCCTTTGAACCCTTGCCTGCCGTCTATGCCCTGCTTGACAGAAATGTCACACAAAACAATATCACCAATATACAAACCTTTCCCTTTGCCTTGTCTGATGTGGAAGAAGACGCCACCATTTTTATGGTCAGTGAAGGCAATGTCGGTGCTTCCAGCTTTGATAAACGAAACGACAATGTTGAGGCCGTCACTGTCAGTAAAAAAATTGGCGATAAAGTGTTTCAGGAGTCCGGCCTTAAAAAGCTCGACATGGTAAAGATTGATGTGGAAGCCCACGAGGTCTATGTATTGCGTGGATTAATGCAAACTCTGCAGCAGCATAAACCCATTATCACCATGGAGTGGAATGATCCGCTTACCATTGAGCGCCTGAATGGTTCTGACGAATTACAGTTTTTATTTGAACAATATAATGTCTATGTACTTGGCAGTAATTATGATCGCGGGTACTGGGCCAGGCACAGCTTTGCCTTTATCCGGCGCAAATTAACCCGACTGTTCAAACCGCGCGAGGCCAGATTGTATGCATTTAATCCTGCGCGGCTGTATAAAAACCTGTTGCTCATCCCCAAAAGTAAACAGGCTATTCTTGACGGCATTCTGTGAAACCATCTTCAAGCCCTTCAGTAAAAATACGTCTTAAAGTGGTCCCTGGTGCAAGCAGTGAAGGATGGGAATGGCTGGGTGATGACAAGTCTCTACTCAAGATCAGAGTGAGTGCTGCCCCGGAAAAAGGCAAAGCCAACAAAGCGGTGGAAAAGTATCTTGCCATATTCCTGGGTGTACCTGGTAATGCCATTACGATTACCAGCGGAGCCAACAGTCAACAAAAGGTCGTGTCTATCAAGGGCTTGACGCTAGCAGAAATCCAGACAAAATTTACCGTGGTGTGATGAAAGACTTTTCCTTGAGCGCGGTCAATTACTGCACAAGATAATTGAATACCATGTAAAAAGAGCTATACTTATAAAGTACATTGAGTTAAATGATAATGAACAAGGTGTTTAGACAAAGTGTTTAAAAAAGGGCTAACAGTCTTTCTGCTTACCTTGACGCTGCTTGGTGTCCAGATAGTTCAGGCGTCCCCGCTGCATGATCATCTTAACCATGTATCAGGTTGTGTGTTGTGTCACGCCGACACCAACGACGATGCCCTTACCCCATCTGACAATCTTTCGCCAAGCTTTGAACCTGCAAGTGCCTCATCTGTTACTAGCCAACAGTCACTGAACTGCAATACCCGGCTCTCCTTTCAATCGCGCGCCCCACCCTCTCTATACCTCTGATTTTTCACCTTTTCGTTTAATGGGTCGAATCCTGCACCATTAAATACATTCCATGAAATTATTGGTAGAGAGTTTTATGAAAACCCTGAAATTACTGTTTTTCACTCTGGCGAGTGTCTCAGCTGCGGCCCAGGACGCAGACTATGAATTGTCCACCACCGCCATGCACACTATTCGCTCACAAACGGCCCTGCCGGTCACCATCCTCAGTGGTAAAGAGCTTCGAGACGCCACTCGAGCCACTATCGGCGATACACTATCCAACCAACCCGGCATAAGTAATGCGTCTTTCGGCCCTGCTGTCGGGCAACCGGTGATTCGCGGCCAGCAGGGGCGCAGGGTGATGAACCTGAGCAATGCTGTACCCAATGCCGATGCCTCGGGAAATTCGGCTGATCATGCCGTATCCGTAGAACCTATTCTTGCTGATGCCATTGAAGTATTGCGCGGGCCTTCCACCTTGCTCTACGGCGGTGGCGGTATTGGCGGCGTGGTCAATATCATTGATAACCGCATACCACGCTCACTTCTGGACACCCCTGTGTTCAATATTGAAGCACGCCATGACTCCGCCGCTGACCAGGATACAGTCGCCACACGCCTGGAATTTAATACCGGAAACTTTGCCTGGCACCTTGACGGTGTGCAGCGGCAATGGAAGGACCTGGAAG
>JABIPQ010000096.1 GCA_018698975.1 Gammaproteobacteria bacterium
GCGAGCATGAATAAACCTATGATCAGCAAGGCAGAAGAAAGATACCCTCTGTTCTCGGGAGTCAGAGTTTTCCATAAGGTTGGAATTGAGTTGAAACCGCACAGCCAGCCGCTCACAGCATGGCCTAACTCATGGATTGGCATGGCAAAGAAGATACGCTGCATGCCTGACAGAAATCCGGTGACTTGAACGAACAATGCAAAACAGAGCATGCCGGGCAGGGCGAACAGGCAAACGGTTTTTTCAAAAGCAGGATCTTTGACCAGGATCAGTGAATCAGTATCCTCTAAAAAGGTGTCGCTGGCACCGTCTACAGAACTGTCTAGAGTGTTTTCTAAAGACGATGTCAGAACAGACTCAGCTTTACCTTTGCTTTTAATGGCTTCGGCTTTGGCATAATCTGCACCACATTGCGGGCATACAAGGCTGCTTTGTTTTGGGGCGTCACACCAGGCGCAGGTAGCAGTCATCAGCTCTTCTTCAGAATCTATTCAAAACTGAAGATATCTTCTCCTGTATCTGGTTTATCCATATCCTGCTCAAAATAGCTGTCCCATATTTGGGCCCACGGGCGTCCATACATGTCCGGAACTTCGTACTCAATTACATCGCCATGATTAACAGGTGTGGCCACACCATCTAGCGGGAAAATAGTCTGGATACATTCAACAAATACATAAGGTGTAGCTTCTGAATCATCAAATTCATTTTGCTTGGTGTAATTACGGATAATGCGAATTGGTTCTACCAATGCTTCCGGGTCATAAAAAATAGCTTCATGATTTAAACCGAGAAAATTTCCGTCTTCGTCTCTGTTGGGAGTATAGATTTCAATAGTCTGCAGCAGGTTGGAATGCTCAGGTGCGGCATGAATTTTCCAGCCCTGAATATTGGAGGTCCAGGTAATCAGCACGTCTTCATCCCAGAAGCCAATAGTTTCACCGTACCAGCGCGGCACATCCGCCCCCAGTCGAGGTACCAGACCCTCCATGTTGAATTCGCGGCCAATATGGACATTAGTAATGAAATTTCGGGCAACACCGGCAAGTATCTGCACCATGTTTGGTGTAACCATAATGTAATGTTCCCACACTGCAGCCTCATGCCAGCGCCGCATAAAACCTTCTGGCCAGCAGTACTGTGAGGGCCATTGCGCGGCATTGGTATTGGCGTGATGATAGGATTCCTGGACAAAACGTGTCTGGTATTCCTCGCTCAGGAGGGACAATATTGTGGGTATCTGACTGTGACGCATACGGTACCAGTAGTAATTGTCAGGAGACCTACCCGGATGTGCGTAGATACCAGACCATTCACCAGGAACCGTGGCATAAGTATGCTGGGTTGGCCCGCCACGCTGGCTTGTTTCTTCCATCAGCGCTTCGTAGTGCTGCTGAGCAGTGGCAAAGTCATAGGGACTCACGATTGCTTCTCTTGGATAGTCTCTGTCGCAATAACCCCAGGCAGCAGTTTCTGGAGGATTGTCACCGACCAGAGGTCTGCGATTTCCTCCCCAGATATCTTCCAGGGCACCGGAGGTATTACAACGGAAATATCGGGGATCCATCCACAGGTCGCGGTCAGCATAGAAATCATCGGAGGTGAATATATCTCTTTCCAGAGGCTCTATGCCTGCTGGGTTTTCCCCTGGCTCAGCTGAACCCGTGAATTCTCTTGGTCTCTCATTAAAGGAGCCAGTAGCACCCATGACTCGCATGGTGGAACCGGCGAAAGGATAGTCATTGGCATCGGCTGCAAGAGGGGCGGCTCTGCCTATACTGACAAAATCAATCTCAGCAGTTTTTTGTCCATATGCAAAATTCGCGAAGAATATTGCAATTAATACCAGCGCTATCTTTTTATTCATTTCAACCCCCAACAGTTTTCACTCACCCTGCAAAGAATAACCCCAACAACTCATTACAGCTAGTGGTTCTTGGTTTTACGGAGACAAAAAAAACGGGGCAAATGCCCCGTTTTTTATTATTTTTTTGAGCTTATTGATTTAATCGGCTCCGCTTACACGGCCAATCTCTTCACCACTTGGTGTGCGCAAGGCCGTGACGTAGCCGCCATCTTCACCATTTCGCATTGGGGCGATTCGTATAGTGACTGTATCACCTTCAATAAACATGTCTGGCATCAAACCTTGGCGACGCATGTTATTGCGACTGTGTCCTTCAAATTCGATATCACGTGTACCACGGGCATCATCCGTGACTTCCAGAATCAGGCGTAAATGCGGGTTGGCAAAACGCACTTCCATGACTTTGCCTTCCACCAATACAGTATTGCCAAAATCAAATTGAGCCGCTGAATGATGGGCGTAGAGTGATGCGCTAAATAGTAATGTTGTAGCAATAACTGCTGTATATTTAATAAAATTTTTCACGGTATTTCCTCTTCAATATAAGCTTACTGAAATTCACTTCAGGGTTTTATTCCTGCACCATCTCGAGACCTGCTTCTTCATAAAGCATTTCCATTTCATCCAGCCATACCGGTTCTGAACATTCGTAGGTCAGCACATGGTAGTCAGGCAATGCCTGCCACCGTTTGGTTGTAACCAGTGGCTCTTCCAGCCAGAGAGAGTCGGTCATGATTAAGTCGGCAGCCAGTACGCGGGTGCCGTCTGCAAGCGGCTCATCAATGTAATATTCTTCACGGATACTGGCCTGATTGCTGTGGGGATAACGGGAATCAACCTGTGTTTTAAGGCGAGTAGTTTCCACGATCAGTCGATCTCCTTCCCAGTGTGCGGTAGAGTAACCATTGCGCTCAGGAAAGAACGAGTCTGGATTTTCTGCTTCATCACCAATGTAAAAACGCCTGATTTCTGTATGCGCTTCATAGATGACAAATACCTGTTCCGGGCGCTGGATGATTTCCATGGGGTACCCACCCGAACCAAGCATAGAGCCTGGCATGCCACCTCCGACACAGGAATTGCCAGCACCATGGTTGGTGCCTTCGGTTATCGAGATAAAATCCTGACGCGCCTTTTCTGCCTGAGGAGTGAGCTTGAGCTCTGCGCCCATAAATCTGCTGGGACCGCCTGCTGCACCAGGATTGCCCCGGTAGGTAGTCCATGCACCTGTAAAGTCAGGTCTTTCTGCAGCAGTTGCTATAGAGCTTAGCAACATGCCGAATAGTGAAACGCTTAAAATAACAATGTGCGCGCCGAAGCGAATCAAGGATTTTGTCTTTGGCATATCTTCCCCCTGGGTTTTTATGAATGCATTATTAATGCCTGCTGACTATTATAGGCATAACAGAGACTGTTTTATGAAAACATATAGTGGAAATTTTAAGGAAAAATTCAGGTAAGCTCCCCCCTGAACAGGAGGGAGCCTGAGAATGAATTAGCTAGGGATTATTTGCCTTCGGGCCAGACAAAATCTGGACGCAGTCCTTCGCATACTGGACGACCATCGCTAGGGGCCGGATCGCCAGAAGCGGGATCGTAAAATGCGTGATAGCTTGCCTGCGGAAAGTCAGCCGAATAGCCCATCAGGTTAGGAACAATAACGCGTATACGGCCTACTTTGTCGTCCAGCATGATTGGTGTTCCACATTCTCCGCAAACGCAAAGTTCCAGAGGGCCATCAGGATTACTCGCATTAAATGGCATTCTGTTAAGACCACTTTCATTGTCCACAGACAGGTCGTCATGATTAAAGAAAACAACATGTGTGGTGTCTTGTCCAGTAACGCCTTTGCAAACAGAGCAGTGACAGGTGTGGTTATCAATTGGATCATTATCTGATTGGGTGTGGACGTGTTCGCATCCACCTGCATATTTAGACATTTTTAACCCCTTAATAGAATATTGTTAGTTTGTGTTGTTGCCACTGGAGTATAAAACCCTTTTTGGGATACGCCATCACTAATTACATTATTTTTATTTGTAGGGTGCAGGTATCACTGATTAAACAGGCAAAAAGAGTATGATTTTTAAAATAAAACGCCTGTGTCACTGTACAAAAGTAAGGACAAAAAAAATATTGGTAGAAATGACCAGAACACCGGTTTAAAACAGTCGGCAGACGATGATTCACTGGACGTTATTAGGTAGCCTGTTTATGCTTGCACTCTTTCACTTTTGCAGTCTTAATATCTCAGCACCGTTTTAAGGAATACTAAATGAAATTAATTTTTCGATTAACGACTATCGTTTTAACACTGGCTGGCTCTATGATGAGTTTTGCTGCTGAGCCTGAATATGTAAATATCGAAATGGAAATTGATATTAACAA
>JABIPQ010000097.1 GCA_018698975.1 Gammaproteobacteria bacterium
AAGGTACAAGTGGAAAGTGGAAAGTGGACAGTGGACAGTTTTTAGGAGAGGTTTTAACTTTAAAAGGATAAAGGAAAAAAGAAAAAGGATAAAAGAAAAAGGATAAAAGTGATCGGTTCAGGTAATTCTGAGGGGATGTTTTTGATTATTCAAAACTTGGATACAGGTCATACCGATTGAGTGTTATTTCCTGGTAAAGGGAGCTAAACTTTACGATTCAACGTAACCTGCCCACCTTTATCCTTTATCTTTTATCCGTTTCACTCCCTGGCCTGTTGCATCTCAACATACTCAATAAACTTAACCAGCTCTTCATAAGGATGGTAACCGGACGTTACATAGCTGCCTCCGATAAAACTGGGCACGCCGCTTATTTGCATTTGTCTGGCGCGCTGCCAGGCATCATCAACCTTGTCACTAAAGAGTCTTTCATCAATAACTTTCCCGGCTTCATTTACATCAAGGCCAGCTTTTTCAACAGCCTGTAATAGAACTTCCTTTTTAGCCAGGTTCTGATCTTCAACAAAATACGTGCGGTATAAAATCTTGTGCAATACCTTGCCGCCAGTTTGTGTATCTGCCCACATAGCGAGTTCCTGTGCGAGGCGGCTGTTATAAGTCATGGTGCGATTATTGTGATGCTCAAGTCCCAGTTCGTCCATGATGCCATACAGCCTGTCATGGACAGCATCCAGATTGGGACCAAGGAAGGAAGATAGTAATAGTCCTTCTTCCGGGGTGTCCGGGTGCAGAGGAAAGGGCGACCAGTGCACTTCAATGTCATGGTTTTGTTCTACTTTCTCCACCACAGCGCTGGCCAGGTAACACCATGGGCAGACGAAGTCAGTGAATATTTCCAGAGCGATTTTTTTACTTTCAGGCATCGGTTTATCCCGCTTTTCAGACCTTGTTAATCATAACAAAGGCCAGAAAAGGTGTCCCGCTTATCACCGGTACTGTGAGAAGCAACAGGGACTTACTCGAATGGTTGCGGGTCAGGTGTGTCAGGCCCGGAAGGTGGCAGGATCGGCAACACAATGCGTGGCAGATCACCGGAGAGAGAGCGTAAAAAGGCAACCACCTTCTCATTACCGGTGCGGGAAAATGTGCGATTTAATTGCACCCATGCCATGGTATCCACAGCTTCTTCCAGTGTTCTCACGCTGCCGTCATGAAAGTAGGGGTAGGTAAGTTCGATATTTCTGAGGGTGGGGACTTTAAAGCGCATTCGATCAGTTCGCAGGCCTGTTACCCCTTGTCTGCCAATGGCCGTATTTTCAGTTTCAAAGCGATTGAAAGATCCCATTTTCTGGTAAGCCTGCCCACCAACAGCGGGACCATTGTGACAGCCAGCACAGCCAGTGAGCTTGAATAGTCGATAGCCATCAAGTTCCAGTTCAGTCAGGGCGTTTGTATCGCCCTGAAGCCATTGGTCAAAGCGTGAGTTAGGCGTGACCAGTGTGCGTTCAAATTCCGCGATGGAATCTGTCACCATATCAATGGTGATTTCGTCATCGTCAAAGACTTCATTAAATTCGCTGATATAGCCTGGGATGGTCTGTAAGACACTGACAGCCAGCTCATGGCTGGAAGCCATCTCACCAGGATTGGCAATTGGCCCACCAGCCTGATCAACAAGATCTTTGGCGCGGCCATCCCAGAATTGGGCAATGCTGTAAACCGCATTGAATACGGTGGGTGAATTGATTGGTCCCTGTGCCCACTGGTGACCGATAGATGAAACCAGGTTGTCAGTGCCACTAAGCATTAAATTGTGACATGAATTGCATGATATCCAGCCTGATTTGGAAAGACGTGGATCAAAAAACAGCTTTTTCCCCAGCTCCACTTTCCCCTGATCGAGATTCTCAGGCATGGTAATGGCCGAAATAGGTTCCTGACCACTAGCACTAAAGGTTATAGCCAGTAATAAGAAAAGAAGTGCTGTATACGTGATATTCATTGGAAAATTGTGTGTCCACCAGAGATTGAATAACAGTGTAATACTATCAGGAAATAAATTGATGATATAAGTCAAGAATTTTGGCGGGTATAATGATCTCATGTGGAGCATGGGGCATTTGCAGAAAAAGGCGGTTTAGACGCCCATTTTCAGGTAATCAAAGTTGAAAATTTTAAACAAGCAAAAGCTGGAAAAGGAAATAAGTTCACTTTTCAAACAGCTGGAAAGCGAGGGTTCAGCCCAGCTGAACGCAGAGCGCTTTAATGCGGGGCTTACACAGATATTTGAAAAAAGTGAGCTTACTCTAAGCGGGGGTGATAGCAAATTAGTCAGCGTCCTTTTTGCAGATCTTAGAGGCTTCACTTCAATGGTAGAGAAAATAAGCTCTGCCGATATTACGACTATTCTCAATGAATTTTTTAGCACTATGGTTGAGATAATTGATAAGCATGGAGGGCATATTAATAAATTCATGGGGGACTCAATCTTCGCCTTTTTTGAAGATACAAAAGGGGCTAAAACAAGCGTTCTCAATATTCTTCAGTGTGCTATTGAAATGCAAATTGCTATGGATAAGGTCAACCAGAAAAGTGAAGAACTTGGGATTGATACTCTGTATATGGGGATAGGGGTCGATACAGGGAGTGTCATTTCGAGTGTGCTGGGTTCATCTATATATCGTGAATTCACAATGATTGGTCCAACAGTCAATCTGGCTTCCAGAATTGAGGGCTACACTCTCAGAGGGCAGGTTTTAATTTCCGAAAATACCCGTAAGCATGCTGGAATATTTTTTGAGACAGGCATTGAAAATGAAGTAAGTGCTAAAGGAATGAAGCAGCCTATACGTATATATGAATTGTTATCTATAAAATTTCCTGAAAACCTTCAAGTACCAATACGGGATAATCGCAAGGCGCCTCGTATAGAAATTAATATTCCTGTTTCTTACCAGTTGCTGGATGGTAAATCAGTTTTACCTGAGGTTTTAGAGGGACATATTGTAGATATAAGTTATGGCGGGGTAATGATCAGCGCTCCTGAATATATGAACAAATTTTCTAATATCAAAATGGATATAAAACTTTCACCGCTCTCTACTGTGCAAGAAATATATGCAAAAGCGCTTTATGTTCAGAATAAAGGTGATGTTACTGAAATCGGCATGGCATTTACGATCATTGATGACTGCACCAGTGCGGCCATAAAAAGTTTTGTTGATAACCTGGTTTAAATCATAAGGACCATTGATGAAAGCGAATACCATCATGAAAAGTTTACTGCGTGTTGTATTATTTGGTTTTTATACATTTGTTTCATCAGTTTATGGGGCAGACGGTCCGGCGCCAGTCCGTTTGGATCCAGACAAAATCGCAGGACTGGGGCTCACCTCTGTACCTCCGGATGCTTATTCAGATATCCTTGTTGCCGGCGAGCTGAATATGAATGTGGCAACACTGTTTGATGGCACGGAGCTGCGTGTATCTATATTCGAATCAACACCTGCAACAACTGATCATCGAACTCGTCCGACAGATGTTGATGAATTTGTAACAGTGTTGAGTGGCAAATTAATTCTGACAGAGCCAAATGGCACTGCACATGAATTTTACCCCGGGGAGTCCTTTGTTCTCCCCATAGGGTATACCGGTACCTGGGAAATGCAGGGAAATTATCGCGAATTAGTTGTTTTAATGAAGAAATAGAAAATATACACCATCATTTTTAATACTGAATTTTTAGAAGTAGAGGTTACTAAGTATGAAAGGCAAGATTGGCTTTGAAGAACATATGGCTATTGCGGAAACCACGGGCG
>JABIPQ010000098.1 GCA_018698975.1 Gammaproteobacteria bacterium
AAGGATAACCGTTCTTGCCAACCTGCATGGTAATCCATTTAAGCTCAGTACATTCATCAATAGAGAAATGCCCGCCTTCACGACCATGTGAAGAACCCTTCACGCCGCCAAAGGGAATGACCGGTTCGTCGCGAACACTGGGTCCATTGACATGGACCATGCCGGTTTCCAGATTCTCGATGCAGTACCAGATCTTTTGCATATCATTGGAAATTACTGCGGAAGACAGACCGTAGTCCACATCATTGGCCAGTGCTACAGCGTGCTCATGATCATTGGCTTTAATAATGGAAGCTACCGGACCGAACACTTCTGTTTTGAACAGGCTCATGCTGTCTGTGACATCGGCAACGGCAGTAGGCTGGAAGACATTGCCTTCATAGCCACCACCGGCTAACAACTTGGCACCAGAAGCAACGGCGGCATCCAGATGCTCCTTGATAAATTCAGGCTGGGTAGTACGAATTAACGGACCAACAATCAGGCCAGGTTCGCGCGGGTCATTGCCGTAGGAAATGCCTTCTACTTTCTTGGTCATTTTTTCGCAGAATTCATCATAGACACCGGCTTCAACAATGACGCGTGAACCTGTCATACAAATCTGGCCCTGATGCATGTAGTTACTAAATGCTGCTGTATCGACGGCATAATCCACATCTGCATCATTGAGAACGAGAATCGGGTTTTTGCCACCCATCTCCAGTGCGAAACGTTTACCCGCCGCTGCAGCGGTAGCACCAACCTGGCGGCCCACACGGGTGGAACCGGTGAAGGTAACGAATTTAACGCGGGGATCAGTGATCAGGCCATCGCCCAGTTCAGCACCCTGGGCAGGGATGACATTTAGTACACCGGGTGGAAAGCCTGCATCAGTAAATAATTCACCGAGTTTAAGGCCAACAACCGGCGTCATCTCAGAGGGTTTTAAAATCATGGTATTACCGGCGGCCATGGAGAAACCGATTTTGCGCACACCCAGCAACAGTGGAAAGTTGAAAGGGGCAATCGCTACGGTGACACCCAATGGACGGCGGATAGCCATGGACTTAACACCCGGATAATCGGAGAGATAGGTTTCGCCTTTGACACGGCGGCATTCGCCGGCCATGGAGCGCAGGAAGCCAGGAGTGTGATGGGTTTCATAACCGGCTTTAAGCATGGTGGAGCCGGCTTCGTCGATGAGCACATCGCGTAGTTCGGCAGCGCGTTCTTCCATCAGGTCTGCGGCATCCAGAAACAGTTTTTCGCGGGCAGACGGAGCCAGGTCTTTCCAGGTTTCGAAGGCTTTTTGCGATGAAGCAATGACTGTCTCCAGGTCTTCTTTCTGGGCATTTTGAACCTTGGCATAGACTTCGTTTGTTGCCGGATTCATGTCATCACTGAATTTACCGGAAGCCGATGATTGATACTTTCCGTCAATGAATAATTGATATTCGCTCATTTTATTCTCCCACCCTGGGTGTTGTTTATTAGATCTGGTTATTGCCTGACTAAATTGCAGGCTTGATGTTTATATTCTTTTGCGGCATTGCGCGCATGAAAGGCATGTAAAGTATCGAATCGTGCAGGCAAGATCAAATGGAATTTGGATCGCTGATCTCTTCACTAATGACTAAATTACAGCCTTAGCTCAATAGCCGCTTGCAGTGACAGTTTTGCCAGTAATCCTGCTTCTTCATTCAGGCCTGTAGCTGACAGTGCCAGCGCGGCTTTCAGTCTTTGCTGATAATCCGTTTCCTCTAATGCCCCGCGGTATAAAAGCATGCCCAGCCAATGGGTCACAAGCAGGCCGCTGAAGCACAGAAAATGATAAGCGCCCGGTTCGACTGATTTGCGGTCTGTCGCTGCTCTGTCCAGCAGCTCATCAAGCAGGCTTGCCATTGCCTGTACGATGTTATCCACGCCTGCCTTGAGCGGGTTATCAGTGTCGGTGCCTGTAATGTCTTGCCGAATAATTGTCAGCAGTGCTGTTAATGTTCGCCCTTCATCGCCAAGAACTTTGCGCTTGAGGAAATCCAGTGCCTGAATCCCGCTGGTACCTTCATATATCGACGAAACGCGAATATCCCGCACCATTCGTTCTATTGGATAGTCATTGGTGTATCCGTAACCCCCGAGTACCTGAATACCCTGATTCGCCACCTGAAAGGCGGTTTCCGACCCTATAGTTTTGGCGATGGGTAATAACAGTTCGCCTAAATTGAGGTAGTGCTGTGCCGCATCAGCATCGTCTGTTGCTTCTGCAAGGTCGAGGTAGGCAGCCGTTCTCAAGGTCAGGGCTCTGATCATTTCACTTTTTGCGGTCATCTCCAGCAACATGCGTTTTACATCAGCATGTTCACTGATCATCACCGGTGAACTATCCGGACGACCACCCTGGGGACGCTCTTGTGCATATTCCAGAGCTCTCAGTGTCGCTGTATTCGCGACAGCAGAACCCTGAACACCCACCGCAAGGCGCATACCATTCATCATGATGAAAAGCGCTTGCAGGCCTTTGCCGGCTGCGCCGATCAGATAGCCTTCGGCATTGTCGAATTCCAGTACGCAGGTAGGGGAGCCATGCAGACCCATTTTGTGTTCCAGTCGTGACACATTAACCGGGTTGCGTTTATCTTCACTGATTTCATCGTCCCGATATTTGGGGACAGCAAACAGCCCCAGTGCGCGGGTCCCTATTTCGTCACCGGGCACCCTGGCAAGAACCAGGTGAATGATTTGCTCTGTGGCATCGTGATCACCAAAAGAAATCCAGATTTTGGAGCCATTTAGCATCCATTTATTATCTTCTCCCGGGGACGCGCTTGTTCTGATTCGGCCAACATCAGAGCCTGCCTGGGGTTCACTGATAACGATGGTGGACGAGATTTCACCGCTGACCAAACCCGGTACCCAGCGCTGTATCAGATCATCAGAGGCGTTGGCGATTAAAGCCCGGGCGGCGCAGCGCAGATTGATACCCAGCATGCCGAAGGCAATGTTGGCGCCGTCCAGAATTTCCTGTACAGCACTTTGTACGATATTGGGAAAATCCAGACCGTCGAAATCCATCGGTAAACCCAGTGCCGGAAAGCCCAGTTCGCACCATTGCTGATATACCTCAGGTGTGCCCGGTGGCAGACTAACATTGCCATTTTCCAGTTTGCAGCCTGCAATATCACCAGATTCAGCCAAGGCGACAAGTTTTTCTTCAGCAAAGCGGGCGCTCTGATCGAGCATCATGTCAATCATTTCCCGATCGACATGGGAGAATTTTTCCGAGGCCATGATGGCTTCCAGTTCTGCTACAAGCTGCAGTTGCAGTTGCAGGCCTTCAATCTGGTTAAGGAAAAGTGACATAAAAAAACCTGTAAAATTTGATATTCATGTGCGGGTGGGCATTGTCCCACAGGCATTGTTTTGCATAAAGCGGGTCTGGATCAGGATGGATAAAGTACGTTTGCTGAGGTCAGTGAATTAGATAATAAAATAATTAAAGCGGCGTGGAACTGGGATACCAGTTGTCATTGTTATCTCTGGGAACGAAGGTGGTCGTCTCATTGCGGTTGATGGCGCCATTACTGATATCAAGAAAAATCAGTTCCTTGCCGCCAGACAGGTTCATCGCAGTGATAGTGAGAATATTGGTTTGTCGGGAAAAGCTCAGCTGGTAGGGAATGACTTCGTCGCTTTGATAGAGAAAGCTTTTTTCCAGTGTCTTCAGGTCATAGCGTTTCAGAGAGGCCTGTCCGGCATTAATTTCAATGACAGCGATCTCCCTGTTGTTCAGCCATTGCGGTGCCAGCAAGCGTTCAGGACTGCAATCGATGAGTTTCTGGACAGACAGGGAGTTGGTTTCAGACTGGGATATGGTGACTGATTTTAATGAGGTACATTGCCCACTGATACAGTTTCGAGCTTCGCAGGTTGTATCAATAAAAACCAGTTGGCTGCCATCTCGTGACCAGGCCAGTTGTTCATAGTTGCCTGCTTCCTCAGTTAACAGAAAATCATTGCCATAGGCGAGATCTCTGGCCCATAAATGGGCTTTGTTTTCGTCAAGGTAGCGTGGATAAACAACGAAGCGACCGTCGGGTGAGTACACCGGGAAATCATCAGTGATGCTGAAGGCGGCAACAAGTGTCGGATTACTCAGTAATGAGGTCTGCACTTGTTCAACTGCCAGGGGGCGCTCACCTTGAACCCGAGCAGCCATGAAGTTTGTGCCAGCAAACACCAGCAGTAAAAGAACGGCAAAGCCGCTAGCGGCGAGGGCTGGACCAATGATGGGTTTTTTTATTGAGGCAGTGCTTGCCTGCGGGGCGCCTTCCCAACTAACTTCAGCCACCAGGCTGTAACCTTTCTTCGGGTAGGTAGCTATAATATGCTGGTTGCGTGCATCATCCCTGAAGGCTTTGCGCAATTGTGCAATACAACGTTGCAGGGCACTGGCTTCAACGACAGTATTGGTCCAGATGGCATCGAGCAATGTTTTGTGGCTAACAACCTGTCCCTGGTGCCTGGCAAGATAATGCAAAACCTGGATGACCTTGGGCTCCAGTGATACAGTTTCACTGTCGCGGTATAGCTTACAGCGGGCCAGATCCACTCGGATTTCGTTGATGAAAAAGTCGCTCACAGGCTTGTATTCACACCATCAGGAAAAAATCAGGTTTTTGCTGTCCTGGATCATTGGTTCAGGACAATATATGTGCAGAATATAGCAAAATTTCATTACCCGGTCTTGAATTGGGCCTGGAATTAAACAGATAAAAAAATAATCAAAATTTTAATAAGTAATAATAGCCACTCTATTTAGCAGTACATTCAGCAGGACTTCATTGGTTTTGCTGGACTATTTGCTGGACTATAAGCCCACAAGAATTTAAAACACGTTTAAAGTAGAAGGAAATCACTGCATGAATACGCTTTTCAAATCCAAACCACTTCATCTGGCAATCCTGCTCGCAGCCGGAAATAGCGGGGCTGTGCTGGCTCAGGATAATATTCTGGAAACCATTGTAGTGACATCAGACCGACAGGAAACGCAATTGCAGGATATCCCTGCAAGTATCTATTCCCTGGGTTCCGAGACACTGGAACTGATTCGTCATGTGCATATCGGGGAAGTGCTTAATTCTGTTCCGGGTGTGGTGTTCAATCGCGGTAATGGTCAGGAATCATTACTGGGTATCCGTTCACCTGTACTGACCGGCGCTGGCAGTTGCGGTTCTTTCCAGACATCCCAGGATGGCATTCCCTTACGTGGAGCCGGATTCTGTAATGTTAACCAGTTGTTTGAAGCCAATAGTGAGCAGGCTGGCAATATAGAGATCGTGCGTGGTCCTGGCAGTGTGCTGTATGGCGTAAATGCTTTGCATGGGGCTATTAATGTAATCAGCCCGACTCTGGGTGGTGACGCTGGCGGTGATGTCTCTGTCGATATTGGCCCGAATGAATACGCGCGTGTGAATGCGGGTTTTAATGGCAATAACGGCGATCACTCCTTCGGTGCCTATTTCAATGGCGCAACTGATGACGGTTATCTGGATGATGCAGGCTTTGATCAGCAAAAACTAAACCTGTCCCATCGCTATGAAGGCTCGGATATAACTGTTACCACTGTATTGGCAGCGACCAACCTGAATCAGGAAACGGCTGGGTATCTGGACAGGGGCTTTGAAGCTTATAAAAATGATGATTTGAAACGTACTAATGGTAATCCGGAAGCTTTTCGTGATGCCGAGAGTTTGCGCCTGCACAGTCGTATAGAAGGGAGCACGGAAAATGGCTCATGGATGCTGACTCCCTATTATCGGGATACGGATATGACATTCCTGATGCACTTCCTGCCAGGGGCGCCACTGGAAGAGAATGGGCATGAGTCCTTTGGTTTACAAACACTTTATTCGAGCAATGGCAGCGGTCCGCTGAGCTGGACTGCCGGTGTGGACTTTGAATTCTCCGAAGGCTTTCTGAAGCAAACTCAAGCTTTTGGCTTTGGTTCATTTCCGACTGGCAAGCAGTATGATTTCACTGTGGATGCCTCCATGATTTCTCCCTATGTGTTGATGGAATATCAGAGTACAGATCAAGATCAGCTGACTCTGGGCCTGCGTTATGAGTTTCTTGAGTATGACTATGACAACCTGATGATAGATGGGAATACGGCAGCAGACGGCTCTTCCTGTAGCCCATCAGCATTTAATCCTGCAGGGACTTGTCGCTATAGCCGACCTGGTGATCGCACCGATGACTTTGACAACTATTCTCTGCAACTGGGCTGGATTCACGATATTGAGACCTCAGTTCAATTCTTTACTAACCTTTCAATGGCCTTTCGTGCGCCCCAGGCAACGGAGCTTTACCGCTTACAGCAAAACCAGCAGGTAGCTGATCTTGAGTCAGAAGAAATGGAAAGCTTTGAAGTGGGATATCGCGCCAGCCGGGGTAATGTGTCATACACATTGGCGGCTTACTATATGCTTAAAGACAATGTGATCTTTCAGGATAGTGGCCGTAATAATGTAAGCGGTGGTGAAACAAAACACAGAGGGTTGGAGCTCAATACTTTATTCAACCTGAGTGATGACTGGAGTCTGAGTGTCACAGCCAGCTATGCTCGTCACACTTATGAAGCCAATGTTGCTCCCAGGGGGGTCAGAGTGTTGCTGGACGGCAAGGATATCGACACTGCTCCAAAACTTACGGGTAATGCAAAATTAAACTGGCAAATAAACAATAACAGCAGCATGAATCTTGAGTGGGTGCATATGGGGCCTTACTACCAGGATGAGTCGAATAACTTCAAATATGAAGGCCATGACCTGCTCAATTTACGTTACCAGTATGATTCTCAGGCTAACTGGTATGCATCCGCCAGGGTTACCAACCTGCTTGATATTGATTATGCCGAGCGAGCCGATGTAAATGCCTTCTCGGATTTCTCGGGTGATCGTTATTTTGTCGGTCAGGACAGGAGTTTGTACTTTACGCTGGGTAGCCGTTTCTAGAAAAAGTCACTAGTTACAAGTTACAAGGTACAAGTTGAAAGTGGAAAGTGGAAAGTGGAAAGTGGAAAGTGGAAAGAATGTAGGCCGGAAGAGCGCAGCGATGTCCGGCGTGAAGTGCAGGGTACAAGTTAAAAGTTAAAAGTTAAAAGGTTGGTAGGTCGGATGAGGCCTGCAATGCCGTCATCCGACAGGGCGTCTGAAAGACGCCCACTTGTACCTTGTACCTGGCGACTTAAATTATCGCCTGTTCCTTCAGTACATTGATCACTCGCTCAATACATTCTTCCACATCAAGCTCATGTGTTGGCAGAATGAGATCCGGTGATTCAGGTTCGGGATATTCAAATGAGATGCCTGGCACATTTCCGGTAGGGACATTTTCTTCAGCGGCATACAGGCCGCTCGGGTCGCGCTGTTTGCAAACGTCCAAAGGCGGGTTCAGATAAATCACGATGCAGTTTTCTTCACCGATGACACTGATCATGTGCTCTCTGGAATCCAGGTTCGGAGAGACAAAGGCTGCGCAGCAGATTAACCCGGCATCATTAAGATACTTGGCAATAAAAGCACTGCGTCTGAGGTTTTCAGCACGACCTTCAGCATCATGGGGTAAATCCTTGCTGATACCAAGGCGCATGCCTTTGCCGTCAAGCACGGTGCTGACACGGCCCATATCAAACAGCTTTCTTTCCAGGCCATGAGCCAGCGTTGATTTTCCGGATCCTGATAAACCAATAAACATAACGGTTACCGGTTTTTGACCATAACGTGAGGCGCGTTCCGCCGTTGTCACATGAGCAGAAACTGTGCTGATGTGATTGCCTGTTTGGTGGTCATCAGAAATCATGCCGGCACCAACGGTTACATTGGTCAGGCGGTCAACGATGATGAATGAACCGGTGTTTTTGTTTTTGTTGTAGCCATCGATATGTACAGGCTCATTCAGGCTGACTTCGCACACTCCGATTTCATTTAATTCCAGAGAATTTGTCGGACTGGTTTCCAGCGTATTCACATCCACTTTGTGCCTGATCATATTGATCTGCCCACTGGTGTATCGTGTGGTGTGTTTGAAATCGTACTGTTTGCCGGGAAGAAGGGCTTTTTCATTCATCCAGACAATCGACACCAAAAAATCTGATTTGGAGGCAGGAAGGTTGTCTGAATGGACAATCATGTCGCCCCGGCTGATGTCTATTTCATCTTCCAGAGTGAGGGTGACTGCCATCGGCGTGAATGCCTGTTCCAGTTCTTCATCATAAGTGACGATAGATTTAATAATGCTGGTTTTGCCAGAGGGAAGGGCAGTAATCTGGTCACCCTTGCGTATCACTCCTGATGCGATAGTCCCGCAGTAACCACGAAAATCCAGATTGGGTCGGTTGACATACTGCACCGGGTAACGAAAATCCTCGAAGTTTCTGTCTGCACTGATTTTAACATTTTCCAGTAATGACATCAGTGTGTCGCCGTCATACCAGGGCATATGTTCACTGGCATTAACCACGTTATCGCCATTAAGTGCGGACATGGGAATAAAGGTCAGCTCGCCGGTATCCAGTTCCTCGGTAAAGTCCAGGTAGTCATCACGAATCTGATTGAAAACTTCTTCACTGTAGTCCTTCAGATCCATTTTATTGACAGCAACAATGAGATGTTTAATACCCAGAAGAGAGGCAATAAAAGTATGGCGCCTGGTTTGAGTGAGAACTCCATGCCGTGCATCAATCAGAATAATAGCCAGTTCACAATTTGAAGCGCCAGTGGCCATGTTGCGGGTATATTGTTCATGCCCCGGAGTGTCAGCAATAATGAACTTGCGTTTCGCTGTTGAAAAATATCGGTAGGCAACATCGATAGTAATTCCCTGCTCGCGTTCTGCCTGCAGACCGTCGGTTAACAAGGCCAGGTCAAAATTATCATCAGTAGTACCTGATTTAACACTTGCGGCGCCAATGGCATCCAGCTGGTCTTGATAGACCATTTTGGTGTCATAGAGTAAACGACCGATGAGTGTGCTTTTGCCATCGTCGACACTGCCACAGGTCAATAGACGCAATAATTCCTTGCGCTCATGTTGAGCAAGGTAAGCGTTGATATCTGAGGCGATCAATTCTGATTGGTGTGACATATTGCTCTCTGTTTTTTACTCTTGTTAAAAAGTATCAGACGAACTGTGTTCATCGTGTCGGATGGCGCTGTGCTTATCCGACCTACTAATGTATTTGATTCTCTAGAAATAGCCTTCTTTTTTCTTTTGCTCCATTGAGCCTGAGGAGTCTTTGTCGATAGTGCGACCCTGTCTTTCGGACGTGGTAGCAAGCAACATTTCCTGAATAATTTCTGGCAGGGTGCTTGCCTCAGATTCAATGGCGCCGGTGAGCGGATAGCAGCCGAGGGTGCGAAAACGTACTTTTTTCATCACCGCTTTATCAGCCAGTTCTTTGGGTACACGGTCATCATTGAGATATATTTCTGTCCCTTCGTATTGAACTACCGGGCGTTCTTTGGAGAAATATAAATCAGGAAGTTCAATATTGTTTAAATGGATATATTGCCAGACATCGAGTTCTGTCCAGTTGGAAATTGGAAATACGCGAATACTTTCGCTCTTGTTGATCTTGCCGTTATACAGGTTCCAGAGTTCAGGACGTTGGTTTTTTGGATCCCAGCTATGGTTTTTATTGCGGAAGGAATAAACTCTTTCCTTGGCACGGGATTTTTCTTCATCACGGCGGGCACCACCAAAAGCTGCATCAAACTTGTATTTGTTCAAAGCCTGTTTCAAGCCCTGGGTTTTCATGATGTCAGTATGTTTGGCACTGCCATGGGTGAACGGGCCGACCCCTTCTTCTACGCCTTCCTCGTTAATATGCACGATCAGTTCGAGCCCCAGCTTTTCGGCCAGGTTATTACGGAACTCAATCATTTCCTTGAACTTCCAGGTGGTATCGACATGGAGTAATTTGAAAGGCAGTTTGCCAGGGTAAAAGGCTTTAAGTGCCAGGTGCAGCATGACGGCGGAATCTTTACCGATGGAATAGAGCATCACCGGATTTTCAAATTCCGCTGCAACTTCACGAATGATATGGATGCTTTCAGCCTCAAGCTGTCTGAGGTGCGTAAGCTTATGTTCTGTAATCATTATGGAATAACCTGGTCAGGGGCCAATCCCCGGGATACTGAATAATTTCCGGGGTCAATCGGGGCGCAGATTATACGGGAACTGTCAGGCAAACCCAAGCAGGATTGGGCGCTGCTTGATGCTTTGAAAATAAAGAAGGCGAGCAGGGCGGTTAGAAAAAAAGGTTATTGGCTAAAGCGGGGGTTCAGGCACAGAGCTGGAAAATTATTCAGGAGTTTTCCTGCTGCTCGGCGTTAACTTTATTGAGCCCGAAATCTTCAGCAAGATTTCCCTTTTGGTCCGGGCTGGTTTTCGCGGCATAGTCACGGGGAGGGCTGAAATCCTCTTCCTGATTAACTGGTTCGGTAAAGGTATCCCTTGTTAGCGCTTCCTGTGCCTTTGCACTATGGGCAATCTGGTCTGATATATATTCAGGACAAAGAGACTGAGCACCGGCGGCCATGTGCCGATAAACTTCCCGATAGCTGTCGGTCAGGTTGTTCAGTAATTGCGCTGAATTATTAAAATGAGAGTGGACATTATCCTTGTAGGTTTCAAGTTCGCGTTCAACGCTTTCCAGTTGATCTTCGAGTAATTTAACTTTTGCTTCGTCAGATTTAAGCTGTTTATAGACAATAGCGCCTACAATTATGCCAACAACAAAACTGATGAGACCGATAAGCCAGGTCATAGTGGGTTACCTGAAAAAATTCCGGGGAAGAAAACTTGCAAACATGTTGCTGATTATACCTATAATCACTCCTTTGTTCTGCATTATTCATTCTAGGTGAAAAAAAATCATTGAGTAATTCAAAGTCACCTGCCCAACATTATTCCAGGGATCTTGCCGAAGGCAAGATACTGCCCGATAGCGCTCAGCAAGAGGCAATCAGGGAGCTTGACCTGATTTATCAGAAGTTGGTGGTGTATTGGCAGCGTCCGCGCGGACTGTTGAGTAAACTACTGGGCAAGCAGGGTCCTGTAGATGTGCGTGGTATTTATCTATGGGGAGGGGTAGGGCGTGGTAAAACCTATCTGATGGATATCTTTTTCCACTGCCTTCCAGGTGAGCGCAAACTCAGAATGCATTTTCATCGCTTCATGCAGTTGGTGCATCGCAGTCTTTATAGCCACCGTGGAAACAAAAACCCTCTGCAGCTGGTTGCTGACGAAATCAGTGCAAAAGCTGATGTGCTCTGTTTCGATGAATTTTTTGTCAGTGATATTGGCGATGCGATGATTCTGGGTAATCTGCTCGAAGCACTGTTTGATAATGGTCTGGTGCTGGTGAGTACCTCTAATATCATTCCTGCCAGGTTGTATGAAAGGGGACTGCAACGGCAGAAATTTCTTCCTGCTATAGCCTTGCTTGAAGCCAATATGCAGGTACTCAATGTGGACGGTGGGACAGATTACCGACTTCGCACTCTGGAAAGTGCAGGCATCTACCAGACTCCATTGGGTGAGTCGGCAGATAAAGTGATGCAGGATTGTTTTAATAGCCTCACCTGTGGAATGAAGACAGAAGAAAACAAGGTGCTGGAAATTCTTGGCCGTGAAATTACTACGCGGCAGTGGTCTGAAGGAATAGCCTGGTTCGAATTTGCGGATCTTTGTGATGGCCCGCGCAGTGCAGCTGACTACATAGAGATTTCTCAGCTTTTTCATACGGTGCTGGTGTCCAATACCCCGGTTTTTGATGAGTTTGCGAATGATCGGACGCGTCGCTTTATTACTCTTGTGGATGAATTCTATGATCAGAATGTGAAATTGATCCTTTCTGCTGCGGCACCGCTGGAATCACTTTATCAGGGAAGTGAGCTGTCTTTTCCCTTCACAAGAACACAATCCAGATTGCTGGAGATGCAGTCCCATGAATATTTGGGATTAGAGCATCATCCGAATGCCTGAATTTGCCCGTAATCAGGCACTTTCGAGACAGAAAAACACGACAAGCTGAAAACATTGCTGATTTACTTAAAAAAAGCCAATGAATGCTTGAATCCGCGAGGCCGCATCGGTAGAATTCGCGCTCCCTCTTTCCGAGGTGCCCGGAACTTTATTAAAGTGATCATTAATTTAATAATTTGAGTTCGCGGTGACAGGTACCGGCTTTGATGGTACCGGACAATGACAGAATAATTTAAAGACAGAATTAGGTTAAGCGATGAGAACGATTTCAGCAAATAAGGAAACTGCACAGCATGACTGGTATGTCATTGATGCAGAAGGAAAAATTCTGGGTCGCATGGCCACAGAGATAGCTCATCGTCTGCGCGGTAAGCATAAGGCCGAATATACGCCTCATGTCGATACCGGAGACTACATAGTAGTGGTTAATGCTGAAAAAGTTGCCGTAACCGGCAAAAAGGCCACTGATAAAATGTATTATCGTCACACTGGTTACCCCGGTGGTCTGAAAACTCGCAGTTTCAATGAAATGATCGAGAAAGCCCCTGAAGATGTAATCAAGCTGGCTGTTAAAGGTATGTTGCCTAGAACTCCTCTGGGTCGGGCGATGATGCGAAAACTTAAAATTTATACAGGTGCTCAGCATCCACATGGTGCTCAGAACCCTGCAGAGCTTAACCTGGTCGGAGAAAAATCCTTCGCAGGCCGCAAATAACTCTAGAATTAAGTAAAATTTATATAAATATAATACGAGCTGAATTAAGAGAAATATCACCATGGCAGCTACCCAATACTACGGAACAGGACGACGTAAAACTTCTACAGCACGAGTTTTTCTGAAATCTGGTTCTGGCACTATTACTATTAATAACCGCACTATTGATGACTTTTTTGGTCGTGAAGTAGCTCGCATGATTGTTCGTCAGCCTCTTGAGCTGCTGGATGTGAAAGAAAAATTCGATGTCAATGTACGTGTTGCCGGCGGTGGCAGTTTTGGACAGGCTGGAGCCATCCGTCATGGTATAACTCGTGCTCTGATTGAATTTGATGAAGAAAATCGTGGGACTCTTCGTAAAGCTGGTTTTGTTACCCGCGACGCAAGAGAAGTTGAGCGTAAGAAAGTTGGTCTGCGCAAAGCAAGAAAGCGTCCACAGTACTCAAAACGATAGCTTTCAAGAGCTCTTTAAAAGGGTTCTGCAAAAATTTATTCAAGGCTGTTCCCGGGGTTTCTATCCCAGGAAAAGCAAAAAAGCGCTGGTGCCTTTGCCCCGGCGCTTTTTTTTGTCCTTTTTTATGCAAATGAAATCGCTATAGCGCCCGGTTTATCTTGAAAAAAATGCCCTGATTTAGTAGTATGCGCGCTCCTTTTATTGCCTCTTTTTCCAGCTTTCCCGGCTGCTAATTAGGAGAACATCATAGTGAGTGATGGCACAAACTCTGCCTTTAATAATAGCGCTGTTAATACAAAGCGCAGAAGATTTCTTATTGGAAGTACCACCCTTGTAGGTGCAGCAGGCGCAGTAGGGGCGGCTGTTCCTTTTGTAGGGTCCTGGAATCCAAGTGCCCGAGCACTTGCTGCCGGAGCACCTATTTCTATTGATATTAGCCGCTTAAACCCCGGCGAATTATTGGGTCCCATGCCAGCATGGCGCGGACAGCCGGTTTATGTATTCCTGCGTGAAGAATCTACGCTGGAAAGTCTAAGCACGAATACCGGTCATCTAGCTGACCCTGATTCTGAAGAAGCGGGACAGCAACCAGAATACTGTCAGAATGAATATCGTTCCATTCGCCCTGACTTGATGGTGATGGTTGGTCTGTGTACGCATCTTGGATGTGCTCCCATAATGAGTCCTGAAGTGCAGCCGCAGGACTATGATCCTGACTGGCAGGGTGGGTTTTTCTGCCCTTGTCACGGTTCCATGTTTGATTTGGCAGGGCGTGTCTACAGTGGTGTCCCTGCACCTGACAATCTTGTTGTACCTCCGCACTTCTTTGAATCCGATAATGTCGTAGTGGTTGGCCTGGATGGAGAAGATTCCTGATGTCTGAATTAGAAAATAACACTTCAGTGGAACAAAAAGATGGGCTGATGGCCTGGATCGATGCGCGATTGCCGGTAACCAAGACACTCGAAAAGCATATGACCAAGTACTATGCGCCTAAAAATTTCAATGTCTGGTATGTGTTCGGGATTATTGCCACGGTTGTTTTGGTTAATCAGCTATTAACCGGAATTTGGTTGACCATGAACTACAACCCGAGTGCAGAAGGGGCCTTTGCTTCCGTTGAATACATCATGCGTGATGTGGATTACGGCTGGATTCTACGTTATATGCATTCCACCGGGGCTTCGGCATTCTTTGCGGTGATTTACCTGCATATGTTCAGGGCTCTGATGTATGGTTCATATCGTAAACCGCGTGAGTTGATCTGGATTTTTGGCATGGCTATTTTTCTTGTGCTGATGGCAGAAGGCTTCATGGGGTATGTGTTGCCATGGGGCAATATGTCCTACTGGGGTGCCAATGTGATTGTGAGTCTGGCTGGTGCCATTCCCTATGTTGGTGAAACCCTGATGACCTGGGTCCAGGGTGATTTCCTGATTTCCGGTGCCACACTCAATCGCTTTTTTGCCCTGCATGTCGTGGCCTTGCCACTAGTACTGGTTTTCCTTGTATTCCTCCATCTTCTGGCCCTGCATGAAGTGGGATCAAATAATCCTGATGGTATTGAAATCAAGGAAAAGAAAAACGAAAAAGGCATTCCTCTGGATGGCATTCCCTTCCACCCTTATTACTCTGTGCATGATCTGGTGGCAGTGGTCGTATTTCTCTTCGTGTTCTGCTTTATTTTGTTCTTCATGCCGGAAATGGGCGGTTACTTTCTTGAGTACGCGAATTTCACGGAAGCAGATAATCTGAAAACACCAGAGCATATTGCACCGGTCTGGTATTTCACCCCTTTCTATTCAATGTTGAGAGCTATGACATATCCATTATTTGGTGTTGATGCCAAATTCTGGGGTCTCGTAGTGATGGCTGCGGCTATTGCGATTTTATTTGTTGTGCCATGGCTGGACAGGAGTCCGGTTAAATCCATGCGCTATAAAGGATGGTACAGCCGTATTGCACTCTTGTTGTTTGTCGTAAGCTTCATCATTCTTGGTGTGCTTGGGGTTTGGGCGCCAACTGAGGGCAGAGGTAATTTGTCAAAAATTTGCACCTTTATCTATTTTGCTTACTTCTTTGCGATGCCATGGTATACAAGGAAAGAGGCCACTCGTTTGCCTCCGGAAAGAGTAACCGGGCGCTGGATATCTATTCCACAGCTCATTTTGTCTCTCATTCTAATTGTTGGTTTGTCGGTGCTGCCATTGATGGCAGTGGCTGCAGAATCCGGTGTGGAGCTTGAACATGTCGAAATGGATTTGCATGACAAGGAATCATTACAATCAGGTGCCCAGACTTTTATTAATTATTGTATGGGATGTCATTCCGCAGCCTACTCACGTTATAACCGCGTAGCAGCTGATTTGGAAATTCCGCAAGAGCTTATGGAAGAGTATATGATCTTTTCGGAAGACACTGCAGTTGGCGATCTGATGGTAAGTTCCATGAGTAAGGAATTAGGGCAGTATGCTTTTGGTATTGCTCCTCCTGATTTAACACTTGTTGCCAGAGCTCGCGGAACTGATTGGTTATATGGTTATTTAAATGGATTTTACCAGGATGAAAGCCGACCATTTGGTGTTAACAATCGCGTATTTGCCAATGTTGCCATGCCTAATATTCTTGAAGGAATGCAGGGTGTTCAGCATTGTGAAGATGCAGAACATTGTTCTCACCTGGTTCATGTTGATGGAACAGGAACCCTGAGTGAAGAAGAGTTTGAAGAGGTAGTTTATGATTTGGTGAACTTCCTTTATTACCTGGGCGAGCCGTCACGACTGGATCGTGAGCGAATTGGTGGTTTTGTACTGCTATTTCTTGCTTTCCTGGGTGTGTTTGCCTGGCTCCTTAACAGGGAATATTGGAAAGACGTCGGTCATTAATTAACCGGCACATGCTGAGCTTTACGATTTGGTAAGGCACTTATTCTGTTTTTAATTTTTGAGGCGAGATTTATGGGAGTTGTTACTAAACGCTCTTCGATGCTTTTTTACTCCGACGGTACCAGTCAGTACAGTCACCGTGTTCGCATTGTGTTAGCGGAAAAAGGTGTCACTGTAGATGTGGTTGATGTGGATATCCATGACAAACCAGAAGATCTGGCAGATCTCAATCCGTACAACAGTCTGCCGACTCTTGTTGACCGTGATCTGGTGTTATATGAGCCGAATATAATGATGGAATATCTTGATGAGCGATTCCCTCATCCGCCTCTTTTTCCGGTATATCCGGTAGCCCGTGCGCAAAGTCGCTTGTGGATGCACAGGATAGAAAAAGACTGGTGTGGACTTGTTGATCAGTTGCAGGCAGAAGAAGGGACTCCAACGCAGCTCGACAAAGCCAGAAAGGAACTCAGGGAAAGCATTATTTCTATCTCTCCAATTTTTGCAGAAAAGCCTTTTTTCATGAGTGAGGAATTCACAATCGTTGATTGTTGTGTGCTTCCGATTCTTTGGCGTTTGCCAGAAATAGGGATTAAGCTACCTGAAACCAAGGCGACAAAACCTCTTATCGACTACCGCAATAGCTTGTTCGAGCGTGAAGCTATCCTTGAAAGCCTTTCCGAGCAGGAAAAGGAAATGAAGGTATAAAAATTGGGGTTATAAATTGGGGTCAGAGCAAAATTATCAGTAGCAGCTGAAGCTGTAAATTTCTCCATTCATTAGTATGATAATTGTGCTCTGACCCCAATTTTACCTAGAGGATCTGACGCCATGACAATGACTTCTCATCGTCCTTATATGATAAGGGCGTTAAATGAATGGATACTTGAGAATAATTGTACGCCTTATATTCTGGTAAATGCTTACGCCAAGGATGTTCAGGTCCCGCAAAACTTTGTCAAAGATGGCCAGATTATCCTGAACATCTCTCCTTTAGCCGTTCAGGATCTGGTAATTTTAGTTGATGGTATTGAGTTCAATGGTCGTTTCGGCGGCATCCCAACTCGTGTTTATGTTCCAACTCCTGCTGTACTGGGAATATATGCCAAGGAAAATGGCCAGGGCATGATATTTGATACGGATGATCCTATCCCTGAACCTCCAGAACCGGATCCCGACAAGAAACCCGTCCAGGATGAAAAGGCCGACAAGGCTGGCAAGACCAGAGAAAAGCCCAGGTCCGGCAGACCTGATTTAAAAATTGTGAAGTCTTAGCGCGGTTTAGTTTATATATTCAAAGGCGCGAACTACCTTGGTAACGCCTCGAGTATTGCTCACTAAATTTACTGTTGTAGTAGCCTCTTCCTCGCTTAACAAACCCATCAGGTAGACAACGCCGTTCTCGGTTATCACTTTCGTACGAAAACTGCTTACCTCTCTATCAGCCAGCATCAGGGTTTTAATTTTGGCCGTGAGCCAGGCATCGTTGCTTCTGGATAGAAAGGTGGTAGTGCCGGCAACTTCCAGTTCGTTATAGACTTCCTTGACTCTGGAGCTCGAAGTACGTGTGACACGTGTAGCCAGATTCTTCATTTCTTGCGAAGGAACCTGTCCAACCAGTAATACTGTGCCATTGAAGCTCACTACATTAATGTGTGCTTTTTTCAGCAGCTCATCTGCAGCATTCAGGTTGACCTTGATTGATGTTTCAATACTGCTGTCGTCCACCATGGCGCCCATGGAGCGGCGGCCTTTATCTTCCTGGACACCATCATCCCCGGTTGTTGCGCTAATCACTGTAGCGCAACCATTGAGTAAAAGAAGAATGCTGAAAAAAAATCCCAGGCGAAGTATTAACATTTATTCATCTCCGAAAAGTTGAGTATCAATCAGGTCGCATAAGCAATGGATAACCAGCAAGTGAACTTCCTGAATTCGTGCAGTACTGGCCGAGGGCACACATATTTCAATATCATCTGTGCCTAACATATCACGCATTTTACCGCCTTCCTTGCCGGTTAACTGGACAACAAGCATCTCTCTGTCGTGGGCAGCTTTGATCGCGTGTATGACGTTGGGTGAATTGCCACTGGTAGAAATAGCCAACAATACATCACCTGCCTGCCCCAAGGCCCTTACCTGTTTGGAAAATACCTCTTCATAAGAATAATCGTTGGCAATGGACGTTAAAGTGGAAGTATCTGTCGTTATTGCTATGCAGGGCAGTGGTGGCCTTTCCCTCTCAAAGCGGTTTAACAACTCTGCAGAGAAATGCTGTGCATCCCCGGCAGAACCGCCATTACCGCAGCTGAGAAGTTTCTTCTCCTTGAGCAAGGACTGCACCATGCAGTCTGCCGCAGCGGTTATGAAGGGAGTGAGCGCCTCCATAGCCTGCATTTTTGTATCTATGCTGGCGGTAAAGTGCTGTTTCACGCGATCCTGATAGTTCATATTACCTCTTGATGTTGTTTATGCAGTTCCTGCATAAAAGCAGTTCCTACATAAAAGCAGTTCCTGCATAAAAGCCTTTGGCGAATTATAGTTAAGCGTTTTCTAAAAAGCATTTTTAATCCACTGAAATTCGAGATTGTCTATGCTTTCCATACTATATGCCCTATCAGTGACTTTGCCAGTGATACCAATCACATCAAATCGACAGGGTATCTTGTTAGTAAGACCTTTTTTTTGCAGAAAATGTTGAGCTGTTTTGATTATTTTTTTCTGTTTGTGGATGTTCACGGTTGCAAGCGCACCACCATGGTCCTGGTTTTTTCTGTAACGGACTTCAATAAAGACCAGTGTATCTTTGTCTGTGGCGATCAAATCTATTTCGCCATAACGAGAATGAAAATTAAATTGAAACTCTTTAAGTCCCTGTTTTTTCAAGTAGTCGCGTGCCTTGCCCTCATAGTATTTTCCTTTGCTGACAGTAGAACTATCCCGGTTTAAAAGGGTTTTTAACATTTTCATCATTTGCCTTCCCTGGCAGTAGTGATAAAGACTGATAAGGAGTAAAAATTGTAGCTCAAAATAATCGAGGGAGATAAGCAGAGGCAAAAGCAAAGCGGACAAAATCTAACAAGTTATTGTCCTGAGCTTTCTACCTGTGCAAGCCCATCTGCGACTTTTGCCCAATTAAGCTCCCGGATAATATTTCTGTTCGCACCCAGTTTTAATAAGCCAGTAGCACCATAAATCTGGCTGTCAGGGACGTCTTCAAGTTGCCTTAGTCTCGGGTAGAGCCTGAATGCATCAATGCCGAAGGCCTGTAACCTCAGGGTCAGCGCATTAGTTTGTGGGAACAGGCTGGTCGCTTTTGTCTTGAGCTCATCGTTAAAATTTAAAAGCCATGGGCTGTCTCCAAAAAGGATGCCATTCAGGTCGTTGTCCACCAGCGGGCGAGGAATGCCAGAGTAAACATCCTGGCTTGCATAAACGGGGATGTCGCCAGCATATAAGTAGGCAAGAGTTGGATTAATTTGTCGTGCGGGTCCGGGTTCGGCAATCAGAAAAATAAAATCAATATCCTGTCGTCGTCGTTGTGTGAATGCCACATCTTCATCAATAAGATCTGCTAGCCGATCCTTTCTTGCTTCGCTTTCATCAATATCCAACAGGGTTTCTACTATCCCTGTGTAATCTTCCCGGTACTCTTCAAGGGCAACAATTTGTCCTCCCAGTGTTAACCAGTGGTCTATGAAGCTATTGCGCTTCCTCTGGTAAAAATCATCTGAGGTGCCAGCAGGACTAAGTATTGCGGCATAGCGATGCCCGTCACGCCAGGCGCGCTCGGCAATTTGTACTGCTTCATTTTCCGGGGACAGAGAAAACTGGTAAAGATTATTCGATAAGGGGCTTGAACCCTCGATGTTATTCAGCGCAAGTGTCGGAACCGGTAAATCTCTCTCATTGTGCAAGCGTGATACATGTTGTTTATCCAATGGTCCGATAATCATTTGTGCGCCATCTGCGACGGCCTGGCCATATTCTATAAGGATGTCGCTGGTCGCGGAGGTATTATAAAAGCGGATTAATGGGACTTTTCCACCAATTTGCATCACGTCGTAATAGGCACTGAGGAAAGCATTGCGAATAACAGTACCTGGTAAGGTGTTTAATGGAAGTAACAGGGCAATAGTGTCAGGTCTTTCCTCAGCCATTGTTTCTACCATCTGCATGGCCTGTGGCAGGTATACAGCGGCAGGATGACGGTTCCAGGCGTTTCGCCATCGGCCCAGCTCAACTACCTGGCGATCAAGATTGTTTTGATAGGCTTTGCCAATAACGGCAAGTTCGAACCAGCCTTGAAATTCGAAACGTCTTTCTGCTTCAAACAGATTAATCAGCTGTTCCGGGCTTAAGGAAATCAATGCCTTCCAGATTTGTTCATGATTCAGTGGCACCAGGTTAAGTGGTAGTAACTGGTCAATCTGAATACGCTCCATTGCATTTTCCAGTTGCTGGCCAACATCACTGTAGAGATCTGCGCGGTACATTCTGATAGACAACTGGGTAGCTTCACTGAGCATGGGAAGCTGGTTAAGCCGTTCAGAGGTCAAGGCTTGCAGGGCAGGCTGCGGCTGCCCCCCTGCAGAATATAAACGGGCTTTTAACAACAATATTTCGGCGGCCAGAGGCAGAGGGGTAGAACCCAGCTCTAAAGTTTCAAGTAGTAGCAATGCATCGTCATCCCTTTCCAGGTTCATTAGTACCTGTGATGCCTGGTAGAGAATGCGCTCTTTTTCGGGACTGACTGCTACAGCGCCCTGTGTTAGCAGAGCCTGCAGTATCTCTTCGTTCTCGTCGATTTGGTTACCAGAAAAATCAGGACTCGAGGTAGGCAGGTTAGGGACGCTGGTAGAAGTACATGCCGTCAGCAAGATTATCAAGCCAGCAATAACAAGCTTTTCCAGTAGATCACTGGTGTGAAAAAATATCGGCAATTTTAATTGTGTCTTCATGATAATAAAGACAGTATAACCTTAAAGTTGATATTTATTTATGGCAACATTGTCGGGCTGGTTCTGAATAATTATTCAGGGCTTCCCCGGATTGCGAACTGATAATGCAGGTAGATTCATGGCTCTTACTCCCTCCAATATGTTGCCACTAGGCACCGTCGCCCCTGATTTTTCTCTGCAGGATACTGAAGGTAAGCTGGTCACACTGAATTCCTTTTCTGAGTCTCGCTTATTGCTGGTGGCATTTATATGTAACCACTGTCCTTTTGTAAAACATATCAGCTCTGAGCTGGCCACAATGGCTAATGAATATCAATCAAAAGGAGTCGCTTTTGTCGCGATCAACTCTAATGATATTCAGGCTTATCCCGATGACAATATGGAAAACATGGTGAGGGAAGTGCAGGAAGCAGGCTACTGCTTTCCTTATCTGCTGGATGAAGCGCAGGAAGTGGCAAAGGCCTATGATGCAGCCTGCACCCCGGATTTTTATGTCTTTGATCAAAATCGTTTGCTGGTCTACCGTGGGCAATTGGACGGTAGCAGACCTGGAAATAATATCCCGGTGACAGGTGAAGATATCCGCTCAGCCCTGGATATACTTTTAGTCGGGGGCTCTCTTACTGAGCAGCAAACTCCCAGTGTCGGGTGCAATATAAAATGGAAGCCCGGCAATGAGCCAGACTGAATCAGGATGTTTATATATTGTCGCCACTCCCATCGGAAATCTCGACGATATTACCCAGAGAGCTATTCAAACTCTTTCTAGTGTTGACAGTATTGCTGTGGAAGATACTCGTCACAGTCGTAAGCTCCTTCAACATCTGGGTATCAATACCCCGATGTTTGCCTTACACGAACATAATGAGGTTCAAAAAGCAGACGAGGTTATTCGGCGTGTGCTGGATGGTGAAAATATCGCTTTGATTAGTGATGCCGGCACACCACTTATTTCTGACCCTGGTTACCCCCTGGTGAGTAAAGCCAGTCTTGCTGGTGTTAAAGTGGTGCCTGTTCCAGGTGCCAGCAGTATTCTTGCAGCACTGAGTTGTGCAGGGCTGCCTACTGATCGCTTTATTTTTGAAGGTTTTTTGCCGAGCAAGCAGGGCACACGATGCAATCAGTTAAAAAAACTGGTCAATGAAGACAGAACGTTGATTTTCTTTGAAGCTCCCCATCGCATTCTGGATTGTCTGGTCGACCTGGCGGAAATTTTTGGGCCGCAGCGACATGCCGTTATTGCCCGCGAATTAACAAAAACCTATGAAACATTGTTGTCGGGTAATCTTGAGGAGTTACTGAAGAAAGTATCAGAAGACAGCAACCAGACGCGGGGTGAATTCGTTCTTGTGGTTGCCGGCGCAGAAAAAAAACAACAGGATCTTGACGAATCAGCGCTGCATATTTTTAATACTCTGCTTGATGAACTACCACTGAAACAATCCTCGGCACTGGCAGCAAAGATTACCGGACTGGGAAAAAATACTTTTTATCAGGCTGGTCTTGATCAAAAAAAAGATAAGAAATAATAAAGCTGAAAATCAAGGCTTGAAAAAAGCAGATAAAGTTTTTATTGAATTTCCAATCTTGCTTGCGTAACCTTGCAAGCTGAGTTGGCCAGGCAATCGCTAGTTTTTAACTAGAGGAAAGTCCGGGCTCCATAGAGCACAGTGCCAGGTAATACCTGGGGGGCGCGAGCCTACGGAAAGTGCAGCAGAAAATAAACCGCCGCGTTATTCTTCGGAGTGATGAGGTAAGGGTGAAATGGTGCGGTAAGAGCGCACCGCATGGGTGGCAACATTCCATGGCATGGTAAACCCCGCTGGGAGCAAGGCCAAATAGGAATCCAATGGTGCGGCTCGCACTGGATTCGGGTAGGCTGCATGAGCATTACGGTGACGTGATGCCTAGATGAATGATTGCCCAAGACAGAACCCGGCTTACCGGCTAACTCAATTAACAGCAGTTACAAGTTACAAGTAATGGTGCCCCAGGTTAAGGGTACAAGCCTTTAATACAGGCTTAATAGTTTAAGTGAGCTGGCGATGTCACAGCTATTCCGACTTGAGACTTGTAACTTGAGACTTTCTTCTCAAAATAAAAAAAACTTAAAAACCCTCTCCAGACTTAAGAAACTACTTTAAGTTCACATCTTAGTATGTTGTAAATTATTAATTTTAAACCTCCCCCTTACTGCCCGTTTTTGACTGTTTTGTCGATTTTCGGCGCATTTACCCTCATTTTCTACTCAAATTAGTGCAATTAAGTGCTTGATTTGTTGGATATCCCTGCCTATAGTGCGGAAAAGTGGTAAGAAGTAGCAGAAAGTGGGTCAGAATGGGAGGTAAAGGTGTTCCTTCCCAAAAAATGCCCAATACCTGCCGCTTTTTGGCAAACGATAAAAACTTTGTAGGCAATAAAAAGCATAAAGGACCTTAATTTTGTTATTTCGTGGCTTGAACTCAATAAATCTCGATGCGAAGGGGCGTATGGCCATCCCTTCTCGCTATCGTGGAATTATTGACGATCACTGCCAGGGCAAAATGGTCGTAACCATTGAAGCAACCGATGGCGAGTGTCTGGTTGTATATCCCCTCAATGAATTTGAAGAAATCCAGCGCAAGGTTGAAGCACTGCCAAGTTTCAACGCTACCAGTAAAAAACTCAAGGGACTTTTTATAGGGCATGCAAACGATGTCGAGCTTGATGGTAGTGGTCGCATCCTGGTTCCACCAACGCTGAGAACTTATGTAGGTCTTGAGAAGAAAGTTGTTTTGGTAGGACAGGGCAAAAAATTTGAATTGTGGGATGAAGATGCCTGGAATGCCAAACGTGAAAGCTGGCTCAATCAGGAAGAAACAGAAGAAGAAATGCCTGAAGAGCTTAAAGGCTTGTCCCTTTAACTCGTGGAAGACTTCCAGCATCAGTCAGTACTGTTGCAACAAGCAGTTGATGCATTGGTTACAGATGAAGATGGATTTTACATAGATGGCACTTTTGGCAGGGGTGGCCATAGTCGAAAAATTTTAGACAAGTTGTCGGGCCAGGGCAGGTTGCTGGTGGTCGACAAGGACCTGGAAGCTATCCAGGAGGCTCACCTTTTAAAAGAGCAAGACAAGAGAGTGATGGTGGCACATAGCAGCTTTGCAGATATAGAGGAACTGGCCGGTATTCACCAGGTCATGGGCAAGGTTTCCGGTGTACTTCTTGATTTGGGTGTGTCTTCTCCGCAATTGGATGATGGCTCAAGAGGTTTCAGCTTTTCAAAGGAAGGCCCGTTGGATATGCGCATGAATACCCAGGCAGGCTTTACTGCTGAAGAGTGGATTGCAAGGGCGAAGGAAGAAGAGTTGGTACGCGTGTTTTTTGAGTATGGAGAAGAGAAGTTCTCCCGGCGAATAGCCCGCGCCATTGTCGCTGAAAGACAAAATTCTCGTATTACCAGCACCATGCAGTTGGCAGAAATAGTAAAACAGGCCCACCCGGCATGGGAAAAGCACAAGCATCCTGCAACCCGGGTTTTTCAGGCAATCAGAATTTATATCAATAGTGAGCTAAACGATCTGGAAGCGGCGCTAGCCGGAATTCTGGAAATTTTAGATATTGGCGGGCGGATGGTAGTGATCAGTTTCCATTCCCTGGAAGACAGAATTGTTAAGCAGTTTATTAACAAGCAGGAAAAAGGCGATGACTTTCCGCCAGATATGCCGGTTACACAGGCTCAATTAAATCCACGCCTGAAAAAAATTGGTAAACAAATAAAAGCAGGTTCCCAGGAGCTGGCAGTAAATATTCGATCACGAAGCGCGGTGTTAAGAGTGGCAGAAAAGATCGCCTGACAGGTGCTTTTTTTCTAAACCTCTATTTATGAAGCTGAACTAATAAATGAGAAAGGTTTGGCATGGTGAGAACCAGAAACAAAAAAGAAAAAGGAAAGCAGTTAAAGGAGTTAGATAACAGAATCAGCCTGAAGTTGTGGTTGTGCCTGTTCAGCTTGCTGGTAGCTACAACTGCTTCGGCAACAGGCGTAATTTTTTCTACGCATAAGAGCAGGCATTTGTTAAACGAATTGCAACAACTGGAAAGACAAAGAAATGGCCTGCAAGTGGAATGGGGTCAGTTGTTACTGGAACAAAGCAGTCTTGTTTCACAGGGTCGAATTGAAAATTTGGCAATAGCAGAGCTGGGAATGAAGATCCCGGCAACGGAGAATGTGGTGGTAGTGTCTGGTGACTAGAGCCGCTATTAATAAACAGCCTGTCTGGAGACTTTGTCTGGTTTCTACGGTAGCTATCACTCTGCTTGGTGTCGTCAGCTGGAAGCTTCTTGATCTTCAGGTAATTAATAACGAAGTGCTGCAGGAGCAGGGAAATAAAAGAACAGTACGCAATGATGTCATCGTCGCTCATCGTGGCAATATCATGGACAGGAATGGTCAGGCGCTGGCTATCAGTACGCCTGTTCAGTCTCTCTGGCTAAACCCCCGCGAAATCATCCCTAACCCTGAGGCCTGGAATAAACTCGCAGCAGCACTTGCCAGTATTGAGATCAATACCGATGTGTTGCGGAACAAGGTTCAGGATAATGCTGAACGGGAATTTTTGTATATAAAGCGTCGCCTGCCTCCTGCAGAAGTGCAGTCAATTCTTGATTTAAAAATTCGTGGTGTTTATTCGCAAGAGGAATACAAACGATTTTATCCTTTGGGTGAAGTGGCTGTTCATGTTGTCGGGCTCACTAATAGTGACGATGTCGGGCAAGAAGGCCTGGAACTTGCTTATGAAGACTGGCTACAGGGAAAGCCTGGATCAAAACAGGTTTTAAAGGATCGGCGCGGCGGCATTATCCGCGAAGTTAAAATCAATAGTGTCGCAGAGCCTGGCAATGATCTTGTGCTTAGCATAGACAGCAGGATTCAGTTTCTGGCCTACAAGGCATTAAAAGAAGAGGTTACCCGGCGCTATGCCAAAGCCGGCACTGCCGTTGTTCTGAATGTGGAAACAGGTGAAGTGCTGGCCATGGTAAGTCAGCCTTCCTATAACCCCAATAATCGCATCAGTCTTGATGATAATGAGATGCGCAATCGCGCCATTGTTGATTTGCTTGAACCTGGGTCTACGGTAAAGCCCTTCACCATAACTGCCGCGTTGGAAAGTGGGCTGTTTGACAGCAATAGCATCATTGATACCAACCCAGGCTATATCCAGGTTGATGGCTCAACCAAAAAAGATCCGGTCAATTATAAAGAAGTAGATCTGAAGAAAATCATTACAAAGTCCAGTCAGGTTGGTGCTATCAAATTGGGTCTGGCCATGGGAGAGGGGCCAATGCTGGATGTATTGTCCCGAGTCGGTTTTGGTGCCGCCATCGGCACAGGTTTTCCTGGTGAAGCTACCGGTGTGCTACCCAACTTTTCCAGATGGAGCAAATCCGATATTGCCACTTTGGCCTATGGCTATGGCTTCCAGGTCACGCCACTGCAAATGGCTCAGGCTTATATGATTTATGCTAACGAAGGCATTCGTAAGCCGGTTTCACTGTTGAAAACAGAAGGTCCTGTTTTGGGAGAGAGGGTTGTTGATGCCGGGTTAGCCAGACAAGTAAATTCAATGCTGGAAACTGTCGTTAGCACCAAGCTAGGCGGAACCGGTGTCAGGGCTGCTATTCCTTCCTATCAGGTTGCAGGTAAAACCGGCACGGCCTGGTACTACAACGTGGGTGGCGGATATGACGAAGAAAATTATAACTCCTATTTTGCCGGTTTTGTGCCTGCACATAATCCAAAAATTGTTGCTGTTGTTTCCATCCATGAGCCTAAAGGTGAAGAGTATGGTGGCGGACAAGTTGCTGCTCCTGTATTTGCAAAGATAGCTGCTGGAGCAATGCGAATTCTTAATGTGCCGCCCGATACCGTAGAAGAAAGCCAAGCAATAAGCTGGAGCGATTTATGAATACAGCAGAAATTATGTCCAGACAGATGCGTTTGTCTGAATTGCTCGCAGAAGATATGGCTATTCCTGAAAGTATGGACGTTGATTTAACTGGTATTGAAATTGATTCCCGTCGTATTGAAGCTGGAGATCTCTTCCTTGCCTACAAGGGCGCTTCCCATGACGGTCGTGATTTTGTTAATGACGTCATCGCCAGTGGCGCAAAAGCAATTTTGGTAGAAGCTGATGACGAGTGGTGCGAAATTACAGAAAGAGAAGGCATTCCGATCATCCCGGTAGAAAAGCTTTCCATGAGAATCGGCAAAATAGCGGCACGATTTTTTGATTACCCGGCTGCAGCCTTTAATCTGATTGGTATAACCGGGACAAATGGCAAAACAAGTTGTTGTCAGTTTGTTGCCGAGTGTTTAAGCATGCTTGGCTACAAGTGCGGTGTTAGTGGCACCCTGGGCTATGGCATTTATGGTGAAGATTATCACTATGATGAAACAGGTCCGGGTACGACACCTGATGCTATTACCGTGCAAAAAATATTTGAGGAAGTACGAATCCAGAATAGCGATGCCATGGTTATGGAAGTGTCCTCCCATGGGTTGAGCCAGAACCGGGTAAATTCAAGTGAGTTCGACATAGCTGTGTTCACCAATCTGAGCCGGGATCATTTGGACTATCACGGTGGCATGAACGCTTATGGTGAAGAAAAAAGAAAGCTGTTTATTAATCCGCAGTTGAAAATTGCCATAGTAAATATGGATGACATGTTTAGTGCCAAGATACTCAATAGTCTTGGACAAAATGTGAAATCGTTTACTTATAGCCTGAATAACCCCAAGGCAAATGTATATCCGCAATCAGTGGAATTTCATCGATCAGGTTTTTCTATTGATGTGATCACTCCCTGGGGAGAGGGACGATTAAGAAGCAATCTTGCCGGTTCTTTCAATGTCAGCAATATCCTTGCAGTGTTGACCACAGTGATGGCGTCAGAAGCTGACAAAGCGAATTTTAATTTCAAAAACATTCTGGAAAAAATAGCAGCGGTTTCACCTGTAAAAGGGCGCATGGAAATCCTTGGAGATTTTCCTGTCCCTGTCGTTGTTGATTATGCCCATACTCCGGATGGCCTGAAAAATGCCTTATTAGCCTTGCGTCAGCATAGCCAGGGAGAAATCTGGTGCGTGTTTGGATGTGGCGGTGACAGGGATAAGGGCAAACGTCCCTTAATGGCAGAAATTGCCGAGGAAATGGCTGACAGGATGATTATCACCGATGACAATCCGCGCAACGAGGATTCCAGCGCAATTATCAAACAGATTCAGGCGGGCCTTTCCGGAAAAACTGATGTGGTTGTGGAAAGTGATCGTGCATTGGCTATTGATTACGCCATCAGCAATGCCAAAGAGGGCGATATTGTGCTGATAGCAGGTAAGGGGCATGAGGAGTATCAGGATGTTGGTGGTAATCGCATGGTTTTTAGTGATGTGAAGCAAGCCAGAATAAGTTTGAACAAACGTTTTTCGATTTAAAAGCAAGTCCCGGGAGTTCAGGAAAAAATTGTGATTGGGTTAATGAATTTGCAGGAAGTTCAGGAAGAAGCTGGCGGTTTGATTACCGGTGGTGATGCTGTTTTCTGTGACGTGTCTATAGACACACGAACCCTTAAGCCGAATGAGTTATTCATTGCTGTGAAAGGGCCAAATTTCAATGGCAATGATTTCATTCCGACTGCTGTGGAAAAAAAGGCCTGTGGCATTGTTGCCGGTATGGAAGCCAACGAACTGGTTGCCATTGATATACCGGTAATGACGGTTAATGACACGCGCCAGGTATTGGGCAAGATCGGTGCTATGAATCGCAATCGTTCCAAGGCTTGCGTCATTGCGTTGACAGGTAGTCAGGGCAAAACTTCAGTAAAAGAAATGACGGCAAAAATACTGGGGGAATGCGGCGAAGTCATTATGACTCAGGGTAATCTGAATAATGACCTGGGTGTGCCATTGAGTTTGATAAAAATTGAAGAGCAGCATGAATTTGCTGTCATTGAACTTGGTGCCAATGGTCCCAATGAAATTGCCTATAGCGCCGGCTTAACCCGACCCAAAATTGGACATATTACCAATATTGCCGGCACCCACCTGGAAGGGTTTGGTGATCTGGCAGGGGTTGCAAAAGCCAAGTCAGAAATTTGGCAGAAAATTGAAGCTGGTGGTACAGCCGTGATCAATCTGGATGATCATTTCGCGGAACAATTTATAAACGAAATTCATTCTCTGGGTAAGCACCTGGTGAGCGTTAGCGGTAATGGCAATAGCTCTGCTGATTATTTTGCTGACCAGATAGATTTGCAGGAATTCCAGGGAGTGAGTTTCAGGCTTAACTCATCAAAAGGAGCTGTGAATATAAATCTGCAGGTCTCTGGTAAACATAATGTTTGCAATGCAATGGCAGCTGCGGCAATGGCGATAACTGCCGGTGCGGAACTTGCCCAGGTAAAAGCAGGCCTGGAAAAATTTGCTGCTGTGAAAGGCCGAATGTCTGTGGTCCCCGGACAGAAAAATTCTATATTAATTGACGATACCTATAACGCCAGTCCTTCTTCATTCCACGCAGCAATTGATGTTTTAGCCCTAAGTCAGGGCACCAGGATAGTAGTGATGGGTGATATGGGCGAACTGGGTAAGGATGCTGACCTAGCGCACCAGGAGATTGGAAGCTATGCGAAGCAGAAAGGTATCGAGGTTTTTATAGGTGTGGGTGAGTTAAGCAAATTAGCTGTGTCAGCTTTTGGTGAAGGTGGCATAGGCCTGACTGATCGGGAGCGTTTTGCTGAAACCATTCATCCTTTATTGGGTGACGCGGTCACTGTGCTAATTAAGGGATCAAGAAGCCAGGGAATGGAAAAACTGCTTAATCAGATACAGGCAGAAAAAGTATGAACCTGAATCTTGGCAGCAATATTTTTGGAATAAGGTTTTTATCTCTTAACCGTTTTAATGCAAAGGAGAACATTTTCTCATGTTGCTATTTCTGACCGAATACCTGTCTCAATTCAACTCAGGTTTTCAGGTATTTCAATATCTGACTGTTCGAGGCATTTTGGGAATTTTAACCGCATTGGCGTTGTCGCTGCTGATAGGGCCTTACATGATCAGGCGTCTGAATTATCACCAGATCGGGCAAGTGATCAGGGATGACGGTCCGGAAAGTCATTTGAGTAAAGCGGGTACGCCAACGATGGGCGGAGCACTGATTCTGATCAGCATCATTATTAGTAGTCTGTTGTGGTCGGATCTCTCTAATCCCTATGTATGGGTTGTTGTGGTAGTGACGGGCTTGTATGGCGCGGTTGGCTGGGTAGATGATTATCGTAAAGTCTTTGAGCAGAATCCCAAAGGACTGCCAGCACGCTGGAAATATTTCTGGCAATCATTAATCGGGGCTGGTGCAGGTATCTATCTTTATTCCATAGCTTCTGTACCTGCCGATACCCAGCTGTTTATTCCTTTCTTTAAAGATTTTGCCCTTAATCTTGGTCCTTTTTACATAGTCCTTGCTTACTTCATGATTGTTGGCTTTAGCAATGCCGTAAACCTGACCGATGGTCTGGATGGCCTGGCTATTCTGCCTTCAGTAATGGTGGCGGCGGCTCTGGGGATTATTGCGTATTTGACCGGGAATATTGAATTTTCTGCCTACCTTAATATTCCATATATTGCCGGAGCAGGAGAGCTGGGGATATTTTGTGGCGCTCTGGCTGGGGCCGGCCTTGGCTTCCTCTGGTTCAATACATATCCCGCACAAATTTTTATGGGTGATGTAGGTGCCCTGGCGTTGGGTGCTTCTTTGGGTCTGGTTGCCGTGATTGTCAGGCATGAAATAGTACTGATCATTATGGGTGGTGTGTTTGTAATGGAAACACTGTCCGTCATTTTGCAAGTTGCTTCATTCAAATTAACTGGAAAACGAATTTTTCGTATGGCTCCCCTGCATCATCATTTTGAATTAAAGGGCTGGCCAGAACCCAGAGTCATCGTGCGCTTCTGGATCATCACTATCATCCTGGTGTTGTTTGGTCTGGCTACATTAAAACTACGTTAAAAAAATATTGAAACTATAAGGCAATAGCAAAAAAGAAAATGCAAAACGTGCACACAGAAGAAAAAATGAAAGTTGTGATAGGTCTTGGCAAGACCGGACTTTCCTGTGCCCGCTATCTTGCTAGCCGACATGAAAAATTCAAGGTGCTGGACACCCGAAAGAATCCGCCTGGATTGCAGCAGTTGAGAGCTGAGTGTCCTGATGTTGAGCTCGAACTTGGAGAGCTTGATCCTCAGACGCTGATGAGTGCTAAGCAACTGATTGTTAGTCCAGGTGTGAACCAAAAAATACCGGCAATACAGAGCGCCATTGTTGGCGGTGTTCCGGTTACTGGCGATGTGGATATTTTTGCCAAGTCTATTACTGCGCCGATTGTTGCTATCACTGGTTCAAATGCAAAAAGCACAGTCACGACTTTAGTGGGTGAGATGGCAAAAGCTGAAGGTATTAATGTGGCTGTTGCAGGAAACATAGGCTTGCCAGTGCTTGATCTGCTACAGGAGGCGCCTTCAAGTCTGTATGTATTGGAGCTTTCAAGTTTTCAGTTGGAAACCACAGAAAACCTTGGTGCAGAAATAGCGACAGTGTTGAATTTAAGTCAGGATCACATGGATAGATATTCCTCCTTTGATGAATACAAACAGGCCAAGCTAAGAATTTTCCAGAACTGTCGTCAGGCGGTGATTAACGATGATGATGTCTCCAGTCAAATTACCTTGCCAGATGATGTCAGGCAATGGCACTTCACCCTTTCTGAAAATACGGCCAGCGAATTTTCTCTGGTATCCAGAGACAGCTGCCAGTACCTGGCTTTTAACCAACAAGCATTGATGCCGGTTTCAGAACTCAAAATTGCCGGCACTCATAACATTGCAAATGCTTTGGCAGCTCTTGCTCTTGGCAATGCTGCAGGACTGTCAATGGAAAAAATGCTGGCTACTTTGAAAGAATTCCCCGGTCTATCTCACCGTTGTCAGTGGGTGGCTGAGAAAAAAGGTGTGAACTGGTACAACGATTCCAAGGGTACCAATGTGGGCGCCTGTATTGCCGCAGTAAATGGTCTGGGTGGGAAAGGAAAAATTATTTTGCTTGCTGGTGGTCAGGGGAAGGGGGCAGATTTCAGTCCACTAAAACAGCCTTTATTAGCTTATGGACAGTTGGCGATCCTGTTTGGGGAAGATGCCGGTTTGATTGATGAGGCACTTAACGGTGCGGTAATGACTGTAACGGTAGCTTCTCTTGAAGATGCGGTCAGGTTGGCAGATGAAAAAGCCAATAGTGGCGATGTGGTACTGCTATCTCCTGCCTGTGCCAGTTTCGATATGTTTAGTAATTATGAAGAGCGCGGTGATGCTTTTATTCACTGTGTTGGGGAGCTGCATTGATTATGCAGGCGATAATGCAACAACAGCATCAGACCCGGCCCTATTATGGTGATAGCTGGCTCATCGTGCTCGCGATGCTGTTGATCTTTGTCGGTTTGGTAATGATGACTTCGGCTTCTGTTGAGATCGGTGAAAATTTGCATAGTGATCCGTTCTACTATTTCAAACGCCAGTTGGTATTTATTTTTCTTGGACTGCTGGGCGCGGTGTGTGTTTTTAATATTCCATTGCGCTGGTGGGAACAAGGCAGCAACTTCTTGTTATTTATAACCCTTTTACTTTTGACCTTGGTGCTGGTTCCTGGAATTGGCTATACCGCAGGCGGAGGGACTCGCTGGATTAATTTAGGCTTTATGACTCTTCAGGTGTCGGAGCCGTCAAAAATTCTTATTGTGTTTTTCATGGCAGGCTTGCTGAGTAAGCATCATGAATACATATGCAGCAATCTGAAAGGGTTTTTACTGCCCTTCATGCTGATGGCACTACCGGTATTACTGCTCCTTATGGAACCTGATTTTGGCGCAGTAGTCGTCATCATGTTTGCAGTGATGGCAATGCTGTTTCTTGCTGGCGCTCGTTTCTGGCACTTCCTGCTCTCTGCGATTCTTTTAATTGCTGCTGGTTCGGCAATGATATTCACTTCTGGTTATCGCATGCGACGGGTGACTTCCTATTTGCAGGCCTTAAAAGATCCTTTCCACGAAGATATTGTTTTTGGTTCTGGTTATCAGCTTGCCCAGGCCCTGATTGGTTTTGGTAGAGGGGAATGGTTTGGCATGGGGCTTGGTAACAGTATTCAGAAGATGTACTTCCTGCCAGATGGTCACACAGATTTCATTATTGCCATCATTGCAGAAGAACTGGGCGTGATCAGCGTCCTTGTCTTGCTTGTTATTTTTACCGCCTTTATTTGTCGCGCCCTGATTATCGCCAGAAAGAATGAGCAGACAGGTAATTTTTTTGCGGCTTATGCAGCCTACGGTTTTACTTTTATTTTTGTTGCCCAGCTGGCAATCAATGTTTCAGTCAATGTTGGCTTGTTACCTAACAAGGGTTTGACCTTGCCATTTATCAGTTATGGCGGCTCCAGCCTGTTGACCTGCATGGCAATGGTGGCTCTGTTGCTAAAAATTGATATTGAAAACCATCAAGCAGGGGGCAGGAAAGCAAGCGTAAGTGCTTGAACCGGAAAAAATGACAATAGATAACAGTAATAAAAAAATACTCATTATGGCAGGAGGCACAGGCGGGCATGTGTTTCCAGCCTTGAGCATTGCTGAATATCTAAAGTCCAGTGGTGTGCAGGTGGAATGGCTTGGCACACGGAAAGGTCTTGAAGCGAGCGTTATATCTGAAACGGACATTCCATTGCACTTTATTTCTGTCGCCGGTTTGAGAGGGACAAGCCTGTTTAAAAAACTACTGTCACCTTTCGTAATATTGCTTGCCGTTATTCAAGCCATGCGCAAGGTTATACAAATTAAACCTGGTTGCGTATTGGGAATGGGGGGATTTGTTACAGGTCCCGGTGGCCTGGCAGCATGGCTACTCAGGAAAAAACTGTTGATCCATGAGCAAAATGCAATTGCAGGCTTGACTAATCAACTGCTTTTTCCTCTGGCCTCGACAGTGATGGAAGCTTTTCCTGGTGCCTTTGAGCGGAAAAGAGAAATTACCGGGAATCGCCTGCTGAAATCATTTATCAGACCTGGCAACACTGTAGTAGTTGGAAATCCGGTACGTAAGGAGATTGCTGATTTAGGGGCCGCCCGGTTGGATCAACCCGGGGATGCTGAGCGAGCCTTACGTGTTCTGGTAATTGGTGGAAGCCTGGGTGCTGTAGCGATTAACAAGACCATTCCTGCCATGCTCGCGCTCATGAGTGAAGAGGCTCGGCCAGATCTTATTCATCAATGTGGAAACCGTAATCTGGAAGAAACTCGGGAGTTTTATCGTCAACACCAACTTGCTACGAATGGTTCAATTCAGGTGCTGCCTTTTATCAAAGATATGGCAGAGAGCTATTGCTGGGCAGATATTATTATTGCGCGCGCGGGTGCCATGACAGTCTCTGAAATAGCCGCTGTTGGTTTGGCTTCCATTCTTATTCCATTTCCCTATGCCGTTGATGATCATCAAACAGAAAACGCGGGTTATCTGGAGCGCGCAGGTGCGGCTGATGTTATTCAGCAAGATGCTCTTGATGCGCAGAAATTAAAACTTTTGATTGAGAAATATTCTAATAACCGCTCGCTTCTGCAACAGGCATCAAATAATGCTCGTAAAGCGGGTTCTCCAAATGCCACTGAGAAAGCTGCAAGCTTGTGCATGGAGGCATGTTATGCCTGAAGTGGCTCACAACATTACTCGCAATGGTGATATTCCTGAAATGCGTCGAATTCGCAGACTTCATTTTATCGGCATTGGTGGTGCGGGCATGAGTGGAATTGCAGAAGTATTACTCAACCAGGGTTATGAAATAACCGGTTCAGATATTGCTACTTCACCAGTCACTGAACGCCTGCAATCTCTGGGAGTAACAATTTTTATTGGCCACAAAGCGGTAAATATAGAAGGGGCCAATGTCGTCGTGGTTTCCACTGCAATTGACCATGCCAATGAAGAAATAGTGGCAGCCACTAATCTCAGAGTCCCGATTATTCGCCGAGCGGAAATGCTTGCTGAATTAATGCGATATCGTCATTCCATAGTCATTGCCGGTACCCATGGCAAGACTACGACTACTAGTTTAATGGCGACATTACTGGCTCAGGGCAATCTGGATCCCACCTATGTGATAGGAGGAATTCTTAATGGTGCCGGCACCAATGCCAAGTTGGGAGACAGTCATATTATGGTGGCTGAAGCCGATGAGAGTGACGCTTCATTCCTGCATCTGCAACCCATGGTCGCGATAGTTACCAATATAGATGAAGACCATATGGTGACCTATGACGGTGACTTTGAAAAGTTGAAGCAGACCTTTATCGACTTTATTCATAACCTGCCATTTTACGGGCTGGCAGTTTTATGTGTGGATGACCCGGTTATTCAGGAACTGTTGCCAAAAATATCACGCCCGGTATTGACCTATGGACAGTCAGATTTTGCCGATTTTCAGATCACCAATGTTGAACAAAAAGGCAACATTTCCTGCTTCAGACTTGAACGTCCGGCGCCTGCTAAACCCCTGGACTTAAGACTGAGCATGCCAGGCATTCATAACGTACTGAATGCAACAGCTGCTATTGCTGTGGCCACTGATGAAGGTCTTAGTGATGAGGATATTGTGACAGGCCTGGCCGGGTTTAGCGGGGTGAGCAGGCGCTTTGATATTAAAGAGCCTTTGGTCATTGAAAATGGTGAAGTCATGTTGGTAGATGACTATGGCCATCATCCAACTGAAGTGGCTGCCAATATCAAGGCGATACGAGCAGGCTGGCCAGAAAAAAGGCTGGTCATGATTTATCAGCCACACCGTTATAGCAGAACACATGATCTTTATGATGCCTTTGTTGATGTGTTGTCAGAAGTTGATTTATTGCTACTGCTGGATGTGTATTCCGCAGGGGAAGCGCCTATCAGAGGTGCTGATAGCAGGAGCTTATGTCGCAGCATCAGGCAGCGTGGACAGATTGATCCTGTGTTTGTGAAGGATCAGTCAGAAATCAGAAATATTCTGAAAGACCTGTTAATCAGTGACGATATTTTGCTGACTCAAGGTGCAGGCAGTATCGGCATTTTATCCAAAGAGCTAGACAGGGACGGGTTGGGTTATGACTGAAGCCAACGCCTATAAACCTGAAGAATTTGGCAGAGTCGCTGTCCTCATGGGGGGAGATTCTGCAGAGCGGGAAATTTCCTTACTAAGTGGTAGTGCTGTTTTGGATTCTTTACTTAGAAGCAAGGTGGATGCCACTGCAATTGATTTTAAAAGCAAAGATGTTTTTGCTGATTTGCTGGGTAGTGATTTTGATCGGGTTTTGATCATGCTACACGGCAGGAAAGGAGAGGATGGCAAAGTGCAAGGTGCATTGGAATTGATGAATATTCCTTATACCGGTAGTGGTGTGCTGGCTTCTGCATTGGCTATGGACAAGGTGCGTTGTAAACGCCTTTGGCAGAACCTTGGGCTGAATACACCTGCATTTACCTCTTTGAATAGCAGTTCTGAATGGAGTTCGATTATTAATGATCTGGGGCCTGTTTTTGTAAAACCGGTCAAAGAAGGCTCCAGTATTGGTATTTCAAAAGCAAGCAATGCCAGTGAATTGGAAAAAGCCTTTGCACTTGCGCTCAAGTATGACAATGCCGTTATCGCAGAAACATTTATTGACGGGCCCGAATATACGGTAGCGATCCTCGGGGATAGTGTACTACCGGTTGTGGGAATGAAGGCGAAAAATGATTTTTACGATTATGACGCTAAATATTTTTCTGATGCAACCAGTTATTTTTGCCCCTGTGATTTGTCAGCGGATGAAGAAAAAGTGCTTGGCGAACTTGCCAGAAATGCTTATGAGGCTGTGGGCTGTTATGGCTGGGGACGCGTTGATGTTATGAGAGATAACGAAGGCGATTTCTGGTTACTTGAAGTGAATACCGTGCCAGGGATGACCGACCACAGTCTGGTTCCCATGGCCGCAAAGCAGGCGGGAATCGGCTTTGATGAGCTGGTACTGGAAATTCTTGCCAGTAGCCATATTGATCGGGAGAGAGATTAATCATGGAAATCCTGATGCCGGGTAAAAAGCGTAACAATCGCAAGCAGCAACGCAAAAGCGGCGCCAGTGCAAAGACCAGGCATGCGGCACCGGCAGCAACAGTCAGTACAGCGGGGATTTGGAAAACATTGTTGTTCATGGTTTTTCTGGGAGCATGCGGTTATGGCCTTGTGTCCACACCCAACGTGGTGGAAAACGTCGCTAATCACAGAGTAGAGCAGGTCAACATTGAAGGTGAAATTAATTTTATCTCTGAACAGAAAGTGTTGGGCGCGGTGAACAGCTATATCAGTGAAAGTTTGCTGTTAGTGGATATGGATGAAATAAAAATTGAGTTGGAAGCTATGCCCTGGATCAGGTCTGTGGATATCCGTCGTGAGTGGCCAGACACTATTGTGCTCAGTGTAGTAGAAGAAAAAGCTATTGCACGTTGGGGAGATACCCGTTTATTGAATCAGGATGGCGCTATTTTCTCGCCAGAGAACATTATCGGTCTTGAAAGTTTGGCAATTTTGTCGGGTCCGACAGGCAGCGAACGGCAGGTGATGGAACAGTATCAATTGTTCAGTCAGTTGCTCTATCAACGCGGTTTGAAAATTGCAGAACTTAATTTGAGTGAACGCAGTGCATGGAAACTCACCCTTGCCAATGGTGTGGGAGTAAATGTAGGCAAGTCCGAAGTGATGAAAAGAATGAAGCGCCTGGTTGAGTTTGCAGAGCCAGCACTAATTGAACAAATGCCTGACATTGAATCAATAGATTTACGGTATATGAGCGGTATTGCAGTAAAAACTAAAGAAAATAAAGTTTCAGAGGTCGTTTCGCTATGACCAGGTTTCAACAAATGAATAAAAAGGAGTTGCTTTCCATGAGTAACTTGAATGGTGGAAATATGATAGTTGGCCTGGATATCGGTACGTCCAAGGTTGTGGCCATTGTCGGTGAGATCAATGAAGAAGGCGGCTTGAATATAGTGGGGATTGGAAGACATAAATCACGAGGCCTAAAAAAAGGTACCGTGGTTAATATTGAATCCACTGTCCAGTCTATCCAGCGTGCGGTAGAAGAAGCTGAATTAATGGCGGGCTGCCAGATTCACTCTGTCTATGCAGGTATTGCGGGCAGTCATGTACGTAGCATGAATTCCCACGGTATCGTCGCAATCAGGGATAAAGAAGTGTATGCAGCTGACATTGAGCGGGTTATCGATGCGGCGCAGGCAGTTGCAATTCCCGCTGATCAGAAAGTGCTGCATATATTGCCGCAGGAATACGTCATTGATTCCCAGGAAGGTGTTAAGGAGCCGTTGGGAATGTCCGGTGTCAGGTTGGAAGCCAAAGTCCATCTGGTTACTTGCGCGAC
>JABIPQ010000099.1 GCA_018698975.1 Gammaproteobacteria bacterium
ACCGTTATGCCGCCAATGTGGATTCCATTATTCACAGTTACATGACTTTTACTGACGAGTTTTCCAGTATCTTGCATCGTCAGGCTCACACCAGAAGAGTAGAGGAGTAGTTCTGTGGACAGGCCGCGTCGTCGTAAACAAATGGCAGAAATTAACGTTGTTCCGTTGATTGATGTGATGCTGGTGCTGTTAATTGTGTTCATGATCACAGCTCCCCTGATAACACAGGGCATTAAGGTAGATTTGCCTCAGGCGGATGCAGAGCCGGTTGAAAACAGTGATGAGACGACACTGGTTGTCTCAATTAATAGTGAAGGTGAATATTTTATTAGTCTGGGTGCTGAAGAGGATCCACAGCCAGTGCCTCTTGAACGCATCCAGGAAGACGTCACTAAAATTCTTACCGTCAATCCAGCAGTGCCGGTTTTTGTTGAAGCAGATAATTCGGTGAATTACGGTGTAGTGACCAGACTGATGTCGACACTGGCTGCATCAGGTGCTGATAACCTCAGGCTGATTACTCAACCTCCTTCTGCCGAGAATTAACGGCTGATTCTGCTTATAGACTAATCATGAAAAAATTCCATCCGATGGCATTGTTACTGAAATTTGAAGGCTATCCGCCTGCAGTAATTGCTTCGGTGCTAATGCACGGCTGCCTGTTTTTGTTTATTTTAGGCAGGAGTATAGATCCCTCTGATTTTGTAACCATTGAAGACCCTGTCATAGTTACCGCTACGGCTATTGATGTGAATCCCCAGCGTCTGCGTCGTCTGGAACGAATTGAGCAGGAACGTATTGCAGATCAGCGTCGTCGCGAACAAAATGCACGCGATGTCAGAGCAAGAGAAGAAAGGGAAGCGCAGCAGGAAAGAGAAAGGCAGCAGGCCCGCGATAGGGAAGAGCTTCAGCGGCAGCAAGATATTGCGCGTCAGCGTGTTGCTGATGAAGAAACGCAACGGCAGCGTCAAGCCGAGGAAGCGCGATCAAGGGCTACAGAAGAAGCTCGTCTGAGAGAACAGCAGCGTCTGGCTCAACAGCAAGCGGAGCGTGATGCGGCAACGCGAGTTACACAGGAGGCCCAGGCAAATCAGATTGCCAGTGAAAATCTGATTGTCGCAGAATACGCAGGTATAATTCGAAAAATTATTAGTCAGAACTGGCAAATACCACCCAGTGCCCGTAACGGCATGTCAGCGGTGGTGAGGCTGCAACTGGTTCCAACGGGAGAGATGGTTGCGGTTAATATCGTACAGCCCAGCGGTGATGATGTGTTCGATCGTTCTGTACTGCAGGCGGTGGAACGGGCTGACCGTTTCCCGGAATTGCAGGATCTGGATAATGCAGTCTTTGAGAGAAATTTCAGAACCTTTACTTTAGTTTTCAGACCCGAGGATTTATTGCGATGAGCATTTTAGGCAGGAAATTAACCTTTATTTTTCTCCTGGTATCTTCTTTATTGTCACCCCAAGGTTATGCTCAGCTGCAAATCGTAATTACACAGGGGGTTGATAACCCTGTGCAAATAGCCATTGTGCCTTTTGACTGGAATGGTTTTGGTCTTCTTGAAGAAAATGTTACTGACATTGTGAGTGCCAATCTTCGAAATAGCGGTGAATTTGCCTCTATTGCCGAGGAGAACATGCTCAGTACTCCCCATGAGCAGGCAGATGTCTTCTTCAGAGACTGGCGTTTTCTGGGGGCTGATTATTTACTGATTGGTAAAATAAATGATACCGGGGCGGGATCGGCCTTACAGGTACAATATGAATTATTTGATGTATTAAGGGAAGAAAGAATATTTGATGAAGTGTTAAGCGGCAGCCGCAATCAGCTCCGTGACGTGGCGCATACTATTAGCGATAATATTTTTGAGCAGGTCACCGGCGTTAAAGGCGCATTTGCCACAAAAATTCTCTATGTCACATCACAGCGGGTTAATGAAGATTTATCCTATTATCAGTTGAACTTATCGGATGCAGATGGCGGTCGTCCCCAGGTATTGCTTAATTCTCAGGAGCCGATCATGTCACCTAACTGGTCTCCAGATGGTGAGCAGATTGCTTATGTGTCTTTTGAGTCTACTCGACCACGTATCTACATTCAGGATTTGGCAACGGGTACCAGAGAACAGATAACAGATTTTCCCGGTATCAACAGCTCCCCTGTTTTTTCCCCTGATGGGACAAAACTGGCCATGGTGTTATCAAAGGATGGCAATCCGGATGTTTATGTTCTCGATTTAAGGACAGATGATCTGAGGCGTATAACCAATCATTTCGCGATTGATACGGAGCCAAGCTGGACGCCAGACAGCGAATCCCTGATTTTCACATCCGAAAGAGGGGGTAACAGCCGACCCCAGCTTTATCAGGTGTCTCTGGAAACAGGCTGGGTAGAAAGACTGACTTTTCAGGGAACCTACAATTCCAAAGGTATAATGCTGCCAGACGGCGTTAATTTGCTGATGGTGCATCGAGAAAGTGCCAGTGATGAGTATCATTTGGCTATTCAGAATATTGATAGAGGAACGATGAGAATCCTGACGGATACTGCGCTGGATGAATCGCCCAGTGTTGCTCCTAATGCAAGTATGGTCATATATGCGTCAAAAGCCGGCAATCGTGGGATTTTAAACGCTGTTTCCATTGACGGACGCGTCAAGTTCCAGCTACCATCCGCGCAAGGTGACGTCAGGGAGCCCGCATGGTCTCCATTTTTTGACTAATTTCGCAATATCAGAAATAAGGTATTGTTTTACCGGCGAAAATTTTAGAAAATTAGAGGGTTTTAACCCCCCCGGCATAGTAAACACTTATTGAACGCATAGTGAACGAGAGGAGTAGGTATGCAAACTTATAAAGTATTCAAATTGGGCATGGCACTATTATTGAGTCTGACCCTAATGGCATGTGCATCCAGCGATACCGACGATATGGGGGATGCTTCTGAAAGTATGGATACTTCTTCCGACAGCTCCACGTCTAACGGGGGGAGCTCTGCAACTTCATCTGGCGCTGGTGATAATGGCGGCCTGACTGCATCGCAAGTACGTGAGCGCGATAATGCTCTAGGCATGACAGTATTTTATTTCGAATTTGATCGTTCAGATCTGAGCGCTGAAGCACGGGCTGCTCTTGTTCATCATGCAAACCATTTGAAAGACAACCCTTCTACAAGCTATCGTCTTGAAGGCCATGCGGATGAACGTGGAACACGTGAATACAACCTGGCACTGGGTGAACGTCGCGCCCAGGCTGTTGAGCGTTACCTGCAGGTACAGGGTGTTGCTTCCCGTCAACTAGAGACCATTAGTTATGGTGAAGAAAATCCTGTGGCAACAGGTACCACAGAAGCTGCCTATGCCAGGAATCGCAGAGTAGAACTGCACTAGTCTGGAAACAAGCTTGAAAAATAAGCCGGGTTCGCCCGGCTTATTTTTTTCGGGGAATTAACTTTATGCGGATATTCAAGAGCCTGATTTTTCTTACTGCAGCTTTCAGCAATTTGCCTGTTAACTCAGCTTTTGCCCAGGCTCCTGTTCAGGTGGTTGATGCTGGCAATAATCAGGGGCAAGTCCAGCAGTCCTCTGATAATACTTCCCGGAATGAATCTCAAAATGAAGTTATGATCAATATGTATCTGCAATTGGAAGCATTGCAGTCAGAAATACAAAATTTACGCGGACTGGTAGATGAGCAGTCTTACCAGATTCGACGCATGCAGACCGAACAAAGAGATCGTTACCTTGATACTGATTCGCGCCTGAGTGAAATAAATAACCAGATCCAGTCTTTTCGGGGCGGCCAGCAAGAGGGCGTAGCCCAACTCCCGCCTTCCTCAACAATTTTACCAGGCAACCTTAATAATTCAGGCAATTCTGGCAATCAGGTGGGTGGAAACCCTGCTGTTAATCCTGTGGGGAATGGTCTTGTGGCTGGTGCTGCTGTGGCTGTCAGCACGCCGCAGTCAGAACAGGAGCTTTATCGGGAAGCATTGAATCTTTTATTGGAAGATGAAGCTTTTGCGGAATCAATAAGCCTGTTTCAGCAATATATTGAAAGCTATCCCCGCGGCAGGTATTTAACCAATTCACTTTACTGGCAAGGTGCCGCCATGGAACTTGCAGGTCGCTACCCACAGGCTATCTTGGTTCTGCAACGTCTGATTAATGAGTTTCCGGCAGACCCAAAGGCACCAACTGCCATTCTCCGTCTAGGTACTGTCTATCGTGAAATGGGTGATAATTCCCAGGCCGCTGTGCAATGGCGCAGAATAAGTGAGTTATACCCTGAAAGCACTTCTGAAATTGAAATTGCCAATGAATATCTGAGCGATATCAGTAACTGATCTATCTTCCTTTCTAGACTTCTCCGATAAAAACATGAGCGCGACACTGCGTATAAGCGAAATATTTTACTCCCTCCAGGGTGAAGCCAGAACTGTGGGCCGGCCTACAATTTTTATTCGCCTCACCGGTTGTCCACTGCGTTGTCAGTATTGCGATACAGCCTATGCCTTTAGCGGCGGGATAATGTATTCACTGGATGACATTATTCGAGAGCTTAAGCAGTACAAGACTCGGTATATCACTGTTACGGGCGGGGAGCCTTTGGCACAGCCTGATTGTATCGCTTTGCTTAACAGACTATGTGAGATGAACTATGAGGTGTCACTGGAAACCAGTGGGGCTATGGATGTTTCGGGGGTAGATAGCCGGGTCGTAAAAGTGTTGGATTTGAAAACACCGGGTTCTCTGGAAGTGAAAAGAAACATGGAAAGTAATATCGCTTTCCTGAATCCACACGATCAGGTCAAGTTTGTCATTTGTAGCAGGGAAGATTATTTATGGTCCTGTGAGAAAGTTAATGAATTCAAGCTTGGAGAAAAAGTGGCGGATATTTTGTTTTCCCCCAGTAATGAGGAACTTGAAGCCAAAGAATTGGCAGAATGGATTTTGGCAGATCAACTGGATGTAAGAATGCAGGTACAACTGCATAAATATCTCTGGGGAAATGAGTCCGGACATTAAATATGGCGAAGATCAAAACTGGCAAAGCTGTTGTGTTGTTATCAGGCGGACTGGATTCTTGCACTTGTCTGGCAATAGCGCAGGATCAAGGCTATGAATGTGTAGGCCTTAGTTTCGACTATGGGCAAAGGCATCGTGTTGAACTGGAGGCTGCTGAAAAGCTGGCCAGGACTGCCAAGGTGGCTGACTACAAGGTTATACCGGTTGATATGCGCGGCATTGGTGGCTCGGCTCTTACCGATTCAGCCATTGAAGTACCGGAACAGGAAAGCGTAGGCATCCCGGTCACTTATGTACCAGCCCGTAATACTGTTTTTCTTGCCTATGCCTTGGGCTGGGCTGAAGTGCTTAAAGCAAGAGCAATTTTTATAGGTGTAAATGCACTGGATTATTCCGGTTACCCGGATTGTCGCCCCGACTTTATCGAAGCCTTTCAAAATATGGCCAATCTGGCTACAAAAATGGGCGTAGAAGGGGACTCGATCATTATCGAAACGCCTTTGATTGATCTCACTAAAGCTGAAATTATCCGTAAAGGCATCAGTCTTGGAGTGGACTACAGCAAAACTACTTCCTGTTACCAGGCTGATGCGCGAGGCAGGGCGTGTGGTCGCTGTGATAGCTGCCGCTTACGCAAAAAAGGCTTTGAAGAGGCAGGGGTCGTTGATCCAACGGTTTATATTTAAGCAGTATTCAGCCTTTGCAGCTGCTTTTAGTTCTTGAAGACGCAAAGGATGCAGATTAGCTTGCATTAGGGCTTGTTTTTTTTTGCTTTTTGAGTAGTATGTCCGCCTTTGTTTTGGGGCGTTAGCTCAGTGGTAGAGCAGGGGCCTTTTAAGCCCTTGGCCGATGGTTCGAATCCATCACGCCCCACCATTTTTCTCTGTGTCTGATACTCTTCGCTGGCACTTTATTTTGCCGCGGCACGCCTGAGGCGGTCATTAATTGCATTGCCCATTCCCTGTTCAGGGAATGTCTGCGCAATAATTTGTTGGTATCCCAATTGATCAATCTCGTGTAGTGCCGCATACAAACGCGATGCGGCTTCAGTCAGTGAACCACTGGCACTCAACCAGAAAATATTTTCGGCATTTTTCCCTTCAGGTTTTTTCCATAATAAATATGCAGTGTCGGGATTAACAGCAGCTGGCTCTTTAATTGGTGCTGCGCTCAATGTTAATCCGGTTTTCGGGCTGTAATGTTTTAAGGCACTTCCAGGAGCTACAGAGGGGCCTTGTGTGATGTTTGAAGACTTATCAATGAGTCGTATCCCGGCTGTAGTTTCTATTTCTTCCTGACTTAATGCACCATGTCTTAGTAAGAGAGGACTGGATTCGTCACGTGCATCTATAATTGTTGACTCCAGACCTAGCTCACAAGGACCGCCGTCCAAAATATAATCAATATCTTCGCCGAGGTTTTCATTCACATGAGTTGCTGTGGTAGGGCTGATATAGGCAAATGGATTGGCACTGGGGGCGGCAAGCGGAAAATCGATTTCAGAAATTAACTGTTGAAATACTGAGTGCATTGGACAACGAATTGCCACACTCGCCAATCCTGCAGTAACAATATCTGGAATAGTTTTCGCCTTCGGCAGGATCAGGGTTAATGGGCCAGGCCAGAATAGTCTGGCAAGTTTTCTGGAAAGTTCATTAAAGCTGGATATGGATTCAGCTACCTCAAGTGATGCAATGTGACAAATCAGTGGATCGTTTGTTGGTCTGCCTTTTGCGGTGAAAATCCTTGCACAAGCTTCAGCGTCAAAGGCATTTGCCGCAAGTCCATAGACAGTTTCTGTCGGTACGGCTACAAGCCCGCCGGACTTTAAAACATTGCGTAATAAATTCAGATTTTCATCCGTTGGTTTTAACAGGCTTGCCATGCAGATACCGGAAAATTTATAGCGTGTGATTTGAGTGGAAAGAATACCAGCTAATCTCAAGTCGTACATAAAATTTACCAATTGCTTGTTTTTCTGTCGCCACCAATCAGGTAATACTGCTCAGGTAATCAGGCGGTTTATGGTATATTGCCGTGCTTTATTATTGTTCGACATTGCCAATGACAATACTTAACAAAAACCTGGAATCTGAATTTGCTGCTGAGCGAACTTTTGTCAAAGAGTTCCTGGACAAAGTGCCCGCCCGCAACGCCATATCAAAGGAAAAAGCCGAAGATCTTAAAGCACGGATCAAAGCGCTGCTGCTAGAACGCAATGCTGTACTGGTGGCACATTATTATACCGATGCACTGCTGCAATCGCTGGCTGAGGAGAGTGGCGGTTTTGTGGCGGACTCTCTGGAAATGGCTCGCTTTGGTACGCAGACCAGTGCAGAAACAATTGTCGTTGCCGGGGTGAAATTTATGGGGGAGACGGCAAAAATCCTCAATCCCGAAAAAACTATCCTGATGCCGACTCTGGAAGCAACATGCTCACTGGATCTTGGTTGTCCCGCCGATTCATTCTCACTTTTTTGTGATGCGCACCCTGACCATGAAGTTGTGGTCTATGCCAATACCTCCGCTGAAGTAAAGGCCAGATCTGACTGGGTAGTAACCTCTGCTATTGCTCTTGATGTGGTTGAACATCTAACTTCTCAGGGCAAAGCTGTGATTTGGGCACCGGATAAACATTTGGGGAACTATATCCAGAAAGAAACAGGGGCTGAGAACATGTTGATCTGGGATGGGGCCTGTATCGTCCATGAAGAGTTCAAGACCCAGGCATTGGAGAAGATGCGTCATCTCTACCCCCAAGCGGCAATTCTGGCTCACCCGGAGTCGCCTATGGCCATTCTTGAAATAGCAGATTTCGTAGGTTCAACAACACAGATAATCAAGGCCGCTTGCGAAAGACCGGAAAGCACTTTCATTGTGGCCACCGATGCCGGCATTTTTTATAAAATGAAACAAATGGCGCCAGAGAAGGAGTTTATTCTTGCGCCCACTGCGGGTGAAGGCGCGACATGCCGAAGCTGTGCACAATGCCCCTGGATGGGAATGAACACCTTGGAAACACTTCATAATTCACTGTTGAATAACAGTAATGAAATTCTTGTGGATCGTATGCTTTGTGAAAAGGCAATGTTACCACTTCAGCGCATGCTGGATTTTCGCCAGTCTCAAATAGCCGGCTGAATTGATCCGGAAAATAAAAATAAAGAGATTAGCGGTAATATCTGTTTTGCAGATCGCGAATATAATCCAGGCGCTGCTGAATTTTCGCTTTTACCAGGCGATCGTTTTCCAGATTTAAGGCAAGATTGAACTGGTTTCTGGCGCGAGTAAAATCTCCCACTGTAATGAAATACTCACCTCTTGCCTGATGGACTTTGCTGATATTGTCCGCTTTGCCCTGTATTTCTGCGAGCTGATACCAGATTTCAGGATCATTGGGACGAATTAATGACTGGCGCTCCAGTGCTGCGGCTGCATCATCGTAACGTCCGTTTTCATTCAGTGTTTTGGCATAGGACATGGTGAGAGGGTTATTGTTGGGATTGATCTTGAGGTTTTTTTCCAGAATGCTGAGCGCACGCTCAGTTTGTCCTGCTGCTTTGGCAATATCAGCTTCAAGCATGACATAAGTGATACGTGTGGGATCTTTTTTAAGCAGGCCATCAAGGGATTGCGTCGCCTGCACATACTGACCATTATGCAATTGCCCCAGAGCGACACCATACATAGCTGCATCTTTTTCAATTCCATTTAGTTGTGGCAGATCCCTTTGAAGGGCCTGTAAGACAGAATCTTTATTATTTGCGTAGTGGAAAGTCACTCGGTGTTTCATTAACAGGAATTCAATATTCTGTACGTAGTCAACTGATGGCAGTGAATTAGAGCGGTTTTTACTATCAGCTATGCGATTTTCATCAAGGGGATGGGTTGACAGAAATTCCGGCAGTCTGCGGGAAAAGCTTTTCATTCGCATCATTTGTTCAAACATGCCTGCCATGTCATTGGGATCAAAACCGGAATTATAGAGGGTACGGATACCAATACGGTCAGCTTCTTGTTCATTGCTTCTGCTATAGCGGAGCTGGTTTTCCTGTCCTACAGCCTGATTGGTCATCAGTGCTGCTTGTCCGGCATCGCCACCTACTGTAGCAGCGATAATCAGGCTGGCGAGAAGGCCGGCGACACTGGGCAGGGCATTGTTTTTTGCCTGCTGAACCGAGCGTGCATAATGCCTCTGGCTGATATGAGCAAGCTCGTGAGAAAGTACTGAAGCGAATTGGCCCTCATTATCGGCATACAGGAATAGGCCGGCATTGACGCCTACAATTCCGCCTGGAGCGGCAAAGGCATTGAGGATTTGATTGTCGATTAAAATAAATTCCAGTCTGTGGTCTTTAAGCTGGCTGTTTACCGCCAGCTTGAAAGTAAGATTAACAATATATTCCATGATCAAGGGGTCATCGAACATGGCGGTTTCACGGCGTATCTGGCGCAGCAGCTCTCTGCCGAATTCATACTCCTGCTGGGTGGAAATTGTGCCAGAAACCGAATCACCGAGTACCGGTAAATTTACCTGGGCAGCAGTCATTGTTGGCTGGGCTAAAAGACAGTATGCAAGGAGTGCTGCACATGTTTTGCGCAGGCCGCGGGGAGTTGAATTGTAATTAAAGAAATATTTCATGATATAAACAGGCATTACACCTCTATAGACCAGTAATAATACACATAATTCCAATCCATAACTCGGTTTTTTAGCCGGCTCTTGCTAAAATGACCGTATGCAAAGTACCGTGGACATAGAACTGGATTTATGTGGCTTAACCTGCCCATTACCCTTACTCAAGACCAAGCAGTCGCTGAATAAGCTGCTTGCTGGCCAGGTGGTAAAAGTTATTGCTACTGACCCAGGTTCGGAAAGGGACTTTCAGATATTTATGCAGCAAAGTGGCAATCACCTGCTGGACTTTGAAAAGGAAGAAGGTAAGTTTTTCTACTGGATTCAAAAAGCTTGAATCTTTTCTATTATACCGATACACAGCAGCATAGAAGCTGGGTCAATAAAGACCCCAGCCAGAGGTAGATGCATGATTAAGGTTTTTAGTGGCCTTTACGATCGTTATTTTTCCGAGGAAGAGGCGATTATTTTTACTCTGCTGTTAGTGGCAGGGACTTTGATAATGCTTACCATGGGAGGGGTCATTGCCCCTTTACTGTGGAGTATGGTGTTGACTTTTATGTTGCAGGGTCTGGTGAATTCCCTGGTTAAAATCAATGTGCCGCGTCGTTTTGCTGTCTATTGTGTTTATCTGGTTTTTCTTGGTTTAACATTGGTTATCTTTCTGATTTTTTTACCGTTCAGCTGGAGCCGGCTGACCGCGTTCTTTAATGAGCTGCCAAGCATGGTTAATCAGTTAAGGTCGCTGTTATTGTTGCTTCCGCAAAATTACCCCGAATTCTTTACAGAAGCCCAGGTGGAGGAATGGTTGCAAAATATGCAGGGTGAGATAGGCCAGCTTGGGCAGGTGATACTTTCCTACTCGGTGTCCAGTATCACCAGGTTGGCAACTCTGGTGGTATACACAGTGCTGGTTCCAATCATGGTTTTTTTCATGCTGAAGGATTCTGAAAAATTACTTAACTTTCTGGAGAGCTGGTTACCTAAAAAACGCCCTATCATGGCCCAGGTCTGGCATGAAATGAATGATCAACTGGCGAATTATATACGCGGAAAAGCATTGGAAATTTTAATCGTTGGTATTACCAGTTATCTCATGTTTTCACTATTTGGCCTGAACTATCCCTTGCTCCTTGCCGTTCTTGTAGGTTTTTCTGTGATTGTTCCGTATGTAGGCGCTTTGGTCGTAACGATTCCGGTATTTCTGGTTGGATTTTTTCAGTGGGGGTTTACCGGTGATCTGCTGCAGGTGCTGATCGCCTATACAATTCTCCAGTTGATTGATGGCAATATTATGGTGCCCCTGATTTTTTCTGAAACGGTTAATCTTCACCCCATTGCTATTATTACGGCAGTATTGGTTTTTGGTGGTCTCTGGGGCTTCTGGGGTGTATTTTTTGCCATTCCCCTGGCGACATTCTTCAAGGCAGTAATAAAGGCCTGGCCTGTGAGTACCACTGGCGAACATACAGGAAGCTCCTGAAAAGACCAGGGTGTTTTGCTTGTATTAAGTTGCCAGCGGTTAAGATAAAATTAGCGCCTTTTCCGGGGTCGGTAACAGAACTGTTCAGCCTTTTATCCCTCAGATAAAGTAAGAGAAGATAAGGGGTAAACCCAGCCATGGGATAGATAAACAGAACAGGGCTGAAATAGCGAAAAAGTAGCTAAAAAGTAGCTAAAAAAAGTAGCTAAAACTGTTTCCAGGTATTTTGGGTGTATAAAAAGCACGTTCCAGGATTTCATCCTGCAAATGATTAAGAAAAGTTAACTATGATTAAAGGAAGTATTGTCGCGATAGTTACTCCTTTGGGGCCGGACGGTAGTCTGGATCTGACGGCAATGACGCGTTTATTGGAATGGCATGTGGAGCAAGGGACCGACGCAGTAGTTGCTGTGGGAACCACAGGCGAATCTGCAACCTTGACGGTGGAAGAAGATCACACGGTGATCAGTCATGCTGTAAAAGTGATTAACGGCCGTATCCCGGTCATTGCTGGAACCGGTGCCAATTCCACAGCTGAAGCGATCACACTGACCCAGGCCGCTAAATCTGCTGGTGCTGATGCCTGCCTGCTGGTAACCCCTTATTACAATAAACCTAACCAGCGTGGCCTGATTGCACATTATAGTAAAATAGCTGAAAGCGTTGATATTCCACAGATTTTATATAACGTCCCCGGTAGAACAGCTTGTGACATGCTGCCGGAAACAATACATACGCTTTCTCAAATTCCTAATATAGTTGGTGTGAAAGAGGCAACGGGTGATGTACAGCGGGGCAAAGAAATCATGCGCTTATGTGATGAGAACTTTGCCGTCTACTCAGGTGACGATGCTACTTCTCTTGAATTAATTCTTGCAGGTGCTGTAGGTTCAATATCGGTTACGGCGAATGTAGTACCTGGACAGTTGCATGAAATGTGCAGTCTGGCACTGGCTGGAAATGCAGACGAGGCGAGAGCAGTAAACGCCAGAATCGCCAAACTGCATGAATTACTTTTTCTGGAAGCCAACCCAATCCCGGTGAAATGGGCCCTCAAGGAAATGGGCTTTATTGGGCCGGGAATCAGGTTGCCACTGGTAGAGTTTGATGAACAATTCCATGATGAATTGCGCCAAAGCCTACAGGAAGCCGGGGCCCTCTAGTGGGGATGCCAGTCAGAAAACCGGGCTACAACAATAGTTATAGTTTAAAAGAGTTAAAAGACTTCTGATAATTATTATGAAAACAAGCAAAACTCTATTTAATGTCGGACTAAAGATGTGCTGTGCATGGTCTTTTTTTGTGATCAGCGGATGCTCAATGATACCTTCCGTCCCTATCCCTGGTCTGGATTATATTGCAGGTGAAGAAGGGCTATTGCGTGACAGAAAGGCTGATTATCTTGAGGCAGAGGTGCTGCCCCCTACACAAATTCCATCAAAGTACGACAGCTATATCATTGATGACCTGATGGTCATTCCACAGGGTTCTGATAATTCTACGCAGGCTTTTCTGGATGCTCCACGGCCAAGATTGTTTAGTGGTCGATCAGAACGGGGAGTGGTCATTCAGCGCATGAACCAGGAAAGCTGGATTGTGGTCGATGTCAGCCCGAGTGAAGTGTGGCCAAGAATTCGTGATTACTGGACCAGAAACAGTATTCAGGTAGCTTTTGAGAATCCTACCAGGGGTGTACTGGACACAGGTTGGTTTGTCTTGGCTGACAATGTGGTATCCAAAGAAAAAATAAGAGTCACAGTAGAGCCTGGTTTTCAGAACGATAGTGCGGAAATACGATTTTTGCACTTATCCGTGGGCCAGGCGGTGCCAATACTTGATCAGGTGAACTGGCCGGAGAGTTCCACGGATCCGGATGTTGAATATGATTTCCTGACTGATTTGTCCAATTATCTGGCTGATGTGGCAGATTTGTACCAGGCATCAACAGTATCCTTTCTTGCCGAAAACATTGACAGCAAAGGTAAAGCCTCCATTGTTACTACACCAGGGGGGAAAGAACTTTTGCGACTTGAAGCAGATTTTCAGAGAAGTTGGGGCGCCATAGGCAGAGCATTAAGGCGTCAAGAAGTTGCCATTGTTGCTGAGAGCAATGAGCTTGGCGTTTATGAAGTTGATTATGTGATAAACCCTGAATCCGATGAAGAAGAGCCCGGGTTTTTCAAAAAAGTGGTCACTTTAAATGGACTGTTTAGCAAGAAAGAACAAGGGACATTTTATCAATTAAAAGTTCAATTACTGGATCTCAATGGTGAAGTTGAAGTCATTGTTGAGTCTCTGGAATTGCTTCCGCAACAATCAGAAGACTTGAGAGAAGCAGAAAACTCACTGTTAAGACTTATCCGCAATAATATTGCCTAAAATTTATCTGACCTGGAAGAATGTTTTCCGGGTACCCCTATGTATTGGAGATACTGATGGAAAAACGCGAAGAACTTTATTCAGGAAAAGCTAAATCTGTGTTTGTGACAGATGATCCTGATCTTTTTGTTCTTCAATTCAGGGATGATACTTCCGCATTTGATGGATTAAGGGTAGAGCAGCTAAAAGATAAAGGTAAGGTAAATAATATATTTAATGCTTTTATTATGGAGAAACTGGATCAGGCCGGTATTAAAAGCCACTTTGTCGAGCGCCTTTCTGAAACAGAATCGCTGGTAAAAAAGCTGGATATGATACCCGTGGAATGTGTTGTCAGAAATCTTGCAGCAGGCAGTATCTGTAAGCGTTTTGGTATCACAGAAGGTCAGGAGATTATTCCGCCGACTTTTGAATTTTTCCTGAAAAATGATGAGCTACATGATCCTATGATCAACGACTATCATATTGCTTCTTTTGGTTGGGCAGACCCCGCACATATAGAGACGATGAAAAAAATTACTTTTCAGGTAAACACGGTATTGAAAGAATTATTTCTGAGCGGCAATATGTTGCTGGTTGATTACAAACTTGAATTTGGTCTTTACAAGGGTGAAATACTTCTTGGTGATGAATTCAGCCCTGATGGTTGTCGTATATGGGATAAAGATACCCGCAACAAAATGGACAAAGACAGATTCAGACAGGAACTCGGCGATGTAATTGAAACGTACAAGGAAGTTGGGGAAAGACTGGGTATCAGTTTTAACTAAATTTACCTCAGCCTTACTATCGCCAATTCATCACACGTCTAAAATTTTATTTCATTATTCGCAAAAAAGCGGAGAAGCATATGACAACAGGCACACTGATAATAATGTTATTGTTATCAGTGCTTATTCTGTTGGGCATTTACTCCGTATATCTATTATCCCGCAATCATAAAACCCTTTCCGGTGATTCAGAAGATGTGCTGAATGAACGTCTTCAGGCGCGTCAATTTGAAATCGAGAAATTACAGAGTGAGATCCGCCAGTTTCATTCCGATTTGCAGCAAAGCAATGAAAAAAATTCAACACTACGGGAGTCTGTGTCACGTCTTGAAACTCAGCTTAGTGAAGAGCGTAACCAGAATCAGGAAAAAATACAGTTACTTGAAAATGCCAGAGAGAATATGACTCTGGAGTTTAAAACTCTGGCGGCAGAAATTATTGAACAAAAAGGAAAAGCGTTCACTGACAGTAATAAGGAAAATATCGAAAATATTCTCAAACCCTTGCGGGAAAAAATTCAGCAATTTGAAAAAAAGGTGGAAGACACTTATGACAAGGAGTCAAAAGAAAGGTTTTCACTGGCCAAGGAAATTAAAAATTTACAGGACTTGAATAATCGCATCAGTGAAGATGCCATTAATCTGACTAATGCTTTAAAAGGTGAGAGTAAAACCCAGGGTAATTGGGGTGAATTCGTACTTGAGCGAATACTGGAAAATTCGGGTTTACGCAAAGGCAGTGAATATGAAGTCCAGGTGAATCTTCGCACCAATGAAGGCGGTAATCGCCAGCCGGATGTAGTGATTCATTTGCCGGAAAACAAGGATGTCATTGTTGATTCAAAAGTAAGCCTGAGCGCCTATGAAAAATATTACTCTGAGCAGGATGAAAACAAAAAAGCAGATGCTTTAAAGCAACATATTCTGTCTATACGTACACATATCAGGGATTTATCAAAAAAGAATTACCAGAACCTGGAGTCTGTACAAACTTTGGACTTTGTCATTATGTTTCTGCCTGTAGAAGGGGCTTTTGCCTTGGCAGTACAACATGACCAATCACTATTTACAGAGGCATTTGATAAAAATATCGCACTGGTGGGGCCAACGACCTTGATGGCAACACTCAGGACTATTCAGAATATCTGGCGCTATGAACATCAAAATAAAAATGCGCTTGAAATTGCCAAGCGTGCTGGCGCCTTGTATGACAAATTTACTTCTTTCACTGAAGACCTTGAAGATATTGGCAGACGTCTTGATCAAACACAGTCGTCTTATGACCAGGCCCATAAAAAATTGATTTCGGGCAGGGGTAATTTAGTGTCCAATGTTGAAAAATTAAAACTTCTCGGTGCCAGAGCAAGTAAATCATTGCCTGATGCCATGGTTGAAGAATCCTTTGAACATGAAATCTTGCCGACCAGTTCTGATGCTGTAGTTAGTGTTGATGATGCTGAAGACTCTGCCCCCTCTGATAATGAAGAACTCGATTAATTCCCCCTGTGACCGATCTCACTGACATAAATAAATTTCTACGCTGCTCTACACCGCGGGCTTGGGTTGAGTGGGCCCTGGAGAATGAGTCTCTAATGCTAATTGATCATGCCAATTGTGAAAAAAAAGCCGCTGCAAGTGCTATGAATTTACTGTATCGATACGTGGATAAAGCGGAACTGTTGAAAAAAATGTCACAATTGGCAAGAGAGGAATTACTGCACTTTGAGCAAGTGGTTGGTTTGTTGCAGGAAAGAGGAATTGATTATCACCATCTAAGCTCATCCCGATATGCCTCCGCACTAAGGGGTCATATTCGCACACATGAACCAGCAAAACTTGTTGATACTCTTATTGTCGGGGCTTTCGTAGAAGCGCGTTCCTGCGAGAGGTTTGCTGCTCTTGCGCCTGAGCTGGACGATAAATTGTGTCGTTTCTATCAATCATTACTGCGTTCTGAGGCAAGACATTATGCTGATTACCTAACGCTGGCTCATTTGTATGATAAGTCCGACCTTTCTGAAAGAATTGCTTTTTTTGCAGAGTTGGAAGCAGAGCTGATCAGCACACCAGATCAGGAGTTTCGTTTTCACAGTGGTATTCCGACCTGAAGTAAAGTTTAGTCTTACTCCGGTAACATTTCAGTTCTTACATTGTGATGGTCTGTTCAATGAATTGCCGATTTTCTTTTCCAGGTCGTCCAGTTGATTGCAACTGATTACATTATTTCCCTGTAAGGCAACAAAGCGCAGTATTGGTAAAGACATCAGAGCATTAATATTTGTTACTCGATTATTGCGCAAGCTGAGTACTCTCATTTTTTTCAAATTTAACAAGGGAGAAAGGTCGCTCACAGCATTGTCGCTGAGTTCAAGTTGCTCCAGGTTAATTAACGCACTGATGCCTGACAGACTTTGTATACCTGCAGAAGGGCATGCAAGCAATGTAACTTCTTTAGGGTCATTTTTGTCGGAAGTGGAAAGGTACTGGTTTAGACAGCCCTGAAAATTGGCATCAATCAATAAGCTTGGCGGAGGAGGGGCGCCATTAGGGGAATAAAGTACGTTGTCATTCAAAACAACTCTATAAGCGCTGCATGCGCCAATTAACAAGTAGCAGCTAATCAGAAAGGCTTTTGTCAGTTTCATAAGGGTGGTCCTTGTTCCTTGCGGTTATTCCGATTTTCCGCCAGGCCAGAAAGGGTTGAGGGAAACATTAAAAGAGGCGTTGTAAGGGCGCTCCCCCAAGTGAATCAGGCTTCTTGAGGTGGTATTTCAAATCTAGTCCCGGTAATATTGCCGATTCCTGAATGCACCATTGTCATTGGAAAATTTAATTGAGTAAAGGACAAGAATTATGAAATTTTTATCACTTGCAGCAGCTGCTGTTTTTTTTCTTGGGAACGTAGCGCTGGCTCAGGATCTTGAATCTGAACAGGGTAAAGCCGGTTACAGTATTGGCGTGAATATCGGCATGAACCTGGTCAATCAGATGCCAATGGATGACCTTGATGCAGACTCCCTGGTTGCAGGCGTAAGAGACGCATTAAGCGGCCAGTTACAAATGAGTGAAGAAGAGATAATGGCTTCAATCCAGGCGTTTTCTATTGCTCAGCAAGAGAAAATGAGTGCTGAGGTTGAAGCTTCATCTCAGGCGGGTGTTGAATTTCTGCTTAGTAATGAGCAGCGTGCAGAAGTAACAACCACTGCATCGGGTTTACAGTATGAAGTATTGGAACAAGGCGCTGCTGGCGGATCAATGCCGTCTGAAACAGATACCGTCACTGTGCATTATCACGGAACTTTGATTGATGGCACTGTCTTTGATAGCTCTGTAGAAAGGGGCCAGCCAGCATCATTCCCACTTAATGGCGTAATTGCTGGCTGGACTGAAGGTGTGCAATTAATGAAAGCTGGCGACAAGTTTCGCTTTTTCATTCCACCCGAACTGGCCTATGGTGCCAATGGTGCCGGAGCATTAATTGGTCCAAACGCTACCTTGATTTTCGATGTTGAATTACTTGAGGTTCAATAAGCCGCCAGGTGAACAATAATTCTTTGGAAATTAATAAAGGCCTGATAAATTTTATTCAGGCCTCACCCACACCTTATCATGCCGTAAAAAGTCTCGTCTGTGCATTGGAAGACGCGGGTTTTATTTGCCTGGAAGAAAGCAGTGAGTGGAAACTTGAACCCGGCCAGGGATATTTCGTCAGCAGATCAGGTTCATCAATTATTGCCTTTAAAACAGGTAATGGTGACCTGCCAGTACACGGCTTTCGAATGGTAGGGGCTCACACTGATAGCCCATGTTTAAAAATCAAACCAGAACCTGAAATTAACCAGTACCAATATGGCCAACTGGGCGTTGAAGTATATGGCGGTGTTTTGCTTAACCCCTGGTTTGATCGCGATTTGTCTATTGCTGGCAGAATTGATTATCGGGATACCAAGGGTAATTTAGGTAATTGCCTGATTAATTTTGAAAAAGCGGTTGCAGTTATCCCAAGTCTTGCCATTCATCTTGACCGTGATGCTAATGATAAACGTGCAATCAATGCGCAGACTTACTTGCCGCCATTACTCACACAAACGGATGATGGTGCGACTTTCAAATTAAAAGACATGCTGCTTGATTACCTGGTTAAAGAACTGGATCTTGAAGATGCGGAAAAAGTTCTTGCCTATGATTTACGACTTTATGATGTCCAGCCTCCTTCCCTGGTAGGGTTGAATGATGAATTTCTCACCGGTGCCAGACTCGATAATCTGCTGAGCTGTTATGTCGGGCTGGAAAGTTTAATCGCCAGTAATGACAAGCATGGGTCTTTACTGATTTGCTCGGATCATGAAGAAGTAGGCAGTGTTTCTGCCGCCGGTGCCAAGGGACCGTTCCTGGAAGCGGTATTGGAAAGAGTTGCTGAAGCTTTCTCTTATACTAATTCTGAAGCTAAACGCAGAATGTTGGACAAATCATTGATGTTTTCGGTTGATAATGCCCATGGTATTCATCCAAATTTTCCTGAAAAACATGATGATAAGCACGGGCCATTACTCAATCATGGGCCGGTGATCAAAATAAATGCCAATCAGCGTTATGCGACATCGAGCGAAACCTCCGCCTTCTTCCGTCAGCTATGTGAAGACAATAATGTTCCAGTGCAAGCATTTGTTGTAAGAAATGATATGGGTTGCGGATCAACGATTGGCCCAATTGTAGCCGGAGAGCTTGGGGTAAAAACCCTTGATATTGGTGTGCCAACCTTCGCTATGCACTCAATCAGGGAGATGGCGGGATCAAAAGACGCGGCCTATCTTGCAACGGCGTTAACGGCGTTTTTCAACCGCTAAATTTCTACAATCTTTTTTTAGAGACCATTCATTAAGCAATTACTCTTTGTTGGGATAATATTGTTGGAATAATTTCCTGCCAATACGGGTCTATCGTTTTTTTTGCCTTTTTAGATTTCTGATCAGATATCTGAGCGGGAGCACTGCAGCCACTTCTTCAGTACCAAGCGGCAGGATTTCATTGCTAACCAGCGATGCTATATATTCGGCAAGTAGCGGGGTTGTAGTCAGTCCACTAGAACCGTGCCCGACATTGATAAATAGCCCGGGCAGGTATTGTGCTCTGGCATAAATTTCACTTCTTGCGTTACGCTGATAGGCCTCAAAAACTTTCTCTGTTTTAGCAATGTTTTCAACCGGGCCCGCCAATGGCAGATAATCCGGTGTTGTGCAACGTGTCCCTGCACGACTGACAAGGTCTTCACCGCTAAATTGATCATTAAGTTTTGCATGAAGCGGGGATGATATTTTCTCAATTAATTCGAGATTGATTTTTGTGAGTGCTGGCCCTGATGCACCTTCATGCGCTCCCTGGGCAAAGCTGCCGCCAATGGTAAGCATGTTGTCTCTTTTGTTCTGCCAGGGAATGATATAGCCCTGATGGCGCAAAACTGTTTTTAAATGTTCAGAGACCTCCTTTGTGTCATTCATAAGAAATGAGTCGGTTTGTCCATGATTGTTGATCATGGGATAGTTTGCGGTCTCTGGGAAAAGTGCTGCTTGATTGTTATTGCAGATAACAATGGCATCAAAAGACTCCGATGAATTAAGTCCATTCCTGGACATCTGTACTTGCCATTGATTATTTTGATATTCAAATGCAATAACTTCGTGAGAAGTCAGCAATTGAATATTGTCATGTTTAATCCATGCCTGACATAAGGCTGGAGGTTCAAGGCTGCCAGCTTTGGGGAAGTACAATCCTGAATAATCGATTTGCATATTGGCAATTTCAGTTGCCTGTTTTGAATCTATACCATACATAAAGTCCGGGTCGTAAAGATTGCGAACCAATAAATCTTCTTGATCTGTTTTTTCCTGGGTAGAAATAGCCAGTTGAATAAGGCCGCAACTGCTCCAGGAGAAGTCATTTTTTTCTGCCAGGATTTGATAGTGTCGGATAGCGTAATTAAATGCATTCAGGCGAAATAAAGATGCTGGTGTATTCTGGCGTGCGGGACTAACATGCACGATACCCCGCGCGTTTCCTGAAGCGCTATTTGCAATTATTTCATTTTTTTCTATTAGTGTGACTCTATAGCCCCTGTTGGCAAGGGCATAAGCGCTTGCGCAACCGGCGAGGCCAGCACCTATAATCGCTATGCTTGTGTTTTCTGGAGATTCTATTGACCAGGGATTCCTCCAGGACAGAGCTGTTTTCTCAGTATGCTTATCAACGTTTTCTAAATGGCCTGTCAGCATGTGACGCTTTTTTCCATAGCCATCTGTTTTCGATAAGGTGAACCCCGCTTCCTCAAGATTTCTACGAATTGTGCCGGCCACGGAATAGCTTGCTAATGTTGTCTGATCTGGCTTGCTTAAACTGGCAATGGTTTTGCACAGCAATATATTCCACATCTCCTCATTTTTCGATGGGGCATGACCGTCGAGATACCATGCATCCACACCGCCAGCAGGCGGAATACTTAAATTCTTGAAGGCATCAACAGCATGACCATAAAGCAGGTCGAGAGTGACATGACGAGTCTGAAATTGAAATTTCAGACGGTGAATTCCTTTGCCTTGTTCAGGATAAATTTCCAGAAGCTTGTCTGCGATTGGCTGGAAGGTTGACGGTAGTTGCCTGTAAAAGCGTTGCAGGTCTTTAACAAGCACAGGATGAATTTCGCAACTCAGATAATGCAGTTTTGCATTTTCCGGGGATAGCTGACAGAAACGTTCGCAAGTGAGTATAAAGTTGAGACCGAAACCAAAGCCACACTCGCCGATGACCAGAGGCTCTTCCCCAAGATTGATAATTCTTTTTTCCAGATTGTTACCATGGATGAAGACATGCTGGCTCTCGGCTACAGGGTCCCCTTGTGAGAAATAGATATCATCAAAATCTTGCGAACGGGGCAGGCCATTTTCTTCCCAAATAATAGCGGCATTGCTGAGAAGAATAGAGTCGGGAGGGGATAAATTGATGGAGGTACTCCAGATTTAAGGAATTCATTTTTTCTGAAGCCCAAAGTATATGACTTCAATACTCTAATTACTGCTTTACTGTAAATGATCTGATTATTTCATTCCCGTCAATAAATAGGCAAGGTAGAGACTATCAGTTAAAATAGCGCCTTTTTCAGGTCTGCTGCCCATGTTAGAAGTAAATATCGATCTCGAGAATATCAAGGATTGTCAGGAGCGCTTGTCAGTGCTCAGGGGGTATCTTTGACTTTGATTTCAAAGAGGAAAGGCTCGCCGAGGTAGAGCTTGAACTGGGAGAATCTACTGTATGGGAGAAACCTGAGTATGCGCAGGCTCTGGGAAAAGAAAGAGTCGATCTGGAAAGGGTAGTCATTACCATACGTAAGCTTGAAAAAGCATTTACTGACACTCAGGAATTAATTGAACTGGCCCGTGAAGAAAGTGATGAAGGGCTTCTTGATGAAGCGCTATCAGATCTAAAGGAAGCCGAAGATTCCCTGGAAAAGCTGGAATTTCGCAGAATGTTTTCGGGACCTGTGGATGCTAATAATGCCTACCTTGATATCCAGGCAGGTTCAGGTGGCACTGAAGCCCAGGATTGGGCCGATATGCTGCTTAGAATGTATTTACGCTGGGGTGAACAAAAAGAATTCAAAACAGAACTGGTCGAAGTCTCCGCTGGAGAGGTGGCAGGCATAAAAAGTGCAACGCTGCATTTTGAAGGCGAATTTGCCTTCGGTTGGTTACGAACAGAAACCGGCGTTCACCGACTGGTACGAAAATCACCTTTCGATTCTGGCAATCGTCGTCATACTTCTTTTGCATCCGTTTTTGTTTCTCCGGAAGTGGATGATGATATAGAAATTGAATTGGACATGAGTAAAGTCAGGGTCGATACCTATCGTGCAAGCGGCGCAGGTGGACAACATGTTAATAAAACGGATTCAGCGATCAGACTTACTCATGAACCTTCTGGTATCGTTGTGCAATGTCAGAATCAACGCTCTCAGCATAAAAACAAGGATATGGCGATAAAACAATTGAAAGCCAAACTCTATGAACTGGAAGAGCTCAAGAAAAATGAAAGCCTTCAGGAAATAGAAGACGAAAAGGCTGATATAGGCTGGGGTAGCCAGATACGTTCCTATGTACTGGACGCCTCTCGCATCAAAGATTTACGGACAAACGTGGAAAGCAGTAATACCGGGGCGGTACTGGACGGCGATCTGGACAAGTTTATGGAAGCCAGCCTGAAAATGGGTCTTTAGCCAGGCGGTATGAAAAACTATTAGCAGAATTTTATATAAACGAACAAGTGGAATTATAGATGAGCGAATCAGATCAAAACGACGCTGGAAATATTGAAAGCATTGATGAAAATAAATTAATTGCTCAGCGGCGCGAAAAACTTAATGCAATCAGGGAGCAGCGTAATGCCTTCCCGAATAATTTCAGGCGCAATGATTATGCGGCAGACCTGCATGAAAAATTTGGTGATAAAGATAAAGAGGAATTGGCAACTTTAGCAGTAGAGGCATGTGTTGCCGGACGTATTATCAGACAACGTGGTCCATTTATCGTCATCCAGGATATGGGCGGCCAGATTCAACTGTACCTCAATATCAAGGAGTTTGCCGATGAGCAGAAAGCAGAAATCAAAAGTTGGGATCTGGGCGACATTATCGGCACACAAGGTCTGATTTTCAGGACAGATAAGGGCGAGCTTAGTATTCGGGTGAAGGACATTAGCTTGTTAACCAAATCTTTACGGCCCTTACCGGATAAACATAAAGGACTAACGGATACAGAGGTTCGCTACCGCCAGCGTTATATTGATCTGATCGCCAATAAAGAGTCCAGAGATACATTTATCGCACGTTCAAAAATAGTCACTGCTATTCGCAGCTTCATGAATCAGCGTCGTTATATGGAAGTAGAAACGCCAATGATGCAGGTAATACCAGGTGGGGCTGTTGCAAGACCTTTTATTACGCATCACAACTCTCTGGATCAGGATATGTATTTGCGTATTGCACCGGAGTTGTATTTGAAGCGTCTGGTGGTTGGTGGTTTTGAACGAGTTTATGAGCTCAATCGAAATTTTCGCAATGAGGGGCTGTCCACCCGGCATAATCCCGAATTTACCATGCTTGAATTTTATCAGGCTTATGCGGATTACCATGACCTGATGGAATTGACTGAAGAGATGCTGCGCAAAATTGCTCTCGACGTGGTGGGTTCGGGGACAGTGACTTATCAGGGAGTTGAACTGGACTTTGAAAAACCTTTTGTAAAAATGACTATTCTGGATGCTATTGTCGAGAAGGTAGAAGGAGTAACAAAGGAACAGTTAAGCGACTTTGACAGCGTTCGTGCATTAGCTAAAACAATGGGTATTGAGGCCAAGGATCATTGGGGCACAGGAAAAATTCAACTGGAAATTTTTGATGCTAAAGTTGAGGAATTCCTCCAGCAGCCTACCTTTATAACTCAATACCCCACAGAAGTTTCGCCTCTTGCGCGGCGTAATGATGACAACCCGGAGATCAGTGATCGTTTTGAGTTATTCATAGGCGGACGTGAAATCGCCAACGGTTTCTCAGAACTCAACGATTCAGAAGATCAGGCAGAACGCTTCAAGGCTCAGGTAGCAGAGAAGGATGCCGGTGATAATGAAGCCATGCATTTTGATCAGGATTATATCACTGCACTGGAATATGGCATGCCTCCCACCGCAGGAGAGGGCATTGGTATTGACCGGCTTGTGATGCTGTTTACAGACTCAGCATCTATTCGTGATGTGCTTCTATTTCCCCACATGCGGCCTGTGAATGATTAATCTGAAGTAATGCCCTCATGACCAAAAAAACGGACGCTCAGGGCAAAGAGGTTCAACTGGATGCATCCTGGCTTAAACACCTGGAGTCCGAATTTAACCTGGACTACATGCAGGATCTGCGTAATTTTCTGAAGCAGGAAAAGCGTCTAGGTAAACAGGTCTATCCTCCCAGTGACTTGATTTTCAATGCCATGAACACTACTCCATTTGATCAGGTGAAAGTGGTTATTCTTGGTCAGGACCCTTATCACGGGCCCGGCCAGGCACATGGCTTATGTTTTTCTGTGTTACCAGGTGTGAAAGTGCCTCCGTCACTGGTAAATATTTATAAAGAAATTAAAGCTGATCTCGGTATTGAGACGGCGCAACATGGTTACCTGCAAAGCTGGGCAGAACAGGGAGTACTCTTGTTAAACGCTGTGCTCACTGTTGAAAAAGCCATGGCAGCGTCCCATCAGGGGAAGGGCTGGGAACACTTTACTGACAGGATTGTTTCTGAGCTAAATGAAAAAAGGGAACATCTGGTTTTTCTGCTGTGGGGGAGTTATGCGCAGAAAAAAGGGCAATTTATTGATCGCGATCGTCATCTGGTTTTACAGTCGACACACCCTTCACCTTTATCTGCACATCGAGGCTTTCTTGGCTGCAGACATTTTTCTCAAACAAACGCCTATCTTCAGAAAACCGGCCAGCAGGCAATCAACTGGGCTTTGCCCGAGAAAGTTTAAAAGTTTGTAGGAGGGGTTTTAACCCCGAACTCGAGAAAGTTTAAAAGTTTGTAGGAGGGGTTTTA
>JABIPQ010000100.1 GCA_018698975.1 Gammaproteobacteria bacterium
CTGCGCAGATTCAACAGAGAAAAAACCTCGTCATCGAGAAAACCTTCATCTTCCTGCAAAGTAGACTGACTACCAAACTCAATCCTGCCTGGTGCCACGGCAAAAGTAGGATCAAAATGTACCCAGCCTTCTCCTTCCAGCCATACCTCTGTCCAGGCATGAGCATCATACTGGCGCACGATAAGTGTTTCGTTATATTTATTAAATTCACCGCCTTGATAACCAAGTACTACTCTGGATGGTATACCTACAGAACGCATTAGAAAGGTAAATGCACTGGCATAATGCTCACAAAAACCTTCATGGGTATTGAACAGAAAATCATCTATTGAATTTTCACCAAGAAGACTGGGACTCAAGGTGTAATAGAATTCTTCGTTTCTGATGTGGTCCAGCACAGCATTAACATATTCGCGATCAGAGTCCACTTGTGCACGAAGCTGCTGTGCAAAGGCATGACTTTGCACATTACCCTCAGCAGGAAGTGAAGTGCTGTTTTCCACCATTCGTGACGACAGAGTGAGATCAACTTTATGTTCAAAATAGGAGTCTGCTTCATAAGTGAAGCGCTGCGAGATTGGACGCACGGTGCCTACCTGAAACTCCCGACGCATCCATAAACGCTCATCAACTATCTGCGGAGCCATCAAGGTATAAATCCAGTTTTGCTGGGTGGGTTCCATAATGACGTTATAGGAAACCGGCTCACCCTCATACTGTATCTGCCGAAACCAGGGGTTAAATTGTTGCGCTCCTGGACCCAGATCCTGAAAACCCTGGAAACGTCCCCTGCCCCCACCTCTACTCCATTCACGGCCATCAAATCGGTCAAGAGTAATACCACGCCAGTACAGATCTCTATATTGCGGTATACCGGAGGTAAACTGTACCGTAAATGCAACATCTCCCGAACGGGTAAGATCACCTATGTCCCCCGGCGACATTTAGTCAGAAAGCCCCGTTATGCCTGAGGCACTTTGAAATGGTACTGACCACAAAGGTCCGATACGTGGAAATAGCAGGAACAGTAATGCCATCAGAGGAATACTTTGCAAGAGAATCTGCCCGGACAATTTCAAGGTACGCATCGGACGTTGAAACTCTTCAGTCTGGGTTATGGACATGAGTGCCGAGGTGATAACAAGTACACAAACACACATATACAAAGCAATCGGTATAGATTGTGAATAGATAAACTCGGCCAAGACTGAAAAATAACAAAGATATATCACCAAAAGCACATCCCGTTTCTTTTTCATCTCGAGTAATTTCAGCGCAATGCCGACAATCAATACGCCTACGATGGCATCGGTAGAAAAAATTTCTCTGCCGTATTGGACAATGATCGCAACGAGCACAAGAAAGACTATGGTCGTTTTTATTTTCGAGCCAGGATAAGAGACTCTGCCCTTGAAAATCAGCACACTAATGCCGATGCAAAAAATACACAGGGCAGTGAGCCACAACGGCATTCGCAAGATATGTGGGATTGTCACCAGCACCAGCGAGAGTAAAATCCAGATCAACGCTGTTCTGGGCATGCGGAATATTTCAACCCCCGCATGGACGTCAGTGCTGGGACGTCTTGAGAACCATGTCAAAAACTGCCGGATCATTGATTTACCCCGGTTACCATAACCTTCTCATGGTCTTCCCCAAGATTATAGAGTGCCAGAGATTTCATCACCTGCAAATAATGTTCACTGCCTTTCGCGGGTTCAATTTTTTGGTCTGGCAACTCAAGTCCATAATCCAGCCCTCCTGCATCCAGCTGCAGCACACAATAACAAAGCCGGGATAAGCGCTGTTCAACATGCATATCAGGAAACATGTCCCACTTCAGCCAGATTTTATCGTCAACATTGGCAGAATATTCCTTGGTGTACATTCCCCGTCCTCTTGCAGCAATTTTCCATGCCACATGACGCAATGAGTCTCCGCGCTGATAATCCCGCAAACCATGAAAATCATCAGTCCCCCGTGTGATATTGGTATGACCACTATCCTGTTGCTGAGAGGTTAACCAGTCAAGATCACAAGACTCTGGTTTAGGATAGACAAGGCAGCGTAAATCCAGATCGATAAATGACCAGGCACGACAAATACCGAAAGGAAAAATTGTCGCAATTCTCAGTCGCCCGGGAGAAAACCAGCCTCTGTTTTCTGCTACAACGAACAGGCTGCTTCGCTCCTCGGTGTTATCTATCAAATTAGCGGTAACCTTTCGCGATCCTGGATAGTTTAACTGGATGGCCTCATAGATTCGTTTACCATAACGAGACAGGATGACCGTTATTTCAGCATGTTCACCTGCAAATATTGCCCCGCCCGCTACAGCTGAGATATGTAAGCCGGAAAGGTTACGAAAGGTATATAAAATGGTCAGTATGAACACGCCGAGTAACCAGAACACCAGGGCAAACGCCAGACTGATTTCGTAGTTTACGGCGCCGATAAACATCAAGGCGAGGATCGCAAGAAAGCCAAGTCCCTGCTGGTTCGGGATAATAAAGATATTACGGTGGTTGAGAATGATATGACGTGCGGGCGGAATACGACGTTTTACCCAATTATGGTGATATTTCTTCCAGCGCGAACCCAGCATTTGCCGCCAGCCTGGTTGAAGTTGTTGCGCTCCTGTATTCATAAGTGGTGACCAGGAATCAAGTCTACAAAGATGGGCTAGAAAATATCCACTTCATTGAGCAATCGTTGTGAATAGGATTCACCGCTACGCCCGGATGTATCGGTAAGAGAGCGCAAGCGGTGATCTACCACTGCTGGAAGAACCATTTGCACATCTTCCGGAATCACATGCATACGATCATGCATCAAAGCCCAGGTGCGGGCACCGCGCATCAGTGCCATAGCGCCACGCGGCGAAAGGCCAAATGAAAAAAGATTATCCTGACGCGTATAAGCAACGATTCGCTGAACATAATCGAGCAAGGTTTCTGTGGCATGCACTTCGCCAATTCGTTCGCTGATATGAGTAATATCTTCAGGCCTTAGTGTTTGCAGCATATCATTAAGATTTTTACGCTGATCGGTACTGTTGAGCAGTATTCTTTCTGCCTGCGGATCCGGATAGCCAATTTGCAGCCGCATTAAAAAACGATCAAGTTGTGATTCTGGTAAGGGGTAAGTACCCGCAAAACTAATCGGGTTCTGCGTAGCAATAACAAAAAATGGTTTCGGCAACTCGTGCGTATTATTGTCAATGGAAATCTGTCCTTCTTCCATCGCTTCAAGCAATGCACTTTGTGTTTTAGGCGTTGTTCTGTTGATTTCATCAGCCAGGATCAGATTGGAAAAAATCGGTCCCTGGTGAAAGGAAAACTTCCCCGTGCTCTGGTCATAAATTGTGACACCGAGAATGTCTGCAGGTAGCAAATCGCTGGTGAACTGAATACGCGAATATTGCAAACCAAAAACTTTTGCCAGGGCCTGTGAAAGGGTTGTTCTCCCCATGCCGGGCTTGTCTTCCATTAATAAATGCCCACCTGCAAACAAACAACATAGTGAGAGACGGATCTGTTTTTCTTTACCCAGTACTACTTTGCCTATCTCCGTGACAGCATCATCGACTTTTGTCTGGATATGAATGGGAGATGTATCCGTGGCGGATGCAAAGGGTGTAGTTTCTTCGTTATTCACAATCTGTTCCATTAGCCGGCATTATGAAGTTCAAGTATGTCTTCATCCTCTTTTGAACTGGCAACGCCTGAGCCTCCTGAATTTCGTTTTTTCCTGGCGAATTCACTACGCTTCTGTTCAAGTTTTAGCAGGTATTCTTCGCTGACATCGTTGGTGACGTACTCACCATTAAAGACAGAGCACTCAAAGTCCATTGGAATAATGCTACCTTCAGCACAGGAAGAAATCAGATCTTCGAGATCCTGAAAAATCAGCCAGTCAGCACCGATGGCTTGCCTGACCTCTTCAACTGTCTTGCCATGGGCAATCAGCTCATCTACTGCAGGCATATCGATACCATAAACGTTGGGGTAGCGCACGGGAGGAGCTGCCGAGCAGAAATACACATTTCTCGCGCCGGCTTCCCTGGCCATATCGATAATCTGTTTGCATGTTGTTCCCCGCACTATTGAATCATCTACCAGCAAAACATTCTTATCCTGAAATTCCAGAGGCGTTGCATTGAGCTTTTGTTTGACCGATTTCTTGCGCTGGCTTTGACCTGGCATGATGAAAGTCCGGCCAATGTAGCGATTCTTTACAAAGCCCTCACGGTATTTAACGCCAAGAGCATTAGCCAATTCTACTGCAGCAGTCCGTGATGTATCCGGAATGGGAATCACAACATCGATGTCATGATCGGGACGTTCTTTGATAATTTTTTGTGCCAGTTTTTCACCCATCCGTAAACGTGATTTGTATACGGAGACACCATCAATCATTGAATCTGGTCGGGCAAAATAGACATGCTCAAAGATACAGGAAGTTAATCGACTTTCCTCAGAGCAGATACGGGTTTGCAGATTACCGGCCTGGTCAATATAAACAGCTTCTCCTGGCGCCACGTCCCTGATCAGCTTAAAACCTTGTGAATCAAGAGCGACACTTTCTGAAGCTATCATGTATTCATCGCCCTTGCGGGTACGTTTTTTTCCAAAAACCAGTGGTCGAATACCGTATTTATCCCGAAAACCAACTATGCCATAACCGACAAGCATGGCGACCGCAGCATAGGCACCACGACAACGTCGATGCACTCCTTCAACAGCGGTAAAGACCTCTTCAGCAGTGGGATGGATTTTATTCTGTACCTGTAATTCATGAGCAAATACATTCAGCAGAACCTCCGAATCGGAATCGGTATTCAGGTGACGAAGATCATCTTGATAAATGTCTATGCTGAGGTCTTCAGAATTGGTGAGATTGCCATTATGAGCAAGACTGATGCCATAAGGGGAGTTTACATACAGTGGCTGAGCTTGCGCTGGGCCGCTGCTGCCGGCAGTAGGATAACGGACATGACCGAGCCCCATATTGCCAGTTAACTGGCGCATGTGGCTGGTGCGGAAAACATCGCGTACCAGACCATTGCTCTTGCGTAAATTGAGTTTGCCCCCCTCACTGGTGACAATCCCTGCTGCATCCTGCCCCCTGTGCTGAAGTACAGTCAGGCTATCGTAGAGCGCAAGGTTTACATTGGATTTAGCAACAATACCGACAATTCCGCACATTTATTTCGCCCTATCCAAGATGAATGTTACTGATGTCATCAGGCAACGACCTCTTCAGGTACTGCCTGTCCCAAACCAAAAAAGCCTTGCAGATAATCAATCATTGCCAAAGCATGTGGAACCAGTTTGGAACCATCGAACCAGGCCTGTGAAATATCGAACTGACTGCCAATAAATATGACAACCAGCACAATGATCATACCGCGTAATACGCCAAACAAGGCTCCTAACGTTCTGTCTGCGCCTTTGAGCCCAGCAGCTTCTGTCAATTTCGAAATCAGGTTACTTATCAGGGTACCGGTGAAAATAACAACAATAAAAAGAAGCGCGAAGGCTGCTATTCTGCGTAAGCTGGCGTTATTAATCAAATTTTCCATTAAATCAGCAAGTTGAGCGCTAAATAGCGTGCCTGCTACAATTGCTGCAAACCAACTTGCCAGAGAAAGCGCTTCCTTGATCAGCCCCCTGAATACCCCTAACAAGGCAGATATAGAAACTATGCCAACTATGATGATATCGATCATCTCTTTTATAGCTGTCCGTTATTGCTCAAGTTCATTAATAGTGAACTGAACGACAACGCCTTCCAATTCAAATTCCTCAGCCAGCTCCTGCTGCAATCTGCCAGCTTCTGACTCCGTTAGCACAGGACCGACATAAACGCCCGTAAGGAGTCCTCTGCTTGAATTCAGAGGCCTGCTGAAGCCCTTGTATTTCTGGTCTCTGAGGCGGCTTACCAGGGCTTCTGCATTAGACTTTTCGCCAAAAGAGCCCAAACGTACTGTCCAGGATTCGGGAACACCCGCTGTATCCAGTGTTGGTCTCTCAGGCGCTGGTGGAGCTTGTGCATTGCCTGCATTCGTTGCTTGCCGGGATGATTCAGTATTTGTTTCAGCTCTTGTTTCAGCTCTTGTTTCAGCAATAGAAACTGTATCAGATGATATTGCTGGCCTGACCGGCTCGATGACCGGAATAACTGGCATGGGGGGAGAATCTGGAATGGAACCGGTCATTTCAGGGGGGGAGACTCCTTCGCCATCCAGAAGTACCGGGATGAAGATAATCGCCAGACAACCAATAACTACCGTCCCTATTAGTCGCTGTTTCATCGCTATATTCAAATCAACTCCAGTACCGCAGAGACGGTAAAAAACGATCCGGTAACAAGGAGCACAGCATCACTATCTTCATATTGCTGGCTGTTCAAATTAGCTGCAGTTATTGCATTATCTGCTGCAGTGTATGCCTCGGTGATGGTGCTAAAACAATTCACCGTGGACTCCTCTGTTTCGCGCAGGTAATTATATAGTATTTTTCCTTCCAGTCCTCGCTCTTCCTTGATACTTGCTACATACCAAACTGGCTTTAATTCTCTGAAACAGTCCACTACTTCCTGATAATTCTTGTCCGCCAGCATGGCAAGCACAATACTGATTTTCTTGGCTGGAAAGCGATTTTTTACCTGCTCTACAAGACGCTTTGCTGCATGAGGATTATGAGCTACATCCAGAATTAGAGCATACTCTTTTTGCACATACTGAAAGCGGCCGGGTAAAGAGGCATTCATAAGGCCTGATTTTAACTGCTTTGTGGTAATTTCCGGAGCTAGCAGGCTTATCGCCTGAACCACTGTGGCACAGTTATCCAGTGGATAGTCATTGAGCGGCAGTTCGTTTAACGAAATACTATCCCCGCTATTAGATGCTCCCTGCCATTGCCAGGACTTGTCATCTTTTTGCTCAGCATTGAAGTCAATCCCATTGGCATAGACTGTTGCCCCGATACTATCGGCATGCTTTGTTACGCTTTCAGGGATGTCTTTTTCTCCGATCAGCGCAGGAATGGCGGTTCGGAAAATCCCCGCTTTCTCAAAGCCAATAGCTTCCCGGGTGTCTCCCAGCCAGTCGGTATGATCCAGGGCCACATTGGTGAGTATTGCAAGGTCAGGATCGAGAATATTTACCGCATCAAGGCGGCCGCCCAATCCTATTTCAAGAATTATATAATCGGCTTTATAGCGGGAAAAAATTTGTAGCGCGGCAAGGGTGCCAAATTCAAAATAAGTAAGCTTGATATCGCCACGAAAAGCTTCCACTGCCGCGAAGGATTCACATAACTCCTCATCAGTAGCGAACCTGTTGCCAAGTTTCACGCGTTCGTTGTATTGCAGAATATGAGGCGAGGTGTAACAGCATGTGCTGTAGCCACCCTGCTCAAGAATGGCCGACAGCATACTGACAGTCGAACCTTTACCATTGGTTCCTGCCACCGTGATGATTTTACTGCCATCAAAACCTATAGGCAGTTTGGCAGCAACTGTTGAAATACGCTCAAGTCCCAATTCAATATTACTGGGATGACATTGCTCGAGATATTCAAGCCACTGTGCGAGATTCAAGCCCTACCCCTGGCTGATATTGTAAAAAACAGAACTGATAAAATTGTGAATCACCCTATTCTTTCAATCTGGTACTAAACCAGCTCTTGTTGTGTCGATCGGTCTGTAAACTGAAACATCAGCTTATCTACCAGAGAACTTATGCGATCACGCAGTTCTTTGCGATGAACTATCATGTCGATGGCACCATGTTCCAGAAGAAACTCACTGCGTTGAAAACCTTCCGGTAATTTTTCACGTACCGTCTGACGGATGACATCTTGTCCTGCAAATCCGATAAAGGCATTGGGCTCAGCAATATTAATATCACCAAGCATGGCCAGACTGGCTGAGACACCACCATAAACAGGATCTACCAGAACAGAGATATAAAGAAGTCCTTTTTGCTTCATCTTCTCCAGTGCTGCAGCTGTTTTTGCCATTTGCATCAGGGAAATCAATGCTTCCTGCATACGTGCGCCACCGCTTGTGGCAAAGCAAACCAAAGGCAACTCTTCTGCGAGGCACTTGTTCACAGCGAGAGTAAATTTCTCACCGACCACCGCGCCCATTGAACCACCGATAAAACCAAACTCAAATGCTGCCACAACAATTTGGCGGCCTTTCAGTTTCCCTTTAACGACAACCATTGCATCATTTTCTCCGGTTGCTTTTTTAGCCGCCAGGAGCCGATCCTTGTACTTTTTGAGATCGCGAAACTTAAGGACATCATGAGGAATTATGTCTGCACCAAGTTCCTCCTGATTTTCCCTGTCGAGGAAAATTTCCAGACGACGGCGCGCTGAAATACGCATATGGTGATCACACTTTGGACAAACATCGAGGTTCTCATCAAGATTGTCACGATACAAAACCGCTTCACAACGAGGGCATTTTTTCCACAAACCTTCGGGAATACTGCGCGACTTGCTCGATTCCTCTGAGCGGCCTACAGAAGGGAGTATTTTATTTATCCAGCTCATAGTTACCTGCTATAGCAAAATTTAATTGGGTATTAAATCAACCTTTAACCTTGGTTAAAATCAAGCTCTACACTGCCTGAAATCAATCATCCATTGCATCACGCATATCCTTAATCAAACTGATATGCTCTTTCAATTCATCAAGATTATATTGCCTGGTAGAGTCAAGCTCTTCGATTTTATTGATCAGCGCACTGCCTACAACAACAGCTTCTGCAATCTTCGAAACTTTCTTGGCACTCTCTGCATCCTTGATCCCAAACCCTACACCCACGGGTAAATCTGTATTTTTTCTCAAGCGCACCAGGTTTTCCTTAACTGATTCGATATCAAGATTTCCTGCACCTGTGACGCCCTTCAGGGACACATAATAAACATAGCCACTGCTCTTTTTACAAATTTGTGCTGCCCTCGCATCAGAGGTCGTCGGTGCTACCAGGTAGATACGATCAATAGCAGTCTTATCAATGATTTCTTCCAGGTCATGAGATTCTTCAGGTGGCATATCCACAATAAGAATGCCATCAACACCGGCAGCAACTGCATCATCAGCAAATTTCTGATACCCCATGCTTTCAACTGGATTCAGGTAGCCCATCAGGACTACAGGCGTCTGCTGATCTTCTTGACGAAACACACTCACAGTGTGCAGAACATCATGCAGACTTGTATTGTGCACCAGCGCTCTTTCTACTGCTCTCTGGATTACCGGCCCATCAGAGGTGGGGTCGGTAAATGGATAACCCAGCTCAATTATATCGGCACCATTGGCAACCAGAGCGCGCATCAAGCCAAGGGTGGTTTCACTATTGGGATCACCGGCTGTCAGATACGGGATTAGCGCCTTGCGTCCATTGGCCTTTAATCTTTCAAAACATCCTGAAATTCTGCTCATACTACTGCTACCACCTGAAACCATGTTGTTTAAAATAGTCTGTGCTTGACTCTGTTTTCTACCAAGGCAAGCATAAAGTCTGACTACACTTCTATACCTTCAATCTCGGCAACAGTGTGCATATCTTTATCACCCCTGCCAGAAAGATTAACGACAATGATATGATCTTTTGGAAGCTTCGGCGCTTCTTTCATTACCCAGGCAATGGCATGACTGGACTCAAGGGCAGGCATAATACCTTCCAAATGTGTCAGCTTACGAAATGCATCCAGCGTTTCCTGGTCAGTTACCGAAGTGTATGAAGCGCGCTTGAGATCTTTTAACCAGGAATGTTCCGGGCCAACACCGGGATAATCAAGGCCCGCTGAAATGGAGTGCGTATCCAGTATCTGGCCATTTTCATCATTCATCAAATAAGTTCGGTTGCCATGCAAAACACCTGGCTGGCCGGTGCATAATGGCGCGGCATGTTTGCCCGTTGCCAGACCATAACCTCCTGCTTCTACACCAATCATTGCCACAGACTCGTCAGGGATAAAAGGATAGAACAAACCAATCGCATTGGAACCTCCCCCCACACAGGCCACCAGGGTGTCGGGCAAGCGGCCGGTCATTTCCAGACATTGCTCTCGTGCTTCCCTGCCAATAACACTTTGAAAATCACGTACCAGCATTGGGTAAGGATGCGGACCGGCAACAGTACCGATTATATAGTAGGTATTATCTACATTCGTGGCCCAGTCTCTGAGCGCTTCGTTCATGGCATCTTTCAAGGTGCGGGAACCTGAATCGACACCCACCACATTGGCTCCCAGCATTTTCATGCGGTAAACATTGGCGGACTGACGATGGATATCCTCAACGCCCATGTAGACATAACACTCCAGGCCAAGACGGGCAGCTACGGTAGCAGAAGCCACACCATGCTGTCCGGCGCCTGTTTCAGCAATAATCCGCGTTTTCCCCATGGCTCTGGCCAGTAAGGCCTGGCCAATAGTGTTGTTTACCTTGTGAGCACCGGTATGATTGAGATCTTCGCGTTTCAGATAAATTCTTGCTCCACCAAGTTCGCTGGTAAGTCTTTCCGCAAAATAGAGGGGTGTAGGCCGGCCAACATAATGTTTCAGGTCATAATGAAATTCTTCCCAGAATTGAGGGTCTTCTTTCAGCTCTGCATATTTACGGTTCAATTCTTCCAGAGCAGGCATCAGGGTTTCACCCACAAAAATCCCACCATAGGGCCCAAAATGGCCATGTTCATCAGGACCACTGTATACATCATTTAACAACTTGGATTCAGACACTTCTAACCTCTTCAATAAACTGCTTCATTAATTTTGCTGATTTAATCCCGGGTGATTCTTCAACACCAGAACTCACATCGATCCCCCAGGGACGAACCTGTTTTACTGCCTGTGCTGCATTTTGAGGGTTTATCCCACCTGCCAGTATCAACTTCTGGCTGAGGGTAAGATCTTTAATAAAGTCCCAGTCAAACGTTTCTCCGGTACCGCCGTATTGCTCTTCATGCCAGGCATCCAGAAGAATTGCCGAAGCCTTGGCATGAGCCAGGATCTGCCCGGCGACTTCTGCAGAATCCTTAACCCTGAGTGCCTTCCAGTAACTACGCTTGAACTGCTCACAATACTCTGGTGATTCATCACCATGGAATTGAAGAATATCCAGTGGCACCTTGTCCTGCACTTGTCTGACAAAATCAGGCTCGGCATTGACAAACAATCCCACAATAAGCGCATTATCTTTAACCAAATTACTTATTTTGGTGGCCTGCTCAATAGTGACGTATCTCGGGCTGGCTGCATAAAAATTAAGGCCAATCGCATCTACACCACTATTCAGGGCATTTTCGGCATCTTCTTCAAGAGTGATGCCGCAGATCTTTATCAAGGTTTTGTGCTGCTCTTGCTTTGCACCTGTATCACCCATATTTTTAACACCCGGTCAGGCAAGCAACATTGACAACATTCTGCAACAAGCTGTCCGTACACTCCTGATAAATTATGTTAAATAAATTGCTATCACTGGCAGAGACTTAGCAAAAAAAGCCAAAAGGAATAAAGCAGGCGCTAATTCTACCAAACAGGTCGCAATTAACCTATATAGCAACAAGCTCATTACACCAAAAAAGCAGGTCCGGGCTCTGAATAAGGTAAGTCAAATTCCTTCGGGTAACTGACATTCACCAGATAGAGTCCATCAGGCAATGCTGTAACACCGGCAAGCTTTCTGTCTTGGTAAGCCAGAACCTCTCCAGCCCAGTCTGGCGGCTTTATACCTTCACCGATTTCAAATAATACGCCGACAATATTTCTGACCATATGTAGTAAAAAAGCGTTTGCTTCAACTTCTATAATCACAAAATCTCTCTGCCGTGTTACTGACAAACTGATAATATTACGTATTGGTGTGTTTGCCTGACACCCGGCTCCTCTGAAGGAGGTGAAATCGTTTTTCCCTAATAGCTGCTGCGCTGCCTGATGCATCAAGTCTACATCCAGTTTACGAAAATGGTGGGTTACCAGATTACTGAGAATTGCAGGTTTTACCGGTTTATTATAAATAACATAGCGATACTTTCTTGCTGTTGCAGAAAATCGTGCATGAAATTCATTACTCATTCCTTTTGACCAGCGAATAGCAATGGTTGAGGGTAGCATTGAGTTCGCTCCCCTGGTCCAGGCTCGGTCTAATCTGAAATTTAAAGAATCAAAATGTACAACTTGAGCAGTAGCATGAACTCCGGCATCAGTGCGACCAGCACATACCAGGGAGACTTGATGGTCTGCGACTTCACTTAGCACTTTTTCCAGTGTTTCCTGGACCGTTACTGCTGTGGGTGATTTCTGTGCCTGCCAACCATTGAAGCAACTTCCGTCGTATTCTATTCCCAGTGCAATACGACCAGGGGTGTCATGAGATAGTTGGGAGTCTGTCACCTGGCTGCCACTTTTTTTCAACGATCCTGGTAACTGTATTGATTGCTATATGGATGGGTAGTTATATAGATAACTAGATAGATAATAATATTGAGTAGTCTTCAGAGAACGGGACTAGCCCCATTTTTCCAGTAGCTTTTTCGCCTCTGCAACCTGTTCTTCATTGCCTTCTGCTACCACCTCATTGAGGATTTCCTTCGCACCATCTTTGTCGCCCATGGCTTCATAGGCCACTGCGAGATCCAGCTTGGTCGAAGATTCATCTCTGTCAGATATTGGTTCATCACCAGTTTCATCAGCATCATCTTCATCATCGATAATAAAAAGATTGTCATCGCTCTCAATATCTCCCAGATCCAGATCATCGATGGAATCACTGTCACTGGTAGCATCGCTATCAAGGACCACAACATCACTTTCTTCCGTATCAATTTGATCCAATGCAGCCGCTAGTGAATCAAGTGACTGCTCTTCAGAAACTGTTTTTTCCTCAGCATCGAAAGTGAACGTTTCCAGCTCTTGCTCTGGCGCAGTCTCATTGCCCTGCTTTTCTTCGAAACCTGAAACAGCACTGACATCAAAATCCAGAGTTTCTAATTCAGTATCGTCTGTATTCGATTCTTCGATTTCATCTGTGTCGGATAATTCTTCAACATTGAACTCAAAACTTTCCATATCTTTTGCAGGCTCATCTTCTACCACTGCGGCACTTTCGTTTGCAGTCTCGTCCAGAGAGAAATCAAAGGCTTCCACATCTGATTCTTCTTCAGCATCATCAGAGATGGTTTCAGCTTCAGTCTTTGACTCATCATTCAGATCAAATTCAAAAGCTTCGCTCTCCTCTTCATCAGCAGAGTCATCCTGGGCTGGTGTTTCATCAAGTGAAGGTTCTGTTTCAGCATCTGTACTGTCACCAACGTCCATGGCAAAGTCGCCCAAATCAAAATCAACCTCGTCAGTTTCTTCAAGATCTTCAGTTGCTGACTCATCTGTATCTTCTATAGTTTCTTCTGCTTCAGCAGTTATTGTTTCTGCCTCTGACTCCGCTTCTGGTTCAGGCTCTAAATCAAGATCTGAAAAATCGAGGGCATTAATGTCTTCTTCAGCTTCTGTTATCTCTACTTCAGCTACAGACTCAGACTCACTGTCATCTATAGTCTCGGGATCATCCAGATCATCGATGGAGAATTCAGAGAGATCCTCACCATCGGACCCGTCACTGGATTCATCAACAAACCTCTCCAGTAACGAATCTGCAGATTCAGCTTCCAGTTCTTCGCTGGCATCTGTTTCCGCTGCTTCTTCTGCAAAATCACCGACGATTAAATCATCCAGATCTTCATCGCTATCCTGCTCACCTTCGTCGTCAAAGTGTTCGTCATCGGATTCGGCAGGGACAAGATCATCGTCTATTAACAATGCATCGCTTTCATCTGATGAATCTAAGTCATCCGGTTCTTCATCCAGATAATCCGATTCATCCGGCTCATTCGGTTCGATAGCGGCATAGTCTTCATCCTCAGTCGATGAACGGGTAAACAGTCCTTTGAACTTACTCATCAGGCCGCTTTCTTCATCGTCTTCATAATCGTCTACAGCACCTGGAATCTCGTTAAGATCTTCAGCAACTTCTTCATCTTCATCGGCAAACCCAGGCTCATCATCGTCTTTTTCGCGCGACAACTTGGCTTTCATCGCTGCCATAAACCCTGCGGATGCACCGTCTGGCTCATCGACATCGACAATACCCTCCTGAGCAACGCCTTCAAGATCAAAAACATCAATGCCGTCATGGGCAGCACGTCGCCGCCAAACCAGGAAGCCTACGACCAGTAATATAAGACCAAGCAGGCTGGAAACCAGTACCAGTGTATTTTCAAACACTGAACTCAATTGCCCCATCAGTGAATTATCAGTTTGGGGCTGCTGTGCGGGTGTTTCTACAATTGTTTGTTGTGTTTGAGCTGCAACAACTTCGGCTTCTTCATCTGCCCTGCTGGCCAGATCTGCCTGAAGCTGGGCAAGACGTTCATCTTGCATGGCGATGATATTTTGCAGAATTTCAATTTGTTCAGTGAGCTCGCTAAATCGTGCCATTAGCTCCTGATTTTCAAGTCTGGCGCGATCCAGATTTTCTTCACTGATTGCCAGCTGATTTTCAAGAGCAGCGATGGTTTCGGCCATATCACTGTCACCGGACAAGGAATCAGTGCCGTCTTCACCACTAAGTATGGTGAGTTCATCTGCACCCTGGACATCATCTGCGCCCTGGTTATTACTGAAGGCAAGAGGCTGTACCGAGACTGCCTGGTTTTGCAGTGCGATCTGCTCAAGAGCCTGAGACTGATCAATGCTCTGAATATCCTGAATTGACGGGATGCGTAACACCTGCCCAACTCGAATCATGTTGATGTTGTTATTAATGAAGGCATCAGGGTTGGCGCGTTGTATTGCCAGCATGGTCTGCTCTACTGATACACTGGTGCCAGGACGATTTTGTGCCGCTATGTCATAAAGTGTATTACCAGACTCGACGGTAATTGACTCAATGCTCGCCTCATCTATTGAATCTGTATCCAGCTCAGCTTCAGGCACGGGTGCTGCCACAGCGATTTCTTCGTCTATTTCAGTAATTTCAGCAACTGGCGCAGGAGCTGGTTCTGCTATTTCTTCAATTACATCTTCTGCCTCTTCAACGTCACCTTCAGCAAGCTCAGCAGTCTCCGGGGCATTGTTACTTAATACTTGAGGTTGTGGCTCCGGTGTTGGTTCAGGGGCAGGTTCAGCTTCCCTGGCGGGAGCCGGGACTTGCGGGATATCCACAGGAACAATCTGTGGCTCATCGCTAATAAAGTTGGGCAGGTCAATTAACGCAGTGTAATCACGCATCAGGCGCCCATTAGGCCAGCGAACACTAATAACCATACTCAAGAAAGGTTCTACAACCGGGTCGATGCTGGTAAGGCGCAGGATGCCTTCCTGTGAATTGGAAATAATTATTTCCAGAGTAATAGCATCAATCAGGGCAATACGATCGATATTGGCCCTTTCAAAATCCTCCAGACTACCAAGGCCCGCCTGAATCTGGCTACTTGTCAGACCATCAAGCCCAAGAAGCTGAACCGAGGCATCAAGTGGTTCATTAAGGCTGGAATTTACTGTCAATTCACCAAGGCCCACCGCCAATCCATAACTGGCATGGAAAATCCCGGCAAACAGGGTTAACAAGGAGAGGAGCTTTCTACATCTGGCCAGCATAGACCTTCCCAATTTTCTTAATTAAGGACCTTAGGGTTATTACAGAAACTTTTTTAAGATTTCGTCGCAAGTATCCATTAGATATAGTCTTTTATCAATACTTCGGCTATCTGAATTGAGTTCAAAGCCGCCCCTTTTCGCAAATTATCAGACACAATCCACAAATTTAGACCATTAGGATGCGATATATCACGTCGAATACGCCCGACCCATACCTCATCATGATCAGTTCCCTGACCAATCGGCGTTGGATAACCGCCATTTTCACGGCTGTCCATGACTTTTACGCCCGGTGCTTTTTCGAGTAAAGCCCTGGCATCTTCCGCAGTTATCTTGTCCCTAGTCTCGATATGCACAGCTTCCGAGTGGGAATAGAACACAGGAACCCTTACACAAGTAGGATTCACCTGTATTTCAGGGTCTTCAAAGATCTTTTGGGTTTCCCAGACCATCTTCATCTCTTCCTTGGTATAGCCGTTCTCCATAAACACATCACACTGCGGTATTACATTGAAAGCGATCTGACGGGGATATACCTCAACATCAGCATCTTTGCCACTCAACAGTTTGGCAGTCTGGCCGGCCAGTTCATCAATGGCCTTTTTACCAGTGCCTGAAACGGCCTGATAAGTACAAACATTGATCCTTTTTATCCCGACCGCATCCTTTATTGGCTTTAGAGCCACCATCATTTGAATGGTAGAGCAGTTAGGATTCGCAATGATATTGGTCTTGGTGTACTGAGCAATGGCATGGGCATTAACTTCAGGCACAATCAGTGGAATATCTTCTTCATAGCGAAACTGGGAAGTGTTGTCGATTACCACACAACCAGCGGCACCCGCTTTCGGCGCATAGACAGCAGAAACGCTGGCACCTGGTGAAAACAGACCAATTTGTGCTTTGCTAAAGTCAAAATCAGCAAGATTTTCAACAATGTACTGCTTGTTGTTATAAGTAATTTTTTCGCCTGCACTGCGCTCACTGGCAAGCAGGTAAAGATTGTCTACAGGAAATTTACGCTGTTCCATTATGCTCAGCATTGTGCGCCCTACGGCACCAGTGGCTCCTACAACGGCCACGTTATAAAGCTTACTCATTTGTTGTCCTTTAAAAGCCGGAAAGGCTATAAATTTTTTAAAATTAGAGGCTTGTTAATTTATCCTGGAAAAAAGCCAGGGTGACTTTTGTTTCCAGGATGCCTCGAAACCTTGAATATCCTGTTCATTCTGCAAAGTCATGGAAATATCATCCAGACCATTGAGCAGAATATTTTTACGGGAATCCTCAATTTCAAAGGGGATTTTCTCACCATCTGGCGTAGTGATTGTCTGGGACGGTAAATCCACCGCCAGACGATAGCCCTCATTTTGAAATGTATCAGCGAATAACTTTTCTATAATATTTTCTTCTAAAACAATGAGTAATATTCCATTTTTAACGCAATTGTTGAAGAAAATGTCGGCATAGCTCGGGGCAATCACACAACGAAAACCATAGTCATCAAGAGCCCAGGGCGCATGCTCGCGACTTGAACCACAACCAAAATTTTCCCGTGCCAGCAAAATGGATACACCCGCGTAACGCGCCTGATTCATTACAAAATCAGGGTTTATGGGCCTGTCCGAGCAATCTGCATCAGGCAGCCCTTTATCCAGATATCTGGCCTCGTCAAACAGATTCTTGCCAAATCCAGTCCTCTTGATGGACTTCAGAAACTGTTTTGGAATAATGTAATCAGTATCTACATTAGACCTGTCCAGAGGTAAAACCAAGCCATCTTCTGATATAAACTTCTTCATCTTTATTCTCTATCTATTTGATTTTACTATAATTCTATTTCTCTAACATCAACAAAGTGCCCATGCACTGCTGCTGCCGCGGCCATCGCCGGGCTCACCAGGTGGGTTCTGCCGCCAAAGCCCTGACGGCCTTCAAAATTGCGATTTGAGGTTGAGGCGCAATGCTCACCCTCGCCCAACTGATCCGCATTCATGGCCAGGCACATAGAACAACCAGGTTCCCGCCACTGCAGACCAGCTTCGGTGAAAATTTTGTCCAGTCCTTCCAGTTCTGCCTGTGCTTTAACAAGTCCAGAGCCCGGTACTACCAGAGCCTCTTTAATATTGTCAGCCACTTTACGGCCTTTCACGACTGCCGCAGCAGCTCTCAGGTCCTCAATGCGGGAGTTAGTGCAAGAACCAATAAATACGCGATCCAGCATAATATCCTTAATCGCTGTACCTGCCTCAAGACCCATATATTTCAAGGCTTGCTGGTAGTTATTGCGCTTGCTCTCGTTAGTCAGATCGGCAGGATTTGGTACATAGCCGTTCACCGGAGCTACCATTTCAGGTGAGGTTCCCCAGCTTACTTGTGGGACAATATCTGCAGCCTCAAGATTAACCACAGCATCGAATTCAGCGCCTTCATCACTGACCAGTGCGCGCCATGCGGCCTCTGCCTGGTTCCATAATTCACCTTTTGGTGCAAAGGGCCGTCCTTTCACATAGTCGATTGTCTTTTCATCTACAGCAACTATGCCTGCGCGAGCACCTGCCTCAATCGCCATATTGCAGACTGTCATTCGTCCTTCAACGGAAAGTGAGCGAATGGCATCACCACCAAACTCTATAGTGTATCCGGTACCGCCAGCTGTACCTATATGTCCAATAATGGCTAAAACCACATCTTTTGCAGTAATACCCGGCTTCAACTGCCCGTTAACACTTACCAGCATGTTCTTCGCCTTTTTCTGGACCAGGCATTGTGTCGCCAGAACATGCTCTACCTCGGAAGTCCCTATGCCATGCGCTAATGCGCCCAGTGCACCATGGGTAGATGTATGAGAGTCGCCACAGACAATCGTCATGCCTGGCAGGGTTCTGCCCTGCTCCGGGCCTATAACATGGACAATCCCGTGTCTTGGGTCATCAATTTCAAACTCATCAATACCAAATTCCAGACAATTGCTGTCCAGTGATTTCACCTGAATTTTTGATACCGGATCGATAATCCCCTCTACCCCTCTGGAGCGTTCATCAGTAGTGGTGGGGACATTATGGTCAGGCGTAGCCATATTGGCATCGGCACGCCATGGGCGCCGGCCTGCAATACGCAAACCCTCAAAAGCCTGAGGTGAAGTGACTTCATGGAGGAAGTGCAGATCTATATAGATCAGGGAAGTGCCGTCATCCTGATTTTTGACAAGATGAGATTCCCACAATTTATCATACAAAGTTTTACCGGACATTTTATTTCTCTTAATTTACAACAGGTTACTAATTATTTTTAACTTGAATTCTGCTTTATTTCTGTGCTGGAATTTGTGGAGTTATTGAGTTTACCGTGCCATTTTGTGCCCGCTGCCTGAGCAAGTGATCCATCAGCACAATTGCCAGCATGGCTTCAGCGATTGGGGTTGCCCTGATACCTACACAGGGATCATGCCTGCCTGTGGTCACCACTTCTGCAGACTTACCGTGAATATCTACGGTTTCTCCAGGGATACGTATACTGGACGTCGGCTTGAGGGCTATGTGCGCGATAATATCCTGGCCAGAACTGATTCCACCAAGTACCCCGCCTGCATTATTGCTATGAAAGCCATCAGGGCTGATCAAATCCCGATGAACCGAGCCTTTTTGGGCCACAGAAGCAAATCCTGCACCAATTTCCACGCCTTTCACTGCGTTAATACTCATCAGCGCATGGGCCAGCTCGGCATCCAGACGATCAAATACCGGCTCTCCAAGTCCCGGCGGTACACCAGTGGCTACAACCGAGATTTTTGCACCAATTGAGTCACCTTCTTTGTTGAGGGCCGCCATATACTCTGCCATTTCGTCCACCTTGGACGGATCAGGGCAGAAAAATGGATTATTCCGCACTTCATTCCAATCTATCAGCTCAGCCTTGATCGGCCCGAGCTGGGAAAGATAACCTCTGACCAGAATGCCTTCGCTTTCCTGCAGGTATTTTTTGGCAATCGCCCCGGCAGCAACACGCATGGCGGTTTCCCTGGCCGAAGAGCGCCCGCCGCCAC
>JABIPQ010000001.1 GCA_018698975.1 Gammaproteobacteria bacterium
CCCATGACACTGGCAGCGCCACACATATCAAATTTCATTTCATCCATGCCATTGCCAGCTTTCAGACTGATACCGCCAGTATCAAAAGTAATGCCTTTGCCGACAATGACATTGGGCTTGGTTTTTTCACCGGCACCACGATATTCCATAATGATGAAAGCAGAATTTTCATCACTGCCATGTCCAACTGACAGCAGAGAACCCATTCCTAATCGGCGCATTTGTGCCTCGCTTAACACCTTGGTCTTGAGCAGCTTGTTACGCTTGCCCAGGGCCAAAGCCTGTTCGCCCAGATAAGTCGGGGTACAGAAATTGGCAGGCAGATTGCCGAGTTCCCTGGCCACGGCCATGCCGCTGGCAACCGCAGCGCCAGTATCAAGACCTTTCTTCAGGGCTGAGCGTTGTGACTTGTCTGCCAGAAAAACATCAACCTTCTTCAGTGCCGGTTTTTTTCCTTTATCTGATTTGGTGTGGCTGTACTGATACAGGCTGTCTTCAATTATCTGGGCCAGCAATTGTCCGCGCTTATCTGCACCCATGTCGCGGGTAGGCAGATTCACCAGAGTATCCAGTGCATCGGTTATGGCATGTTTTTTCAGGGCCTGGGCTGTGCCGTTGACTGCCTGAACATAATTTTTTAAATTCAGATCACTTTTCTTGCCCAGGCCAATCAGCAAAATACGCTTTGCACGAATACCGTCGATATCGTGGATAAGCAGAGACTGTCCAAGGGCGCCATTAATATCGCCGGCATCAATGATTTTACTGAGCTTCTTGCGCGTCAGTTTGTCTATTTCAGCCGTGATCTCAGGCAGTGTTTTATTCTGATACACCCCAAGCACCATGCAGGAAGTAGAAATATTCTGAAGAGCAGCAGTCTTGATCGTAAAGTTCATTGAGGTTTCCGTTATTTGACTAAAGTGAAGTGAAAGTCGAGATTGGCAAAATTTTACTCTTGCCTCCCCGATATATCAAAAACATCCGGGGACTTTCCCTGAAAAAGCTAAAATTCAACATTATACCGGGGACTGCAATCATACAGGTGGCTGTGTGGGAAGCGATACAATAGAATCTCCTAATGATTATTTCTCGGTATCTGACAAAGCAAATACTTCAGGTGACTACTGCCACGACAGTCATCCTGCTGGCAGTTGTCGTGCTTGGGCGATTTCTTAAATATCTGGCCCAGGCCTCCCAGGGGGAAATTGACCCTGGTGTGCTGGCATTGCTTATGTCTTATCGAATCCCTGAGTTTATTCAACTGATTTTGCCATTGGCGCTACTGCTCAGCATTCTTCTCGCTTATGGAAAGATGTATGCTGATAATGAGATGACAGTCCTGTCAGCTTGCGGTCTCAGTACCCGTCGTTTACTGGGAATAACCCTGATCTCTTCAACTCTGGTTGCATCCACTATTGCTGTTCTTTGTTTCATGCTTACTCCCTGGGGTTTGGTAAACACAGATAACTTGCTGGAAGCGCAAAAAGAACTGAACGAATTTGATGTGATGGTGCCAGGCTTGTTTCAAAATATTTCCCGTGGTGCGCGCACAACCTATACCGAAGATATTGTCGATGATGAAATGCAGAACGTTTTTATGCATGAAAGTGAAACGGGCCGGATCACTGTCGCAAAATCAGCAATACCATCCGAGGATGAAGATGGCGGTCGTTTTGTACTTTTTACCCAGGGCTCTATTTCAGAAAATGAACTGGAGGATGGCAGTTATCTGTTAACCCAATTTGCTGAAATGGGCGTACGAATACCAGCACGCGAAATCAACATCGATGTTGCTCTGGAAGAAAGGGCAATGAGTACCCTTGCGCTTTGGCAGTCTGAGGAACCATCACATATTGCTGAATTGCAGTGGCGAATTTCGCTGGTGCTGATAATCCCCATACTGACACTAATGGCTATTCCCTTAAGCCGTGTGAGTCCCAGGCAGGGGCGTTTTGCCAAACTTGTGCCTGCGGTGTTTCTGTACATTGTGTATTTTGGGCTGTTACTGGTCAGCAGGGACCTGATCTCTGCCGGGGATCTGCCTGCCATGATTGGCTTGTGGTGGGTGCATGGTGTATTTCTGGTATTGGGTTGGTTGTTGTTTAACCGGAAATTACCGGAACTGGCAATTCCTGGATTCTTAAGCAGATGATCAAGATAGACCGCTATATTCATAATCAGGTTCTGCTGGCAATGCTGGTAGTTTTATTTGTACTGGGTGGTCTGGATCTGGTTTTTGCTCTTGTTGATGAGATTGGTGAAACCGATGCCGTCTATTCATCAATGGATGCAATGAAGTATGTTTTGTTTGTATTCCCCCGACATATTTACGAGTTACTGCCAATGAGTGCATTGATTGGTGCGCTGGTAGGTTTGGGTGTTTTGGCCTCATCAAATGAACTGGTCATTCTGCAGGCTTCAGGTATCAAGGTGATGCGTATCGTGTGGGCGGTCATGAAGCCCGCCATGTTGTTGATGTTTTTTGGTCTGGTGCTGGGCGAATTTGTGGCACCGAAACTTGAACTGCAGGGAGAATTAAACCGGGCACTGGCCCGAGGCGAGCAGGTTGCCCTTTCCCGTTATGGTCACTGGCAAAGAGATAGTGAAGAATTTATGCACTTTAATGCCATTGATCCGGAAGGCACTTTACACGGCATAAATATTTATTCTTTCACTGACCAGGAAACTCTCGCAGGACAGATAAATGCAGAAAGTGCCTATTTTAAAGCTGAGGGGGAGGGTGGCTACTGGTTACTACAAAACGGTAAGGAATCAATTTTTAACACAGAAGAAAATCAGGCCAAATCAGTAATCACTGAGTTTGAAAGCAAAGTATGGGATGTCGACCTGAATCCGGATTTGTTAAAAGTTCTGATCATTGATCCGGATAAAATGTCTATCTCGGACCTTTACAGTTATGCCAGCCGTTTTGAAAACCAGGGTCAGGATGGCAGTTCTTATTTCCTGTCTTTCTGGAAGAAGGTTTTACAACCCATCACCACCGCTGCGTTGGTAATAGTGGCAGTGTCATTTATTTTTGGTCCATTGCGCTCCGCCACAATGGGCTCAAAGGTATTTACCGCTATTAGCTTCGGGATTGTTTTTTACCTGATACAGAACCTGCTGAGTACAGTCAGTCTGGTGTATCAGTTAAATCCTCTGGTTGCGGTGACTGTGCCCATTGTTTTTTGTCTTTTGCTGGGAACCGTATTGCTCAGGCGTGCCGGTTAATCAGTTTCAGCTGTTGGCTTTCTTGCTGACCGGAATCCAAACTCGAGAACCTAGTCTTTTTTGTTTTCCATTAAAGGCTTGAGAACTAATTGCGTATTGGAATATTTGTCATGCAGGGTTTCTTTTTTTGCATTAAACAACATCATTAAAAAGCCAAGACCGAATAATAAGCATGAGACAAGAGCCAGGGCGAAACGGCTTACTGACTGCCCCGCTGTTATTGTTCCCCCATCATTATTTACTACCCGGACTCGCCAGGCTTGCATGCCGAGCGTCTGGCCACTATGGGTCCAGAACCAGCCAAAAAATGCATAGGCACTTAAAATCATGGCAGCCAGTAGAATATTTTTATACAAGGGATCCAGTGCTACGGTTTCACCGTCTACAGTGCGGGCATTATCAATACCGAAAAGTGATAACACCATAAAGGCAACGACCATCCAGATGGCGAGCATGAGCACGCTGTCATAGACCATGGCTGCCAATCTGCGCCAAAAAGGGGCTGGATCAAATTTCTCTGTGAGATCATTCATACCTTGATTTTTCCCGGTGATTTACTAGGATGCGAAGTCCTGAAACGTGTATCCGTCAATATGAAGCAGTATTGTACTCCACCGTAGACAGGAATCTAGCAAAGCCTTTTTAGTCTTAAGAATTTTTTCACCACATGAGCACTTTATAGTATGGATCTTGAACCCTACTTTCAACGCATAGGTTTTACCGGCACAGCAGATAATTCTCTTGCAACGCTGATGGAAATCCACCGCTTACATCCCCAGGCAATTGCTTTTGAGAACCTTTCCAGTTTTCTTGCCCGCGAGGTTAGTTTGCAGCCTGCCCATGTGGTTAACAAACTGGTGGTACAGGGCAGGGGCGGTTATTGTTTTGAACAGAACCTGATGCTGGCCCTTGTTTTAAAGCAGCTGGGATTCGAAGTCAGCGAACATGCCGCAAGAGTCATCTGGCGCTCACCGAATAAAACGCTGATGGGACGTACGCATATGTTGTTGAAAGTGATGGTGGATGGAGACGCCTATATTTGCGATGTGGGTTTTGGTGGACTGACAATGACGGCGCCTTTATTGCTGGAGCCTGATCTTGTTCAGCATTCCCCTCACGAGGATTTCAAAATTTCACAGGATGGGGATGGGAAACATAGTAAGCATAGTAAGGACAATAAACAGGAATACACTATTTCCGTCAGATTAAAGAATGAATGGAAGGACATGTATGTCTTTGACCTGGTGCCTCAGTATCCGGTGGATTTCGACATGGCTAATTACTTTATAGCAACACATCCCCAATCACTTTTCATTATTAACCTGGTATTGGCCAGAGCAGATGGTGATTGCAGGCATGCCTTACAGAACACCACTTACACAAAATACAGTACCGATGGTACGAAAGATGAAACAGAAATAGAAAATGCGGATGCCTTGATTAAACTGCTTACTGGTACTTTCCATTTAAACCTTACAGGCACTGTGGATGAAGATGTTCTGCGGGAAAGGTTTGAAAAACTTGTTTAATTTCCGGGTATTAAGAGTCAAGACTTGACATTAAAGGTCAAATCCCCAAAACTTCGCGCCATGAATAAGACCGCAATAATTATCAAAGGCATTATTATCCATCGCTGAAGGCGGGTTGGATCTTTGGTTATTTGTTTGAAAAAGATTTTTAAAACCCGCCATCAGGCGGGTTTTTTCGTTTTGATTTGTTAAATGAGTCAATAATAAGTGGAGTTTGATGTGACTGACCAAGTTGTCACCCTGCCAGAATATGTGTCTCTTATGGACACCACCTTACGCGATGGCGAACAGACCCAGGGCGTGTCATTTAGTGCCGGCGAAAAACTTAATATTGCCCAGGCCATGCTGGAATCGCTGGGCGTTGACCGTATTGAGGTGGCCTCGGCTCGCGTCTCCGATGGTGAGCAGGATGCGGTGCGCAGTATTATCGATTGGGCTAAGGGCCAGGGCCTGGAAGGCAAAGTGGAAGTGCTCGGATTCGTGGATTATGACCGCAGCGTTAACTGGATCAAGGAAGCAGGCGGCCAGGTGTTAAATCTGTTGGTAAAAGGCAGTGAGAAACATTGCACTAATCAGCTGGGTAAAACCCTGGATGAACATGTGGCAGATATTCA
>JABIPQ010000010.1 GCA_018698975.1 Gammaproteobacteria bacterium
AGCTATGGCAATAATCGAACACAGGATAATCGGCAACATCAGCCAACCACCGGCCTGTACAATCTCAAACACTTATATTAAGTCCTTATATTGTTCTTATATTGTTCTTATATTGTCATTACAGGTGTGAATATATTTAAAAAATCTGCGTATTTACAACACCTTATAAGCCACTCACTTTATCATAATACTGAGACTTACCATAACTGAAATGTTCCATTTTGATGCCTGATAACTTCACCTTAAGTGCCACAATCTGGGACGCTTTTCCCGAAATGTTTCTGGTGAAGTAAGGCCTGCTTGAGAAATACGAAAACGTACGCTTCCGCTTTCCGAAGTGTTAAACAGTTTTACCTCCAAGCGCTGATAGCGTGACCAGATATCAGGATGAGGATGATTAAATCTATTGAGATACCCGGTGGTGAAAACGCCATACCTGGGGTTGATCGCACGTATAAACGGGGCTATTGAAGAAGTGAGGCTGCCATGATGGGGCGCGATCAATAAGTCAGATGGCAATTTAACCCTGGCATCTTTTAATAGTGACAACTCCCCCGCCTTTTCCAGGTCGCCCGGCAACAGTGCACTGAATGAACCACTGGTGACTTTTAAAACACAGGACGCATTATTTCCTGCCTCGCCACTATTTAAGGGGTGTATAAATTCGAAATGAACTTCATCCCATACCCAATATTGTCCTGCAAGACATGGTGTCGCGGATAAATGACTCTTTTTTGGTTGCTCGCCTGTTATTAACAGAGCTGCTGGATAGAATCTATTAAGTGCTTCCAGTCCTCCTTCATGATCAATATCACCATGGCTAACAATGATCATATCGGGTTCACCTAAATTTAACTGACGCAAAAATGGCTGAATTATTCCGCTGCCAGCATTAAAACGAGGACTGAAACCAGGTCCGGTATCATAAATAAGCAGGTGCCTGGACGTCGTGATAACTGTAGCCAGTCCCTGCCCTACATCAAGTACATCCAGAATAAACTCCCCTCCTGGAGGTCTGTCTGGACGATAAAAACTACTGGCTCCGAGAATGATCAGTCCTGCAATTCGTGTATATAAGCCGGGTTTTAAAAATTGAAAAAGCATAAATCCTGATATCGCTGCCAACCACCAGTAAGGTAAAGTCGGAAATTCGAGCAGCATATAGTCCATTGACCTACTTATTTGCTCTAGCACATCGGTATAAATCGATAGCAGAAAATCAGGCAGAGTCAGCATTATTGAATAATTTTCAAAGCCTGCCAGAACAGTAAAAAGGTAAAGTAAACATAAGGGCACAACTACTAGCCCGATATAGGGAATGGCAATAATATTTATAAGCGGAGCCAGCAAACTTATCTGGGCAAAAAACAACAACATTACTGGCAGCATGCCAAGAAAGAGATAACTCTGACAGCGCACCAGGGATTTAATTTTACTGAATACAGTAAGCTCGTTTTCTTGCAGAGCATGGTAATAAAAAAGGATTAAGACAGTAACCGCGCTGAACGATAACCAGAACCCAGTTGACTGTGGCGCCAGAGGATCGAGGATAAGAATCAATAACAGGGAAAGACACAGGTTATTTAAAGGCGATACCTGACGAACCAGCAGATGACCCGACATCAAACAACAAACCATCACCAGGGCTCTTTGCACAGGCAGGCTAAAGCCTGCTAATGCGGCGTAAAAAAATGCTGCCAGTAATCCGCTTATTGCAGCAAGACGAGATACCGGGATTAAAATAGCCAAGCCCGGAATCATCCTGAACATAAGCATGGAAATATTGAAAATCAGGCATGCCACCAAACCGATATGCAATCCTGAAATCACCATCAGGTGATTTGTACCGGTATGCGTTAATAAAGCCCATTGATCATCAGTGATATGTGTACGATCACCGATCATTAGCGCAGCAATAAAGCCTGGTTCAGCCAATGGAAAAGTTTTCAGGTTTTGCTGGACCTTGTAGCGCAGCAAATTAATTTCAGAATAGCCATTTGAGCTAAAATGCTGATTCAACAGGATATTATCTGCTTCCGGTTTTACATAACCTGTAGCTGAAATTTTTTCCTGAAACAACCAGCGCTCATAGTCAAAGCCACCTGGGTTGGCGAAGCCATGAGGTCTTTTTAATTTCACCTGCAACACCCAATGCTGTCCGGGCATATAGGCATTGGACGAATAGTCATTGAGCAGAAGTCTCACTGCGGGATTTAAAGATTTATCGGGAAGGCAGTCTTGAAGTGCTACTTCTTCACATAATATCCTGACCTCAAAGATAAATCGTGTACTACCCTGCGCCTCCTGTGGCAAACCATTTACCAGACCTTGTACCCACAAGTCTTGCTGCTGCAGATGAATGGGAATAATAGTTCTATGATGAAAATGTGCCCAGCAAAGCAGCCAGAAGATGCCCAGACAGAATGAAGCGCCTAGAAGCAGTTGCTTAAAACGGTAAGAAATTAACAGTGGTAATAGAAACAAACACGTTATGGCGAGGCTGGGCAGATACGGAATGAAACCACCTGAAAATATGCCAAGGCCGAATGACAGTATCCAGGCGCGCATGTGTTCCCTGCTGTTGTTTTAACAATCAGCATAGTGCAGAAAATTCAAAAATGCAGATAAGTACAGGGCCTTTCTCGGAAATAGATAAAGGGAGCTTTTTCAAAGGGCAATGGACTGATCAACGCCGAGGAGGAATTTCTCTCTGGGATGACGCTATTACTCGTAACGAAGTACTTCTGCAGGGTCTACACGGGCAGCTGACTGTGCCGGGAGAATAGTAGCCAGCATGCTAAGTCCCAGGGAGATGCCACAAACAACAATCAAGTCAGTAATTTTAATTTGTGATGGCAGGTAATTCACCGGGTACACATCGGCACTGAGAAATTGCATATCAAGGATTACTTCTATCCAACTGACAATATCGCTAATCGTCAGGGAAAAAATAATGCCGAGAAGCAGACCCGCCAGGGTTCCAATTAGTCCGATATAAAAACCCTGTACCAGAAAAACATTGCGAACATTGCCTAATGACGCGCCCATGGTTCGTAATATTGCAATATCCCCCTGCTTTTCTTTTACCACCATAATCAAGCTGACTACGACATTGAAGGCTGCAACGGCGACAAGTAATGAGAGTAGTAATCCCACCAGAGATTTTGAAAGGCGGATATTTTCATAAATATTTCCATATTCCCAGGTCCAGTTGGCAATCATATACTGGTCAGATACCTCAGTTCGGATGCGGCGAGTTATCTCGTCTACATTAAACAAATCATCAACCTGCACTCGCAAACCATGGATAGTGTTACCAAGTTGATAGACGCGCTGTACGTCGCCAATATGTGCAATGGCAAGACCGTTATCCAGTTGCGAACCTACTTTGAAAATGCCACTAACGGTAAATCTTTTCGTCCTGTTGAATTCTCCAAGCGGAGTAATGCGCACAACTGTTGAAACAGCAGTGACAGAATCTCCTATAGTGACCTTCAGTGTTTTCGCCAGCTCTTCGCCAATTAGAATATTGTAGTCTCTGTCAGCGAGACTCGAATAATCTCCCTCGAGCATAAAATCCTCAATAATAGAGACATTTTTTTCTTCAAGCGGATCAATACCATTAAGGAGAACCCCCTTGCTGGCATTATTAGCAAGCAGCATTCCCTGAACCTGGAGAAAAGGAGCGCTGCCTGCAATGCCTTCAACGCTTTCCAGGCCATCTTGCAGTTCGGTCCAGTTCTCTCGCTCAAGCAGAACCTCATTGCGAGCACTATAAATTGTGATATGCGGCACCATGGCCAGTATTTTATTTTGCAGTTCCCGATCAAAGCCATTCATTACAGAGAGGACGGTAATAAGTATTGCGACACCAAGGCTCAAGCCAATGATGGACAGCAGAGAAATAAAACCAATCAGCAAGTTACGCGAACGAATGGAGGTGTAGCGCTTGCCAATGTAAACAGCCAATGGGGTTTGCATATCAGCCATCCCCAGCCAATGTTTCGGCCACCAGAACACCATTTTGCAATTGATAGGAAGCATCCATTTGGAAGGCAAAACCCGGATCATGAGTAACTACAACAAAACTGGTGGTGATATCTGCTTTAAGTGACTGCATTAACACCTGAATACTTGCAGCAGTATGCCCATCAAGATTTCCAGTTGGCTCATCCATAAGAACACAGGCCGGATCATTTATTAATGCCCGGGCGATAGCTACGCGCTGTCGTTCTCCCCCGGATAACTGGGCTGGCTTATGGCTAAGCCTGTCTTGCAGTCCAACTTTTTCCAGAATTATTTTTGCCCTGTGCATACATTCCTCAAAGGGTAGCCTGCCAATAATGAGTGGCATGGCAGCATTTTCCTGAGCTGAAAATTCGCCCAGCAAATGATGGAATTGATATACAAATCCCAGTGACTGGTTACGTAATTGATCCAGTTCTGAGCCAGCAAGTTTCGCCACATTCTGACCAAGAATACTCACAAGTCCGCCAGATGGTTTATCAATCCCACCAAGAAGGTTCAGTAAGGTTGTTTTCCCTGAACCTGAGGTTCCCTTGATAGCAACACTTTGCCCTGCCATCACTGAGAGGTTGATATCTTTCAACACCTCCAGTGTATTTCCGCCTTCTACGTAAGCGCGTGACAGATGTTCACAGTACAGCACGGGTTCATTCATAACGTAATACTTCTGCTGGAAGAATCTGGGACGCTTTGAAAGCCGGGTAAAGCGTTGCCAGGAAACTTATTATCAATGCGGCAGCACAGGTTAGCCAGACATCTGAAGACTGCAATGATGCAGGCAGTGCACTTATCACATATAAATCACCGGGTGCCAGAATTTCTTCGAGGGAGCTGAATAAGCGGGCAAAATTACTGGCAATTAAGATCCCGGCAAGAGCGCCGAAAAAGGTTCCCAGAATACCAACGACAGTGCCCTGAACGACAAAAATCGACATAACCGTTTTTCCGCTCGCTCCCATGGTACGTAATATTGCAATATCCGATTTCTTCTCTGAAACCACCATCACAAGTGTTGAGACAATATTGAAAGCACCAATGGCCACAATCATCATTAGCATAAACCAGGTAAGCAGCTTTTCCATTTTCAAGGCGCTGAAAAGACTGGCTTCAGTAACACTCCAGTCACTGCCGAAGAAGCTTCCCTGAGGAAAAGCTGACTCAAGTCTTGCAAGACTGCTGGCAACGATCTCTGCTGCCTGATCCACGTCATTGACGCGTAAACGCAGTTGGAGCTTTTCACTGACATCATTTATTCCCAAAAGCGTGAGGCTATCCTCAATATGGATCAGTGCCAACTCAGAGCCAATAGTAAACTGGGGATCAAAAATACCGGCGACGGTAAAACGATGCATATTCAAGTCAAGGGTATTATTGGCAGTAACTGCTGGCACAATCAGATTAACCGGATCGCCAGTATTGAGCCGTAAATTACCGGCCAGTACTCTGCCTAAAATTATTCGATTTTCCCCGGGGACCAGGGCACCTAGAGAGCCCTGCACCATATTGTCTTCTATGCTGGAGACATTGATTTCAAATGCTGGCGATATGGCTTTAATCTCTGTTACCTGATGATACCCCTGCTGACTAAGCATAGCTTCAAGAGCAATATATGGAGCTGCCCCTTCTACATCGGGTAAATCCTGTAACAACTGGACAGCATCCGGCCACTGATCAAACGGCGGCTCCACGGTGATATTGCCATGGGGTACGGTAATCAGCGTGCGTTCTCTCATAATGCCTTGAGATCCATTAAACACAGACAAGACAACAATAATCGCCAATACGCCAAGCGTAAGCCCGGCCATGGATATCAAGGCAGTAAAGGAAATAATCCGGTTATCTTTCTTGGCTAGCAGATAACGCAGACCTATGAGGAAAGGGGGAGACTTGAGCATGTCGGCATTAAAGCACAGTTGAAATTCATAGTAGCGAAAGAGAATTTAAAAGAGTGTTTAAAATAGCTGAGAACAGTTGGCAGGTTTTGAAGCGCAATCGAGGCACAAACTCCAACCTGTCTGGGTGGCAGAATTAAAGCTTATGCTTTACTTCTGCAATCTCCCAGACTATTCCTCATCAGTGAGGCTTCAGGAAACAGCTGAAAGAAATTAGTCCCTTAAATCAGCTTTCCAGTCTCGCCGTAATTTCTGAATCATGTCGTTTAATAAGACGCTGTACCGTCTTGAAACTGACGGGCATTATTGGCGTACTGACTTCAGCTGAAATTGCTCTGAGAGATTTGCCCTGCTTCTTCATTTCCAGAATCTTTTTCAGAACCCGTTGTTCCATAGGGTTTTCAATCAGGCGGCCATTAGAGTGAATCATATAGCCGAAAGGTCTACTACCACCCAGGAAGCGCCCTTTCTTGCGCTGGCTTTGTTTAACAGTCTTTATTCGTTCTGTGGAGCGGCGTCTTTCAAGGCTATGAAAGATTTTAAGGACGTCTTTAAATTTAGGTGCCAGTTCCAAATCGGTAACTTCACCATCAAGGTCCACAACCACAAGTTTAATTTTTCTTTTTCTAAGTTCCTGCAGGGTATTCGCCAGGTCATCACAATTGCTGAAAATGCGCTCAAGGGTACAAACCAGGATAATATCACCGGCTTCTGCTCTGCTTATTAAAGCGGCAGCCTGTGGGCGCTTCATAAAATTCACATTCCACTTCTGATTTTGGTCAAGAAAGCGTTCATCCACTTTCATGCCTTCACCAAGTGCATACGTCTGCAGGCGTAAATCTTCTTTTTCGAGAATGGTTTCAAGTTCCTGTGATGATTCCAGGCACTCAATTTGTGATGTTCTGGTATAGCTGTAAACCGACATAACGGCACTCCGGGGCTACCTGATAACACATTCGTATGAGCAGGCGTGTTCTTGGTTAATGCTTTCTGTGCTTTACTATTATTTTAATAAGCGATTTCAAGTGACTGTTAGTACAAGCTAATTGTGTCTCTGTTTGCACATATATCCAGCCGGGGGACGGATTGTAATCATTAAGGTTTTGTCAATGCAAGTAAACAGGCAAAAATAATCCTGATTTCATACGCTTACCCCCATTCCTGGCTAAAAAATGATCAATTTCAGGGGGTTTTGCTCAATGAGCAGTACTTTTGCCGTCATTATTGCACCAGCAGCGTCACGTTTCAGGCGACCCTGCTGATTAAAAGATGAAAACAAGGGAAAGGCGCGCTCTAGAAAGCGCTGGCAAGACTCTGCAGAGTATCAATCATCGGCGCTGGAAAAACACCAAGGTATATAACGCCAGCGGTCATGGCCGTTAACACCACATTAACACCGAGCGGGATGGCATTGGCAGCCGGGTCATTGGCTAAATCTTCTGCTGGCTGCAGCATGATATAGATTAAGCGCAGATAGTAATAAAGGCCGATCGCGCTACCGATGATCAGCATGGTAAGCAAGAACCAGAGCCCGCCTTCAACACCGGAAGTAAAGATATAGAATTTACCAATAAAGCCGGCGGTCAAAGGAATACCTGCCAGAGACAAAAGGACTGTAATGAGCACTATAGATAACCAGGAATTACGCCAGAATAAACCGCGAAAATCACTGATCTGGTCATATTCTTTTTCACTATTTGATATTGCACTGATCACAGCAAAACCGGCAAGAGACATAATGAAATAGGCCAGCATATAAAAGCTCACCCCTTCCACTGACAAAGCCCCGTCGATTTGCGATGCAGCAATAATCATCACCAGCAGATAACCCATGTGGGCTATTGATGAATAAGCAAACAAGCGCTTAACATTGTCCTGCAGCAAGGCCAGGAGGTTACCAAAAATCATTGAGGCAGCTGCCATCACCGTAAGAACAACAATAACAACGTTGAATTCCAAGGCATTTGAGGCAAGCAGAAGTCTTAAAGTCACGGCTAGCATAGCCGCCTTGGAGACTGTGGCGAGATATGCTGTAACAGGAACTGGAGCGCCTTCATAAACATCAGGGGTCCAGATATGGAATGGTACAAGAGATAATTTGAACGCAGCGCCTGCCACAATCATCAATACACCGATTACAAATACCGGCCCAAGATCTCCCGCAGCCTCAAGCGCAGCTGGTATGGCATCAAATTCCATAGTACCGATATAAGCATAAACCAGTGCGATGCCAAACAGTGTCACAGCCCCGGTTAATGCAGAAAGAATGAGGTATTTAATCCCGGCTTCAAGCGGGAATTTAGCGCTCTTTTCCATATGCACGCTATAGGCAATCATGGCATACAAACTGACACCCAGCATTTCCACACCCAGTAAAAAAGCAACAAAGTGATTACTGCATGCCAATACCACAGCGCCCAAAGTTGCCGTCATAAGCAGAATATAGAACTCTTCGTTTTGCTCCTTGTCCTTTTCAAAGTAGGGATAAGCCAGCAATGCAACGGCAATGGCACCGGCAATAATCAGATTGGAAAAAAACAGGCTGTACTCGTCAATAATCAGCAGCTGTGTAGCTTCCAATGGCAATACCGGCTTAATAAAGACAAAAGTGAGTAATGAGGCAAACAGGCCAAACACGGTGAGGCCACTGATCAGGCCATGATCACGCTTAACAGCTACAGTCAGCATTACCACCACTGTCGTAACAGTAAGCATGATAATCTGCATCAGATCGATTATGAGGTTGCTATACATAATAAGCAGAACTTTCCTTTAAACGTTTAGACAGTATTTATTAATCGTTAATCTTTTCGCGTTTACTGATATTTCTTTTTATAACTGGTTATTGGAAAAACAGAACACCCATTGATCGCAGGGTTGGTTCTGACATATCCAGCATGGACTGGGGATATAAGCCCATCCATAACAAACCGATCATCATCAGGCCAAAACAAAATATTTCAACGCCAGTGAGGTCCTCAAAGGCAAGATTATTCTTGTTTTCGCCATGGAATACTTTTTGTATCACGATCAATGAGTACACCGCCGCAACCACCATCCCGATTGCTGCCAATGCCGCTGCGGCAGAACTAATGCGGAAGGTACCCAGCAAGACAAGAAACTCACCAATAAAGTTACCCAGCCCTGGCATGCCAACTGCGGCTACAGTAAAGAATAAGGCCATGAAGCCCATTTTTGGTGCTACGCCCCAAAGGCCACCCATTTTGTCCATCTCGCGAGTATGGATACGATGCTGCAAACCACCTGCGAGCATGAACAATGCTGCTGCACTAAAGCCGTGTGCCAGCATCGTCATCACTGCACCCTGTACGCCCTGGGCTGTCCAGGAATAAACACCCAATAGAACAAATCCCATATGGCTTACAGAGGTGTAGGCAATCAGGCGTTTCAGGTCGTTCTGGGAAAAAGCCACTTTAGCCGTGTACAAGATACTGATAACACCAATCATCATAGCTGTTGGTGCAAAAGCCATACTGACTTCCGGGAATAATGGAATAGTGAAACGAATCAATCCGTAAGCACCGGTTTTTAACAGGATGCCCGCCAGTATCACCGACCCTGGTGTTGGTGCTTGTGAATGAGCATCCGGCAGCCAGTTGTGAAAAGGGACGGCGGGAAGTTTTGTGGCAAAAGCCACAAAAAAGCCCAGCATCACCCAGAAACCAACACCTTCAGGAAGCTCGGTACCAAGTAAGTCAAAATAGCTGAAAGAAAATACGCCAGCACTCTGATAATGGAAGAAAGCCAGCACCAGAATAGAGAGAAGCATCAACATACCGCTGACCTGAGTGAAGATGAAAAACTTCATGGCAGCGTATTCTTTATTTTCATGTCCCCATATTGCAATGATGAAATACATTGGGATCAACATGACTTCCCAGAAGAAGAAGAACAGGAATAAATCCAGTGCAGTGAACACACCAATTACGCCGGCAAGTGTCCATAGCAGATTGAAGTAGAAGAACCCTGTTCGCTCCTTGATTTCATGCCAGGCCGATCCTAAAGACATCAAACCGAGGAAAACTGTCAGTGCGATAAGTAGCAATCCAAGGCCATCTGCACCAAAGATGAAAGAGACACCAAATTGTGGAATCCATTCGCTACTGGTCAACACCAGCCACTCACCAGTCTGCCCCAGATCTATCTGGGAACCGGCATCCAGTCCGAGTGTTGCGGGTGCGAATAACATTAATACCACTAAAAACAGATCCAGCAATAATGTAGCCAGGGCAATGACTCTAGGGAGTTCAACGCTACGTTTTTCAGCGACTAAAGCACCGATGCCGCCTGCGAACAGAATAACTATTAACCAAACCAGGATCATAACAGCACTCCCAGTGTGACCAGGAACACCAAGCCGAAGGCAACGCTAAAGGCATACCAGCGTAATTGTCCGGTCTGAGTCTCACTCATAATGTTGTGGCAGAAGCTGGCTAGACTTGCTGTTCCGTTATAAATTGAGTCAATGAAATCGTTCTTGTTGACCTCGGCAAGCCAGGTATAAGGTGTAACGATAATCTTGTCATAGAGCCAGTCCATGCCCCACTGGGTAAACCAGAAACGATGAAGTTTGGCGCCAATGCCCTGCCCCGCCAATTTTTCCAGATCAACTTTACCTTTTATAAATACCCACCAGGCCAATACCGCACCAAGCATGGGTAACAAGATCATGGCTGCTTGTGCAGCGAGAGAAACATGATGCTCTTGAGCTTCTGGAAATACCGATTCCACTGGCAAATGGATCAAGCCGGAAAATATAGCGCCAATAGCGAGCAGTACCAGAGGACCTTGTAAATGCCAGCCCATTACTTCGTGACCATCATGGGTTTTCTTGCCATAGAACACGAGGAAATAGAGTCTAAAACTGTACAGGTAGGTCATCACTGCCCCAAGCAAGCCTGCCAGATAAAGAATGAAACCACCGTCATGATTCGACATTGCGGATGCCAGAATTTCTTCCTTACTGAAAAATCCTGAAAACCCGGGAAATGCCACCAGACCAAGCGTGCCTATTAAAAACAAGGCATGTGACCAGCGCAAATCTTTGCGCAAACCACCCATTTTGAAAATGTCCTGCTCATGATGCATGGCCAGAATAATTGAACCCGCTGTGAGGAATAAAAGGGCTTTAAAGAAAGCATGAGTCATCAGATGGAAGATTGCACTGCTCCAAGCACCAACACCCAGGGCCAGAAACATATAGCCAATCTGACTGACAGTAGAAAAAGCCAGGACTTTTTTGATGTCGTTCTGGGTCAAAGCCGTAAAACCAGCCATCAACAAAGTAATGGCCCCAATCACGCCAACCAGATACTGAACTTCCGGAGCCATGATGAATAAGACATGGGTACGTGATATGAGGTAAACACCTGCCGTCACCATGGTCGCTGCATGGATCAATGCTGAAATCGGAGTCGGACCTGCCATTGCATCAGGCAACCAGGTCTGTAGTGGCAACTGGGCAGACTTACCTACCGCGCCACCTAATAATAATAGAGTTACCGCAGTCGCTATGCCGGAACCAACAACCCATTCAGCCTCAGCATGCAACATCGCTTCCTGAATATTCAGAGTACCTGTGCTGACAAACAAGGCAAACAAGCCCAGTGCCATGAAGGCATCGCCCACTCTTGTCATAACAAAAGCTTTTCGGGCGCAGTAGCCATTATTTGGATCGGTATACCAAAACCCGATAAGCAGATAAGAGCATAATCCCACCCCTTCCCAACCCATAAACAGAAGTACCAGGTTGTCGCCAAGCACCAGGATGAGCATCGCGGATACGAACAGGTTCATATAGGCAAAAAAGCGCGAGAAACTTGCATCACCACTCATATATCCCGTGGCATAAACATGGATCAGAAAACCGATGCCGGTAATGACATACATCATCACCAAAGAAACACCATCAAGATACAGCGTGAAACCGACGTCCAGATCACCAACAGACATCCAGGTCCACAAGGTTTGCGAATAGGCGTTGATATCACCGGCAAGAAAACTGCTGCCAGCCAGAAAGGCGAACAAAAATGACACGCCAATGGAGCCGGCACCAATGATACCCGCAGCCATTTGTGGCAACTTACCAAATGTCAGGGTAAGAATCAGAAACCCAATAAACGGGATAACCGGCACCAACCACAATAATTCAAGCATCTTATTTTATTACCTTATCTACCTTGCTCTTTCGTATTTACTATTTCTTTTGAGTAATTGTCAGCGTTTCAAACGCTCAACTTTCTTCAATTTTCATTAGCCATTCATTTCACTGAGTACATCGATATCCAGTGTTTTACGCTGATTGAAAAGCTGCAATACAAGCCCCAATGCAACCGCAACTTCCGCTGCCGCCAAACTGATAATCATCAGAAACATGATTTGTCCGTCCACTTGACCCCAACGCGAAGACGCAACAATAAAAGCCAGTCCCGTTGCGTTCAGCATGATTTCCAGAGACATCAGCACGAAGATCAGATTACGACGGGTCAACACACCGACCAATCCCATGACGAATAAAATGGCTGCCAATAAAAGGCCATGTTCCATCGGAACAGCCTGCATAATGACTTCTGGCATCTCCATCAGTGCATTTCCTCTAAATATCTATTCGGTCTAAAATCTTGCATCTGCATATTTCTTTTTTGTCTGTTATTTCCGGGCCAGGTGATAAGCACCAACCAGGCCAGCAAGTAACAGCATTGATGCCAGTTCAACAGCTAACACATATGGCCCGAACAGGGCTATACCCACTTCTTTGGGACCTACCACCTTGGTGGCCATGGTTTCCTGGTTAAGATTAATGGCATATATCACTTCAATGAGGAGTGGAATTGCCAGCAAAGATGGACCAATCCAGATCGACGGTACTAGCCAGGCTTTTTCCTGATCCTGGGTGACATGTCCAAGGTTCAGCATCATCACTACAAAAAGAAACATCACCATAATTGCACCCGCATAGACAATCACTTCCAGTGCTGCGGCAAAAGGTGCGCCTAGCGTGTAAAAAATGACAGCAATTGCCAGTAGAGAAACAATAAAGTACAGCAGTGCGTGAACAATGTTGGTTCGCGTAATCACTAACAAGGTAGACAAAATCGCGATAATCGCTGAGCCATAAAAAAGTACACTCATGGCATTAGGCTCCTGCGGTCCGTAGGTGGCAATTCATCAAGTGCTTCGCCTTTACCTTTGCCGCCTATGGCCTTGCCGGCGACTTTGTAAAAGTTGTAATCGTGATATTTTCCAGTGCCATCGATAAGCATATGTTCCTTTTCCCAGACCATATCCTGACGGACATATTCAGCCATCTCAAAATCTGGTGTCAGCTGGATAGCATGAGTAGGACAAGCCTCTTCACAGAAACCACACATAATGCAGCGGGAGAAATTAATACGGAAAAATTCCGGATACCAGCGTCCCTCTTCGTCTTCAGTTTTTTGCAAGGCAATACAATCTACCGGACATGCCACAGCACAAAGGTTACAAGCAACACAACGTTCCTCACCATCAGGATCGCGGGTCAAAATAATACGGCCACGCCAGCGAGGAAATGTATGCGGCTTTTCTTCCGGATATTGAACCGTGTCTGACTCATGAAACAAATGTAAAAACACCAGCCAGAGAGATACACACTGCGTCCAGATCATTTTTAATTGCTGAATAATTACTTTCATTATTTTTACCCTCCCTGAACAAGCACGAGAGCGCCAGTAATCAATAAATTAAGTAAGGATAGCGGTAGCATAATCAACCAGCCGTAAGCCATCAGTTGGTCATACCTGGGTCTGGGAATGGCCGCTCTGACAAGAATAAAGAAGAAGGCAAAAAATGATGCTTTCACGCTAAGCCAGAATAAACCGGAAAATATTTCATTACCGAATTCAAGGCCAAAAGGTGCATGCCAGCCACCAAAAAATAAAATTGGAATCAGCGCTGAAATCAAAGTCAGCCCAATATACTCACCAACAAAGAACAGCAGGAACTTCATACCCGAATATTCAGTGTTATAACCCGAAATAATTTCTGCTTCGCCTTCCGGTAAATCAAGCGGCCAGCGATGTGATTCAGCAAGACCGGCAACCAGAAAGATAAAGAAGCCGATAAACTGTGGGAACACAAACCAGCCATCTTCCTGAGCGATGACTATTTCACGCAAATTAAAGCTGTCAGAAAGGATTACCACACCAAGAATCGAGATCCCCATGAACACTTCATAACTGATCATTTGAGCTGCGGCGCGTAAACCACCCAGTAAGGAAAATTTATTATTTGAGGCAATTCCTGCCAACATGGCCGAATAAGCAGCCAGACCGGCCATTGCCAATATCCATAATAAACCGACATTAAGGTCGATGATGCCAACTCCTGGAGCAAAGGGGATTACCGCAAAACTTAAGAACATTGCGATCGGCAGGATCATTGGCGCAATAACAAAGGTCAGTTTGTCTGAAAAAGGGGGTATCCAGTCTTCTTTGCCAAACATCTTGATAAAGTCTGCAGCGACCTGCATTACACCGAGCGGGCCCAGACGATTGGGACCAAGACGATCCTGGAAAAAGCCAATCAATCTTCTTTCAATCCAGCCCAATAACGCCGTCGGGATAAGAATCAGTATGAAGACCACAACAATGATTAGTAATGATCCAACTTCAAGAGCAAACATTAAACTGCCCCCTTGTCGCTAACGATAATATTATTCATTTTCCAGTTTGTGGGTGCAGTCCAGGTATTATCTTTTTCAAGTGATAATGTGCTGCCAGCGACATTGTAAAGATCGAGACCTGCCAATCCGACAGATATACCAACCGAACCCGGTGCAATGGAACTGCGAATGATAAAGGGAACGGAACCGCTATTATTGCCATCGTTAATCACCGTGACACCATCACTCGCCTGTAAGCCAAGCTTTTCTGCATCGGCTTCATTCAGTGCGATATAAGCGCCCGTTGCTTTTTCCTGGATAGCGTCTGCATGCGCAGTTAATTCTTCGCTACCAAAGAGGTGATATAAGGGAAATGCCTGAAAGTCAGAAGCGACATCATTTGTCTCACTAATTTCCGACCAGGTTTTATCTTTAGCGGTGCTTTGAATTAAACATTGTCCGTTAGAGGCTTGCTTTAGCGCACCACCAGTATGGGACTGGAATTTGAAGACACTTTGATTGGAGTTCCAGCCACCTGCCCATGCGGTATTAAATACGGTGGCATCTTTAAGCGCAGAAATGCCTTCCATGGAATAACTCATTATTCCTTCTTCATCCTGCTCCTGTTTGGGCTCATGTACATTGATATCGGCACGCATTGCAGTACGACCACTATAACGATGCTGCTGTCTTGGCACTTTCATGCCTTTCATATCCACAAGGTCTTCGGCATCGGGTGTTAAATGAGACATCCCTTCCCCGCCAACGATTGATTGTGCACAAGCCTGGGTTATTTCTGCCAGCGTGAGATCACTTAACCAGAAAGTACTTGGACGAATAGAGGCTTCTGGTTTGAACACCGAGTAGAAGTGCTGGGCTCTGGTTTCATAATTCACAAAAGTGCCAGATGTCTCGAAAGAAGTGCCCGCGGCCAGCACCAAATTAGCCTGCTCTCCGGTTTTAGTTTTTAAACTGTCGAGGACGGCCAGCTGATCAATGCCATTCAAAAAAGCACTTACATGTGCGGTTGCTGCGCGACGATAAAGATCATTTTCCAGGACAATCGCTGATTTGCTTTCCCCAGCCATTGCATCGTCAAGGGACGCAGTGCTATCCCCCATTAAAAGCGCCAGACCTAAAGTGTTCGATTCAGGAGTAATCAAGGCAATGTTCGCTTTCTTATCTTCAGTATTCAGCGCCGTCGCTATGTTGGCAGCCGCATCAATCAAGGCCGGACTCATACTGCCGGTACCACTTATAATGAGAGGCTGTTTGGCTTCTTTTAGGGCCGCGGCAATTGTTTTCACCAGCGCCTGCTCATCTTTACCAAGACCTTTAACAGCCGGTGCACTGCTATCGATTTCATGAGCAATGGCAAAGCCGATATTGGCACTATCCGCCGCACTGCCTATTTGCACATGCGCCGCAATATCATCAAGACGAGTGGAATGTGGACTGAGAATAAACAGGGGGCTCTTTCGATCCATGGTCAGTTGACGGATTGCCGCATCCTGCCATTCAGGGAATTTCATATCCCTGGCCATTTGTTTGCCCAGGTTTCTTACTGATTGACGCAAGGCAAGCGCCAGTCGAGCTGCAGTATTGGTAAGATCCTCACCAAGAATAAGAATGGCATCAGAGGCTTCGATATCGACAACATTGGCAACATTGACCGGCCTGCTACCATAAATATCCAGTATCTGTTTTGACATGCCCAACTCAAGAGCTGAAATGCCGGCATAAAAATTATCGCTTCCTACCAGTTCTTTTAATGAATAATTAGCTTCCATTGAGGCTCGAGGTGAGCCGATACCGATGGCACTGCCTGCCATGGCTTGCAGTTGCGCCTTGGCTTCTTCAGTGCTCGCCAGATAAGGATCTGCATCATGACTCTTTCGGGTCATGGACTCTTTAATACGATTATCACTATTGACATAGCCGGTACCAAAACGACCACGGTCACAGAGGAAATAACCATTTACTTCATCATTGAAGCGGTTCACTACACGGCGTAAGGTGCCATAGCGCTCACCCGGATTGGTATTACAGCCCACACTGCACCCGGCGCAAACAGATGGTGCTGTTTGTAAATCCCACTTGCGCACATAATGTTTACTAAAGGGCTTGTCGGTAAATACTCCGGTTGGGCAGACTTCGGCCAGGTTGCCACTAAATTCGCTTTCCAGTGGTCCTTCTTGCCAGCGACCGAAATAGGTGTTGTCATGGGAAGCCTGAGGGCCAAAGTCAGTACCGCCGGCATAATCCTTGTAAAAACGCACGCAGCGATAACAGGTAATACAGCGATTCATCTCATGGCCGATAAATGGCCCTAAATACTGATTATTGTGTGTCTTCTTCTTACCATCATAACGGCGATAATTATGACCTGACATCACGGTCATATCCTGTAGGTGACATTCACCACCTTCCTCGCACACTGGACAGTCATGAGGATGATTAATCATGATGCTTTCAATAGCCTGAGCACGAAACTGTGATGCCTTCTCTATGGAATAACGCGCGCCCTCTCTTGGTGATGTCATGCATGCCATATTAAGGCGGCCACGTTCATCTTCATCGTTGGCATATTCAATAACAGCACATTGTCGGCAAGAACCGACGGAGCCCATGCTGGGATGCCAGCAAAAATATGGCAAATCTTCCCCATGGGAGAGAACCTCTTCCAGGAGATTTTTACTTTCGTCCACTTCAAGGACTTTGCCATCAATGGTGATTTTAACCATCTAAAACTCCGATAAAATCAATATTTACAATAAGTTATAAACAAATATTAATGTATATTGTTACTTGCTATAACCGCACCCATGATCAACATGGGCTTCAAATTCATCAATAAAATATTTCAGGCCGCTCTGCAGAGGTTCCATAGCACCCGGTGCCAAAGCACAAAATGTATTGCCTATTCCCATATAGCCGGTCATTTCTTTCAGTATTTCGATATCTTTCAAGCTGCCGGTGCCTTCTTCAAGCTTATCCAGCATCTGTTCTGTCCAGGGTAATCCGTCTCGACATGGGGTACACCAGCCACAACTTTCATGGGCAAAAAACTTGATCAGGTTGCGAATACAGCCAACCGGGCAGGTTTTATCATCAAGCACCATTATTAAGGAGGTTCCCAAACGACTGCCTGCTTTTTGCACGGCACCAGGATCCATCACTAGATCCAGATGCTCTGGCATCAGAAAGTCTGTAGAACCGCCGCCAGGCAGAAACGCTTTAAGCTCATAACCGTCCTGCATGCCACCGGCATAATCTTCAAGCAATTGACGAAAAGTAATGCCAACAGGCACTTCCCAACAGCCAGGGTTGTTAACCCTGCCACTAACACCAGAAATACGTGTGCCGACAAATTCGCCCAGTCCAAGTCCCTGATACCAATCGACGCCATTAGCGACAATGCCGGGAATATTGCAGATGGTTTCAACATTGTTAACGACGGTGGGACGTCCCCATAAACCACTCACCTGTGGAAAAGGCGGCTTGGCACGAGGATTAGCACGCTTGCCTTCCAGGGCATTAATAAGCGCTGTTTCTTCACCACATATATAGCGTCCGGCACTGGTATGCAGATAAATGTCCAGATCAAAGCCTGAACCAAGTATATTTTTACCGAGCATGCCATTTTCATAGGCTTCAGCAATAGCGGCTAACAATCTTTCCTCGGCAACCGTGTATTCACCACGCAAGAAGATATAACCGCATGATGACTGCAGTGCAAAACAGGTAGTGATCATGCCCTCGACAAGCAAATGAGGATCGTTTTCCATTAACAAACGATCTTTAAATGTGCCTGGCTCCATTTCGTCGCCGTTAATAACCAGATAACGTGGACCACCGTCCGGGGCTGGAACAAAGCTCCATTTCAGACCGGTATTAAAGCCAGCGCCACCACGACCACCCAGGCCGGCATCCTTTACCAGGGTAACCACATCATTGGGTGCCATAGTCACTACTTTTCGGACACTGTCATAGCCGCCGGCAGCTTCATATTGCTTGAAGTTGAAGGGCGCTCTGCCCTCTTCAATATTCTTGGTTAATGGCTTGTCCATCGTGGTCAATTAAATCTCTTTAAGAATCTAAATAATCTGGTTTAATTTTTACTACGGTATTCAGCGATAATTTCATCGATTTTGTCTGTCGTCAGATTGCGATAAGTTTCACGGCCAATCATCATCACTGGCGCTTTGTCACAATCTCCCAAACACGGCACAGGAATCAGGGTAAACAAGTCATCTTCAGTAGTTTCCCCGTAGTCAATTCCCAGAGTCTTGGTGAAATGCGCTTTTAAGGAATCGCAGCCCAGCATCCAGCAAGCAACACTGTCACAGAGTAAAATGACATTTTTGCCGACCGGACGGCGGAAAATCATGTTGAAAAAAGTGGCCACCCCTTCCAGTTCATCAGGGGAGATATTCAAATACTCTGAAACCGCTAATAAGCTTTCATCAGAAACCCAGCCCTGATACTTCTGCACAATTTTCAGCGCCTCAAGGCCTACAGCCTGCGTATAGGGATAATGAGTTTTCTCATGCTCAATCTCATGGATCTCTTCATCCGTTAGTTGGCGGGCCTTGATGGCTGTTGTGGCAATTAAATTATTCATCAATATTTTCTTGGTTATTACCTGTCATTGTCGGATGACGAAGCTGTGGCTCTGTTCCGACCTGCTTTTTCCTGTTTGTCTGCGATCTTTATTGTTGGGTGAGGACTCTACGAGCCTTATCCAACCTACACACTGCTTGCATCTTGTCTCTTATTTATCCACATCAGCCATGACAAAGTCCGTTGTTGCAACAACGGCGGTAAAGTCTGCCAGCATCAAGCCTCTGCTTAAAAATGGTATGGCCTGAATATGAATAAACGAAGGAGTACGAATTCTTGTTCTGTATGAGCCACTACCACCATCATTGATCAGGTAATACATATTCAAGCCTTTGGTGGCTTCAATAGTCATGGATACCTCGGTTGGGTCCATAATCGGTCCCCAGCTCACGCTAAGAAAGTGATCAATCAGCGTTTCAATATGTAACTTGCTCTTTTCTTTTATTGGTGGTGTTGTTAATGGATGATCTGATTTATAGGGGCCTTCAGGCATATTTTCCAGACACTGCTTGATAATCCTGCAACTTTGACGCATCTCTTCAACACGGACAGCCGCCCGGTCATAGCAGTCACCATTAACAGCAATGGGTACTTCAAATTCAAAATTCTCATAACCACTGTAAGGGCGGTCTTTACGGTAATCCCATTCGAGACCGGTTGCTCTTAATGCCGGACCGGTCATACCCCAATCAAAAGCATCCTGTGTAGTCATGGAACCTACGCCACGGGTACGCTGGCGAATCACTGTATTTTGCATAATCATTTTGTCGTATTCCGCCAGACGCGCCGGGAAGTAATCGACAAATTCGCGGATCAGCTTGTCCCAACCGTTGGGTAGATCCTGAGCCAGGCCACCGATGCGGAACCAGCTCGGATGCATACGACCACCGGTAATGGATTCAATAATATTGAAGGCTTTTTCACGGTCTACAAAACAGTAAAACAATGGCGACAATTGACCAAGGTCCACTGCCCATGTGCCATAAAACAAAAGATGACTACAGATACGGAAAAACTCTGACAACATCACACGAATCGTCTGCACCCTGTCAGGCACCTGGATTCCTGCCATTTTCTCGACTGCCATCACATAAGGCAGGTTATTCATCACGCCGCCCAGATAGTCGATTCTGTCTGTATAAGGGATATAAGTGTGCCAGCTTTGACGCTCACCCATTTTTTCAGCGCCGCGATGGTGATATCCAACATCAGGGACACAATCAATCACATATTCACCATCCAGCTGTAAGGCAAAGCGAATAACACCATGCGCCGCCGGGTGATTGGGACCAAAGTTCAGAAACATATACTCAGACGTATCGGTGCCCTTGCTCATGCCCCATTCTTCTGGTTTAAAGCGCAAAGCTTCCTGTTCGCGATCCTGAATTGCATCACTCATAGTGTACGGATCCATTTCCGTCGCTCTGGCAGGATGCTCTTTACGCAGTGGATGGCCTACCCATGTCGGCGGGCAATAAATTCTGGAAAGGTTTGGATGGCCGGTAACATTAATCCCGAACATGTCCCACATTTCCCGCTCATGCCAGTTGGCGGCAGGCCACAGGGGAATAATAGTTGGAATATTTTGATCCGCTTCACTTAAAGCTACTTTGAGACGAATATCACAATTACCTGAATAGGAGATCAGGTGGTAAACAACCGTAAAATCACTGTCTGGCTGTCCTGCTCTATTAACGCGTACACGCTCATCTATGGCGGTCACATCAAGCAGCATTTCAAAGCGAGGAGTATATTCACTTTTGAGATAAGCCAATACTTCCAGAAGCTTGTCCCGGCCTAACCAGAGCGTAGGCATGCTTTCAGCCGTGTGTTGACGGACAAAGGATGACTCGCCAAACTTCTGGTACAGAGCGCTTATAACCGCAGGCATCTGCTCCCCGGTTTGCTGTGATACTTGTTCGCTTACCTTACTCAAGTTTAGTCTCTATTTTTCTCAATCAATTAGTTCAAGGCCTTATCAATATTATGATTTTAGGCCTGTTTTAATACTCTTTAATCCTGGTCGTGTGGGCCTTTTTTACCGGATACCACATCAAAATAGCTGGGGCTGACCTCATCAGGGCTGACTAACTCAGTGGCGCTGATCCGGTCTTTCAGTCGGGCTTCACGCTGTATTTCAACTTTTTCGCGCTCATAAATGCCCTGGTCGTTAATTACCCAACTTACCGGACGGCGTTTCTTGCCAATCGAATCCTGTAAGAGGTTAAGCCCTTGTAGCAAGGCTTCAGGGCGTGGCGGACAACCAGAGACATAGACATCAACAGGTAAAAACTTGTCAACACCCTGCACTACCGAGTAGATGTCATACATCCCGCCTGAATTAGCGCAAGATCCCATACAAATAACCCAACGCGGCTCCATCATTTGCTCATACAAACGCTGAACAACCGGTGCCATTTTTCTAAACACCGTGCCAGCAATGATGATCATGTCTGCCTGTCGGGGAGTAGCGCGGAAAACCTCTGCACCAAAACGTGAAATATCATGGCGACTGGATATGGCTGTTGCCGCTTCTACATAACAGCAAGAGAGACCAAAATTGAATGGCCAAAGAGAATTCTTACGCGACCATGCCAGCATATCTTCAAGTGTCGTCATCACGACATTCTTACGAATATAGTCGTCAAATTGCTCCATTCCAGGGCGTGGATCTGAAGCATCTTCAGGCCTGACTAATTCCCAACTCATTTATGCTCTCCATGGGTGTGGTCATCAATTTTTTTAGCGTCATCATGAGACTTACCTATATTAACGACTCCACCTTCACCAACCAGGGCGCCCAGATCTCTTATCTGACGGCTTGTACGCCATTCCAGCGCACCACTGCGATACAAATAAACCAGGCCAGCTACCAGTATGGAAATAAAAATGAAGACTTCAATAAAACCAACCCAACCTGCCTCACGAATTGAAATTGCCCAGGCAAAGAGAAACACTGCCTCGAGATCAAAAATAATGAACAGGATTGCTGTTAAATAGAAAGGAACCGATATTTTAATATTGGGCGAGCCGACCGGCAAAACACCAGACTCGTAAACATCATGGGTGGCATGGTCATTACGTTTCTGACCGAGTAAGGAAGATATGACAATAAAGCCGGCAATAAGGCCAACAGAGATTACGCCATAAACAATCAGGGGAAAGAGATCTATATTCAAGCCTGCCAACCTTATAACTGCACAAGAAACTACACATGTTCAGAACTGGCTAGCCAATCCAGTCCAACGCAAAAATCTACAATTCTGTATATTTGTGGGCAGGAAATCGGACTTAAAAACTGGTATAAACCCGGCGAATTTCACTGCATCAAGCGGGGTGACAATTTACACTTTAAGGCGAATCTGATCAAGTACTTTTCAGGAAACACCCAAAGAAATCAAGGCCTACAGGATGTTTAATTGTTACTGGTAAACAGTAAGCCCCGATTGTTCAAAACAAGCGGTTAATCCCGTTCAAAGCAGCGACCTTATAGGCCTCCGCCATGGTGGGGTAATTAAACGTCGTGTTAATAAAATATTTGAGACTATTTGCCTTGCCACGCTGATTCATAATGGCCTGGCCAATATGAACAATTTCCGAAGCCTGGTCGCCGAAGCAATGAATGCCAAGAATTTCCAGCGTTTCAAAGTGAAAGATAATTTTTAGCATCCCCACTTCGTCCCCGGTAATCTGGGCCCGGGCGATATTGCGAAAAAATGCTTTGCCTACTTCATAGGGAATTTTCTTTTTTGTCAGCTCCTGCTCTGTATATCCCACAGTACTGATTTCCGGAATAGTATAGATCCCTGTGGCCACATCCTTCACATAGTGAAACTCCTCCGGGTTAATGATGGCATTGCACGCCGCCCTGCCCTGATCGTAGGCCGAGCTTGCTAATGATGGCCAGCCTATGACATCGCCAGCGGCATAAACATTCTCGACTTTAGTTTGATATTGCTTGTTTACTTCCAGCCTGCCGCGACTATCAGCAGCAAGCCCAATCGCTTCCAGATCAAGCCCATCGGTATTTCCAGTACGACCATTGGCCCACAAAATAATATCGCTTTTGATTTTCTTGCCTGATTCCAGATAGGTCACTACATGATCATCATGGTATTCAAGTTTGCTGAAATGCTCCTGATGACGGCAGCGAACGCCCATGTTCTGCAAGTGATAACTCAGCGCATCGGTAATTTCAGTATCCAGAAATGACAGCAGCGTTTCAGCAGGATTAATCATTTCTACTTTCATTTTCATCCCGCCAAAAATGGATGCATATTCACAGCCAATGACACCGGCACCAATTATGGTGACTTTTTTCGGGGTATCCTTGAGTTGCAAAATGCTGTCACTGTCGAATACTCGAGGATGGTCAAAATCCACATCATCGGGTCGATAAGGCCTTGAACCAGTCGCCAAAATAAAGTTTTTGGCCTCAAGTCTGGTTTTAATTTTACCGTCCGTCACCTCAATCTGCTGAGTATCGATAAAACATGCTCTGCCTTGAAAGACGGGCACATTATTACGTTCATAGGCATCGAGCCTGGACTTGCTTTGCTCGTATATCACCCGTTCCGCATTTTCGAGGGCTTGTTGAAAGGTCAGTTTTTTCATATCGCACAGATCGCGCAATAGCGGATTGGTGTGAAAATGAATCACCTGCTTTACAGAATAACGTATAGCCTTGGAGGGAATAGTCCCAAGGAATGTGCAGTTTCCACCAGGACGCGGTTTATCACTGACAATGGCAACTTTTTTGCCGGCCTTTGCTGCATTCATGGCTGCAGCTTCGCCTGCCGGGCCACTTCCTATCACCAGAAGGTCAAATTTTTTGTGTGTTTTAGGCATTAAAATTCCGTATGAAATAGATCTTAATTGTCTTCAATTAAATTAGAGGTATGAATTGAAAGCGTCGGAATGCAGAGCCTTAAATCCTGTACTGCTATTTACTATAAAGAAGGCCGCTAATTGTAAATCATTTGCGAGCTTCATGCCCTCTTCCAATCCATGAACCAACAAAGCCGTTGCCCAGGCATCAGCTGTCATTGCAGATTCATCGACCACTGTGACCGATACCAGATTATGGCTGACAGGCTTTCCTGTAAGCGGATTAATGGTATGCGAATATTGCTGATCATCATCAGTAAAAAAATTCAGATAACTCCCGGATGTAGCTACTGCAATTTTCCCCGGCTCGCTTTGTATCCGCTGAAACAGGATCTTTTGCCCGCGTTGCGGTCGCTCAATCCCGATACGCCATTGAGCCCCATCGGGACGTCGGCCCAGAGCAATTACTTCCCCGCCAATCTCCACCAGGTAATTATCCTGACCCTGAGAATCCAGTAATAGCCCAATCTGATCGACGGCGTAGCCTTTAGCAATAGCGGAAAGATCAAGAAAGACGTCTCGATGCTTTATCACATAAGCCTTATCTGTATCGCGATTGAGCTCCAGACCAGCCATCCCAATTTGCGCTTTTGCCTGGTCTATCGCCTCTTGTTCCGGCACTGTATGCATAAGCCCTGTACTACCAAAACCCCACAAGTCCACGAGTGGTTTTATAGTCATATCAAATGCACCGGAGGATTTCGTATAAACTTCCTGCGCTTTAACAAGGACCGTGACAATTTCATCGGAAACGCTAAAGTGCTTTTCCAGTTCAGCCTGATTTAATTGAGTAATCTCAGAATCAGGGGCATAGGTGGAAAACAAGGACTTATCGAGATAATACAAACGATCACTAATGCTCTTTGCCAGCACTGCTTTGGCAGACTCGCTGCTCAGGGCTGAGTTATGCAAAAGTATGCGGTACTGTGTCCCCATGGTTTGCCCGCTCAGTGCAAGCAGGGACGATTCGCTGATGGGAGCCTGGCTGGCTGGAGAAATTTGTGGATAGCTATTGTCGGTATAGAAATACCAGGCAATAAAAAAAACTGAAAAAAAGATGAAAAAAGCCGGCAGTACCGTTTTAGCGCCAGTGCCGGCCTGTTTCATACTAATAGGCCATTGTGACATTTTCCGGATAGGTAAGAAATTTTACGCCAGCCATCATGTTTACCATTCTTACTACCTGGGCACTGTAGCCATATTCATTGTCATACCAGAGATAAAGAATCATGTTTTTCCCATTCACCTTGGTAGCCGTGGCATCAACGGTGCAGGCTTCACGGGAACCAATAAAATCACTGGAAACAGCATCCGGAGATTCGGTATAACCGATCTGATTCTGCAATGGAGAATGCAGGGCGAAATTCCTCAGGTACTCGTTGATCTCTTCAACACTGGACTTGGTCAGCAGTGTCAGGTTCAAAATGGCAATGGAAACATTGGCGACAGGAACCCTGACAGCATTGCCGGTCAGCTTTCCTTCCAGTTCCGGCACGGCTTTGGATACTGCTTTAGCGGCGCCGGTTTCCGTTAACACCATATTTAATGGCGCACTGCGTCCCCTTCTATCTGCCTTGTGGAAATTATCAATCAGGTTTTGATCATTGGTGTAGGCATGCACAGTTTCAACATGACCGTGAACAATCCCGTATTTGTCATTAATCAATTTCAAGACCGGTGCTATGGCATTGGTAGTACAGGAAGCCGCTGAAATAATTTTGTCATCCGGAGTGATGGTGTTGTCATTAATACCAAAGACAATGTTTTTAAGCGTGCCCTTACCGGGCGCTGTCAGCATTACTTTACTGACACCTTTGGATTTTAAATGCTGACCGAGGCTCTCTTCATCACGCCAAATGCCGGTATTATCAATGACCAGGGCATCATCAATACCATATTGGGTGTAATCAATAGAATCCGGGCTATCTGCATAGATAATTTCAATCACATTACCGTTGGCAATAATTCTGTTGTTTTCTTCTTCAACACGCACAGTCCCGGAAAAAGTCCCATGGACAGTGTCATTACGGAGCAAATTGACTCTTTTCTCCAGATCACCGTCTCCGGCTTTTCTCACCACGATCGCTCGCAAACGCATAAGCTGACCATTGCCAGTGGTTTCCAGGAGCAGTCTGGTCACCAGACGACCAATACGACCAAAGCCATACAGGATAACGTCAGTAGGTTTTTCTATCGGTTTGTAGTTAACACCAACCAGATGAGATAACTCTTCGGCAACAAGGGCATCGAGGTCTACTTCAGGATCTTTTTCCAGGGCTTCCATGTAGTGGACAGTAAGCTTGCCAAGATCTATTTGCGCAGGGCACAGATCCAGTTTCGCCAGGGATTTAAGCACCAGGGAGCTTTCAAATTCTGATAATTCATTACGGGCTACATCGCGCACACGACGATGTGATTTCATGATATTGGCAACTGAGCGATTGTTCAGCGTTCTTCCATAGAGATAAATCTGAACCCCTTTTTCATTCTCAAGTTTGCCCATAATAGGCAGCATTTCCTGAGCTAATGCTTCTCGTGTTTTCCAATCACCAAAATAGTCGTCTACACTTGGTCGTTCCACGTTATGTTTTCCTGTAAAATTCTGCTTGAAAATGTGGCGCGTATTATCCAAGGATGCGCAAGAGAAGTCCATTATCTGGAGTTGTTAATAGCTGATTAAGGCAAATTTTGCCTTTCGTGCGCCGTTAAGTTTCTTCCAGGCTTCGCCTGACATTGATTTGAACACCCTAAAAGAAGCCCTATGAATACTTTGCAACTGCACGGCCTGCCTCACTTAACTGAGGCCGGAGAGAAACAACGCTGGGATGGAATGGCTGGTGCCGGCGGCAGCCTGGTACTCGCCAATCATATAGAACAGGCTGGCGGCCTGACTGTGGTGATAACTGAAAATTCGCAGCAGGCACAACGACTGCAAGAAGAAGCGGGCTTCTTTTGTTCTGACAAGGTCAGCATTCTTCAGTTTCCGGACTGGGAAATTCTTCCTTACGATAACTTTTCTCCGCATCAGGATATTATTTCTCAACGGCTGACAACACTTTCCCAGCTTCCGGATTCCCGGGACGCTTTACTTATTATCCCCGTAAGCACCTTGATGCACAGGCTCGTCCCTGGATCCTATATCAAAGGAATGAGTCTGAACCTCCAGGTCGGACAGCAGCTCAATCTGATTTCCATGCGCAGGGAGCTGGAAGCCGCAGGTTACTTTTGTGTCGAATCAGTCTATGAACATGGCGAATTCGCGGTGCGAGGATCCATCATGGATATCTTCCCGATGGGTGGATCAGAACCGGTTCGCATTGAACTTTTTGACGAAGATATAGAAAGCCTGCGTCATTTTGACCCAGAAACCCAGCTTTCAAGAGACAAGATTCAGGCCGTTAAATTATTACCAGGTAAAGAGTTTCCGCTTACTGAACAAGGGGTAACTACTTTTCGACAAAACTTCAGAGAAGCCTTTGACATCGATGTCAGAAAATGTCCCTTGTATGAAGATATATCCAAAGGTGTCTCTGTTGCTGGCATCGAATATTACCTCCCTCTGTTTTTCTCTGAACTGAGTACGCTTTTTGACTATCTACCAAAAAATACCTTTTTCTTTACTGTGGGCGAGATTGATGAAGCTGCTGATCTGTTCTGGCATGACATCAATTTGCGCTATGAGGATCGAAGAGTCGATCCTGAGCGCCCACTCTTGTCACCCGACAAGTTATTTTTACCTACTGACCAGCTGTTTTCCTCGATTAACAGCTTTTCCCAGGTCAATTTGCGAGCTGCGGCCAGTAAAGGCAGCCATGCAAGATTGCCCACCAGGCAAGTGCCTGAAATCGATATTGAGCACAAAAAAGATAAACCAATGCTCAAACTGCAGCAATTTCTTGAAAGTGTTACAGATATCCCGGTCCTGTTCTGTGCTGATTCCCCTGGCAGGCGTGAAGCATTGCTGGAGCTGTTGAATGTTATCAATGTGAAACCCAAAACCCTGGACAACTGGCAGGAATTTATAGAACAAATGCCCGCCCATGGCATTACTGTTGCCCCACTGGAAACCGGTGTCTGGATGGAAGAGCCGCCCTTCATCCTGATTGCAGAAAGTCAACTTTTTGCCGACCACGTTAGTCAGCCACGCCGGCGTGGCAAGTTTACTGATAACGCCGACTTCATCATTAAAAGTTTAACGGAGCTCCATGTTGGCGCGCCGGTAGTTCATATCGATCACGGCATTGGCCGCTATCGAGGCATGCAGACATTTGAAGTGGAAGCACAGCTCACTGAGTTTCTGATACTTGAATATGCCGATGAAGCAAAACTGTATGTCCCGGTTTCATCACTGCACCTGATTAACCGATACAGTGGTGCAGATGCCGCGCATGCCCCACTGAGCAAACTTGGCAGTGACCAATGGGAAAAAGCCAAGCGCAAAGCTGCAGAAAAAGTCATTGATGTGGCCGCCGAATTACTCGATGTTTATGCACGCAGGGAAGCTCAGAAAGGCACGCAGTTTAAAATCCAGGAAGATGAATACCGAATTTTTGCCAACGCCTTCCCCTTTGAGGAAACTGAAGATCAAAAAGAAACTATTGATGCTGTTCTGGCTGATCTGCAAAGTGAAAGAGCTATGGATCGGCTGGTATGTGGCGATGTCGGTTTCGGGAAAACTGAAGTTGCTCTGCGCGCGGCCTTTGTTGCCGTCAACAATAATACCCAGGTAGTGATACTTGTACCCACCACACTCCTCGCCCAGCAGCATTATGAAAATTTCAAGGATCGCTTTGCCGACTGGCCAATAAATATTGGCCTTTTGTCACGATTTGTCGCGGGCAAGCAACATGCTGAAAACATCCTCGAACTTGGCGCCGGAAAAATGGATATTGTTATCGGCACCCATAAATTGCTACAGGGGGATGTTAAATACAAAAACCTGGGGCTGCTGATTATCGACGAGGAACATCGTTTTGGCGTGCGTCAGAAAGAGAAACTTAAATCTCTGCGCGCTAACGTAGACATTCTTACTTTGACAGCCACGCCTATTCCAAGAACACTGAACATGGCGATGTCGGGAATTAGAGATCTTTCTATAATTGCGACACCGCCAGCACGAAGATTATCAGTAAAGACCTTTGTCAGGGAATCCTCCTCAGCACTTTTGAAAGAAGCAATACAGCGAGAATTACTCCGCGGTGGTCAGGTTTTTTATCTGCATAACGAAGTAAAAACAATTGAAAATACAGCAGAGGAAATAAGGAAATTACTTCCGGAAGCATCAGTGTGTGTTGGCCATGGACAACTAAGGGAAAGTCGCTTGGAAAAAATAATGTCTGACTTCTATCACCGCCGTTATAACGTCCTGGTTTGTTCCACGATTATTGAAACCGGCATTGATGTTCCCACGGCAAATACTATTATTGTAGAGCGGGCGGACAAATTTGGATTGGCACAATTACATCAATTACGCGGGCGTGTTGGACGTTCTCATCATCAAGCTTATGCCTACCTGTTAACACCAGGGAAAAAAGCGATGAGTGCAGATGCTTTAAAACGACTGGATGCCATTAGTGCTGCCGACACTTTAGGTGCAGGCTTCGTACTGGCAAGCCATGACCTGGAAATCAGAGGTGCAGGTGAGTTACTCGGTGACGAACAAAGTGGACATATCCAGACTATTGGCTTTTCTCTTTACAGTGAAATGCTCGACCATACTGTCAAATTAATGAAGCAGGGAAAACATCCCGATCTGAACAGGCCGATTCAGACCGGTGTTGAAATAAATTTACACATCCCCGCATTGATCACCGAAAAATATCTGCCTGATGTGCATACTCGTTTGATGATGTATAAGCGCATAGCAAATGCAGAAAGCAAAAAAGAACTGGATAGTCTGAAAGTTGAAATGATTGATCGCTTTGGACTGCTACCTGAAGCGACAAAATTATTGTTTGAAGTGACGCTGTTAAAGCTTCAGGCGCAAGCTCTTGGAATCAGCAAGGTCGATGCCAACGCACGTTTTGGCAAAGTTTTATTTGATACAGACACCGAAGTTGATCCCTACTCGGTAGTTAAACTTGTCCAGGATAACTCTCATATCTTTTCCCTGAGCGGTGCCACTGAACTGAAATTTAAACATGAAAGTGATGAGGCCCGTGATCGTCTCTTGTTTGTTAAGGGTTTGCTGGACTCTTTAACTCCTGCAACAGTTAAGGTAGCCTGAATGCATGGCAACTTCTAAAACTACAACTGTATTGCTGCTGCTTTTAATGGCCAGCCCAATTCCTGCTTCAGCACAAAGCTTCAGCTTTGACGGAAATCGCTGGTATGAAATTGAGGTCAGCATCTTCAG
>JABIPQ010000011.1 GCA_018698975.1 Gammaproteobacteria bacterium
AATAAGTGTGTCTTTGGAAATAAGGGTAGGATGCACACGCAGTTCAATACCTTGCTCGGATTTTCTCGCTATACCAAGGTGCTTGATACGATAACCAAGGTCTTCTGCATAGCGAATATCTTCAATAGTGATATTACTGATGCCTTCTGTATAGGCTTTATCAAATTGCAGGGGTATACCAAAGGCTATTGCAGCAAGAATTGTAAGCTTGTGCGCGGCATCAATCCCTTCCACATCAAAAGTAGGATCAGCTTCAGCATAACCAAGATCCTGTGCCTGCTTTAGTACATTGGCAAACTCACTGCCCTTGTCGCCCATTTCGCTAAGAATAAAGTTGCCCGTTCCATTAATAATCCCGGCCAGCCATTGAATATGATTTGCTGCCAGGCCTTCTCGCAGCGCTTTGATTATTGGAATTCCACCGGCAACTGCAGCCTCATAGGCAACGACAACGTTTTTCTCACTCGCTGCCGAAAAAATCTCATTTCCATGTACCGCAATTAGTGCTTTATTTGCGGTCACTACATGTTTGCCATTACTGATTGCCCTGAGTACAAGTTCCTTCGCCAGGTCATACCCACCAATCAGCTCCAGTACGATATCCACTTCAGGGTCATCTGCGACTGCCATCACATCCTGGCTGACTTTTACCTCACCTATATGCTGATGCTCTTTAATGCTGCGGGTAGCAATGTGTGACACGACTATTTCCCGCCCAAGCCGCCTGGCAATCTCGCTGCCATTATTCTCGATAACGCTGAAACTGCCATAGCCGACTGTACCCAGACCACAAATTCCGATACTGATGGGTTTCAAATTTTATACTCCGGGAAAACTGTCTTAAGCGCCGGTGATTTTAGGAAATTCAGCGCATGTTAAATACTAGGCCAAGTATACTTTGCCTGCTAACCGGCAATCCATTCAGATTTCAAAATGACAATGACACAAGGTTTGTTTCTTATTTGGGTACCAGCCTGAATTATTATCCAGGACCGAACAAATAACCTGCAAGCGTATCAGCAGGAACATAACCTGGAAGAATAGTCCCATCTTCAAGGACCAGGGCAGGTGTTCCGGTAACCCCGACTTCCCGGCCTAACTGATAATGTCTGGCTATAGGGTTGTCGCAAACAAGTTCAGGAACCCCACCACCGCGTTTGGCACTGGTCAGCATGGCTTTCGGGTCATCTGCACACCAGGTGGAAATCATTTTATAGTGAGTTTCCGTGTCCAGTCCCGTACGTGGATAGGCCAGGTATCTAACCGCGATACCCAGTTCGTTGAGTCGTTCAACTTCGCCGTGAAGCTGACGGCAATAGGGACAGTCCACATCTGTAAACACAGTAATTGTGGCTTTGCGCTCGCTTTCCGGCTGATAAATAATCATTTCACTTTCAGGAACAGCAGCAATTTTTGCTGCACGGGAAACATTGCGCTTTTGTTCGCCCCGATTTATCAGGCCCTGTGGCATCACTTCATAGAGGTCACCCGGAATAAAATAACGGGCATCGGCAGAGGAATAAATTACCTGAGCATTTTCCAGGGTGATTTCGTACATCCCGGCAATCGGGCTTGCGATGATTGTGTCCACAATCATTGTTGGCTGTGTGCTTGCAATTACCTGGCGAATAGCAGAAATCTCACTTTCTTGCTGAGAAGTAGTTTGAGCAAACAATGAAATCGGTAAAGCGAGGAGTGCGAGGAGAACCGGAAGGAATATTAGTTTGCCTTTGATAGATTTCAGGCTGAATACTTTCATCGTGGTCTCCTGCTGATTATTTTCGGAAGCAAATTACTGATAAGTCTTTAGTAGTAGACCTGACTCAATAAAACTTCATTTCAGAGAAAATATCAACCTGGCCGTTCCCATCGAGTTCGGCCAGGTGATTAATACATCAGTCTTCTTTTTTCTCTGCTTTCTCTGCTTTCTCTTCAACGGCCGCATCGGCTGCAGGAGTTTCTTCAGCTGGAGAGGCTTCTGCTACAGGTGCGTCTTCAACAACTGCGGAAGCTTCTTCTGCTGGCGCTTCGGCTGTAGTTACTACCTCTTCCTGTACCGCTGCTTCTACCTGCTCGGCAATAGTTGCTGATTCTGTCAGGGGAGATTCAACTTTTTCGTTCTTCTCACCTTTCTTACCCAGCTTTTCAGTAATACGTGCAGCACGACCGGTAAGGTCACGAAGGTAATAAAGCTTAGCCTGACGCACATCGCCACGACGCTTCACAGAAATGCTTTCCAACTGATGGCTGTGAGTCTGGAAAGTACGCTCTACACCAACACCATGGGAAATTTTACGAACTGTAAAGGCTGAATTCAGGCCGCGATTACGCTTGCCAATGACAACACCTTCAAAGGCCTGCAGACGCTCACGGTCGCCTTCTTTAATACGCACCTGGACAACGACTGTATCGCCAGGAGAAAACTCAGGGACATCGCTTTTCAGTTGTTCCTGCTCGATTTTCTGGATAATGCTGTTCTTGCTCATTTAGGTTCACCATTAAAAACTAAAATTATGTGCTTAACTATTATCTACTTAAATATCTGATTAAAGCTCACCGATAAACTGATCCAGCAGTAGCTTCTGTTCATCGGATAAATTCATGCCTTCCAGCAAATCTGCTCTGCGCAGCCATGTTCTTCCAAGGCTTTGCTTTAAACGCCATTTGCGGATGGCTTCGTGATCACCACTCAATAATATCGGTGGTACCACCTGTCCTGCATAATCTTCCGGTCTCGTATAATGAGGACAGTCCAGCAGACCATTCATAAACGAATCCTGTCCGGCGGAGTCTTCATGACCCAATGCCCCCGGTTGCAGGCGAATCATTGCATCAAGGCAAGCCATCGCTGCCAATTCCCCGCCGCTGAGTACAAAATCTCCCAGGGACAATTCCTCATCTACCTGGGTATCGATTACGCGCTCATCAATACCTTCATATCTGCCGCACAACAGGATTACCGATTCCTGTTTCGCCAGTGTGTTAATGCCTGACTGATCCAGCGTTTTCCCCTGAGGAGTCAGATATATGACCTTTGCCCCAGGCAGTGCTTTCTTTGCGGCACCAATGGCCCCTTCAAGCGGGCCTGTTTTCATTAACATTCCTGGACCACCACCATAAGGTCGGTCATCCACTGTTCTGTGCTTGTCTTCGGTATAATCTCTGGGATTCCAGAAACTAAACTCAACCAAACCGTCTCTTAGTGCCCGGCTGGTAACTCCGAACTCACTAATAGCACTAAACATTTCCGGGAAAAGTGTAACTATACCTGCCCGCATTGTTTTCCCCGGACTGTTCCGGTATTTAACCGGTGTTATATAAGCTCAGTAATCTTTTTGCCAATCAACCCGGATAATATGCTGCTCCAGATCTACCTGCTTGATTACCTGTTCCCGCACATAGGGAATCAGTCTTTCTTCTGCATCTATACTGTCATCAGTCGCTCTGACAATCAGTACATCATTGGCACCTGTTTCCATTAAATGGTGAACTGCGCCCAAGCTTTCATCCTGCAGGTTAACAACTTTCAAACCTTCAAGCTGATACCAGTAATACTCTTCATTATCCAGATCAGGAAGTACTGATCTTGCTACCTGTAATACGCAGCCTGTATACAATTTGGCCTGCTCGCGATCGTCACAACCCTTGATATGCCCAATAAAATTCTTGCCTTGGGCCCTGCTTTCATCAATTTCGATCTGTTGTAAAGAGCCTGCTACGACCTGACTCCCGGGAATCCCCTTGGGCATCAGATAAAAATGTCTGAAGCCGAGAATATTCTCAGCTGGATCAGTATAGGAAATCAGTCTGACCCAACCTTTGACGCCATGCACAGCACCGATTTTTGCCAGTGTTGTTAAATCCATGGATAAATCAGATGGCTGGCCCATGGTAATGGCCGAACTCGAAGCAATCAGGCAGCAGTCGCTGCTGCAGCCTGAGCATCCTTCACTAATTTGGCGACACGATCACTGGCGATAGCACCCTGATCAGTCCAGAATTTAACTCTTTCCAGATCAACACGGAGTTTTTCTTCCTGTCCCCGAGCACCGGGGTTGAAGAAGCCAAGACGTTCGATAAAACGGCCATCACGGCTAAAACGCTTGTCTGCAACAGTCAGATGATAAAACGGGCGTTTCTTTGCACCGCTTCTTGAAAGTCTAATAGTTACCATAAGTCATTGTTTCCACTAATAAAACATTATAAAACCTGGTGTATGCGCAAGCCCTTATCCAGGGTCCACGAAAAAGGCCGGTATTCTACGAGAAAAGCACAGGGTTTGGAACACCTAATTGCACTTAAGTTAATAAAAACTGGAGATTTTTTAGGAGTTCGCCACTTCAGGTCAAAACTGGGGAAAACCACCGCCTGGTGGCTTCATGCCACCGCCCATCCCACCCAGGCCGCGCATCATATTTGCCATACCGCCACCTTTCATCTTTTTCATGACCCGCTGCATTTGCTTATGCTGCTTTAACAGGCGGTTGAGGTCCTGAATCGATGTTCCGGATCCACCGGTAATGCGGCGCTTTCTTGAACCGTTCAGTAATTCCGGACGCTGACGCTCCTTCAGGGTCATGGAGTTAATAATCGCCTCCATGCGCACAAAAGATTTGTCATCGACCATTCCTGCAGCTGATTTCTGCGCACTGCTAAGGCCTGGCATTTTATCGAGCATATTGGCCATGCCGCCCATATTCTGCATCTGTTGTAGTTGTTCCTTGAAGTCCTGCAGGTCAAAACGTTGTCCTCGCTTGATCTTTTTGGCCAGGCGTTCAGCTTTGTCTTTATCGACATTTTTTTCAACGTCTTCGATGAGCGAGAGAACATCGCCCATGCCAAGGATACGAGAAGCAACCCGATCCGGATGGAAAGCTTCCAGTCCATCAACCTTTTCTCCAATACCCATGAATTTAATGGGCTTGCCAGTGATATGCCTGACTGAAAGAGCGGCACCACCTCTGGCATCACCATCAGCCTTGGTGACAATTACGCCGGTAAGTGGTAGCGCATCATCGAATGCTTTTGCGGTATTCGCAGCATCCTGGCCGGTCATGGAATCCACCACAAACAGCGTCTCAACGGGATCGACAGCTGCATGCAGGGCCTTGATTTCATTCATCATTTCTTCATCTACAGCCAAGCGCCCTGCTGTATCGATAAAAAGCACATCAATAAATTGTTTCTTTGCCTCAGCTATCGCATCGCGGGCAATTTGTTCCGGTTTTTGCGAAGAATCACTGGGGAAAAATTTTACATCGACTTCAGCTGCCAGGGTTTCCAGCTGCTTGATTGCTGCAGGTCTGTAGACATCAGCACTGACAACCATCACAGATTTTTTCTGTGTGTTTTTTAACCAAAGTGATAATTTAGCTACCGTTGTGGTTTTACCTGCACCCTGCAAGCCGGCCATCAGAATTACTGCGGGCGGCGCTGATTTCAGATTCAGCGCTTCATTAGACTCACCCATAAGGGCCTGTAATTCTGCCTGAACGACCTTAAGGAACTCCTGTCCAGGTGTCAGACTCTTGTTGACTTCCTGGCCCACGGCCCGAAATTTCACTTTGTCGATGAATTCCTGAACCACTGGCAAGGCCACATCAGCTTCCAGCAATGCCCGCCTGACCTCTCTAAGACTGTCCTGAATATTTTCTTCAGTCAGTTTTGCCTTGCCAGAAATAGCGCGAAGGGTTTGCGATAAACGCTCTGTTAAATTTTCAAACATCAGTGGCCCGATTCAGTTTTTCAAGTGAGAAATAATATCAAGGGACGCTATTCTACAAAATCAGGCGTCAGGAACACAGGGTTAAATTACACTTTCCCTGCAAACCTTCCGGAAACGCTACACTACATCATGAGGAAAAAGGACTTCAATGGATGCCATACATGTGAGAGACTTTCGCCCATGTTAAGCAGCCTCCCAGTTACCATAATCAGCATCATCGCTGTCATCTGTTATGGCACAGCCACCCTGTTACAGCGTCGCAATCTGATTAGCGGCCTGCAAGACCGGAAGATGGTTTTTGTCAGCAGTATTCTCGCAGCCATTACACATCTGGCTGTGGTTTTGCTTGCCACTGTGCAAGCCAGCGGCCTGGATTTTGGCTTTTTCAAGGTAGCCTCCCTTATAAGCTGGGTCATTGTCGTCGTGGTGTTGATGAGCAGCTGGAAAAAACCACTGGACAACCTCTTCCTGTATTTATTTCCGCTAGCCATACTCTGTTTGCTGGCCTCTGTATTTATTCCCGGCACCTATGCCCCGCAATCTGATTATTCACTGGGCGTTGCCCTGCATATTTTGCTTGGCATCCTGTCTGTGAGCATAATCACTATTGCCGCCTTTCAGGCACTGCTTATTTCATTCCTGAATAAATTACTGAAAGAAAAAAAATCATTCTCACTGGTGAGTCACCTGCCACCGCTTGAAACCATGGAAGCCCTGCTCTTTGAAGTTCTCTGGCTGGGACTTTTACTGCTCACCGGGGTGCTGGTCACCGGCGTGTTGTTCATGGATGATTTCTTTGGTCAGCATTTGAGCCATAAGGCGATCTTGTCGACTATTTCCTGGATTGTTTTTTCAGTGTTATTGTGGGGACGTCACCAGTTAGGCTGGCGCGGTAAAACAGCAAATCGCTGGATACTTACCGGTTTTGGCTTCCTCATCCTTGCCTATTTTGGAAGCAAATTTGTGTTAGAAATAATTCTGAATCGACTATAAACTTTTACCTCAGTCTAAAAACCAGGACCCCCTTGCAAGATACTTCTCTCACTATTCTGCTAAGCATTTTGATATTTCTAATCATGATGTCCGCATACTTTTCCAGTTCAGAAACCGCCATGATGGCACTCAATCGTTATCGATTGCGACATCTCATCAAGCACAATCATAAGGGTGCGATACGGGCAGGAAAATTACTGGAAAAACCTGACCGACTGATCGGTATCATTCTCATTGGTAACAATCTGGTAAATTTCATTGCCGCCTCACTTGGAACGGCAATTGCTGTCAGGCTCTGGGGGAACGTGGGCTTTATTCTGGCCCCGATTTTATTAACTATTATTGTGCTGATTTTTGCCGAGGTCACCCCCAAAACCATTGCTGCACTCTACCCGGAAAAGATTGCCTATCCATCTTCAATTTTTTTACTCATTCTGCTGAAAGTCTGCTACCCCGCAGTCTGGATGATTAATTCAGTTTCAAATGGTCTGGTTAGACTGTGCGGATTAAAAGTAGAGGAGGACATTTCTCATCACCTTACCAAGGAAGAACTACGCACCGTACTGGATGAAAGTGGCGACCTGATTCCAGTGAAACGTCACGGCATGTTAATGAATATTCTTGACCTGGAGAAAGCCACCGTGACTGACATCATGGTCCCGCGCAATGAAGTGGTGGGCATTGATCTTGATGACGATATTGAAGACATAATGGAATTCATTGTCCAGACTTCACACACTTTACTGCCGGTGTTTAAGGGGGATCTTAATGACGTCCTTGGCTTGCTGCATATGCGCAACATAACGCGGATGATAGGCCTTGACGAGATTAACAAAGCTGAATTATTGCAACTTACCGAAGAAGCCTATTTTGTCCCTGAAACTACACCACTGCACACCCAGCTTTTCAAATTTCAGAACAACAAACGACGAATGGCTCTGGTGGTAGACGAGTACGGAGACGTACAGGGTATTGTTACCCTGCAGGATATTCTCGAGGAAATTGTCGGCAACTTTACCACCAACTTTTCTGAAGAAACCGATGACATCCATCCTCAGGAAGATGGCTCATACATCATTGACGGCACAGCGACCGTCCGTGAAATAAATAAAGCTCTCGACTGGGATTTACCTATTGATGGACCAAAAACCCTGAATGGGCTTCTAACTGAAATCCTGGAAATAATTCCTGAAAAAAATGTCTGCGTGCGCCTTCCCTTTCATTGTGTAGAAATTCTCAATGTGCAGGACAACGCCATCAAAACTGCAAAAATGTGGGCGCAGGAACCCTTTAATATTGAGCAACAACAAGGCAATCTATTTAGCTAATTTTTATTAAAATATTTTTTATAAAATCATTAATCATCGAACATTCTAAAATGAAATATTGTCCCGGCTGCGGTAGCAAACTCAGTTTAAAAATTCCTGAGAACGATGACAGAGAGCGACATGTCTGTGATGACTGCGGTGTAATTCATTATCAGAATCCAAACATAATTGTTTGTTCACTGCCTTGCTATAAAGATCAGGTACTGCTTTGCAAACGTTCTATTGAACCCCGTTATGGCTTATGGACACTTCCCGGTGGTTTCATGGAAAACAATGAAACCACACTCGAAGGTGCACGTCGTGAAACTCTCGAAGAAGCATGCGCCCGAGTAGAGATCCACAGTTTATACTCCTATTACAGTTTGCCCCACATCAATCAGGTGCATTTATTTTATCGCGCCACTTTACTTGATCTGGATTTTTCAGCTGGCGATGAAAGCCTGGAAGTTAAGCTATTTCATCATCACGAAATACCCTGGGAAGAAATAGCTTTTCCTGCCGTAAGCAATACACTGGAACATTATTACAAGGACTTGCCAGAGAAAATATTCCCTCTGCATTCTGCTGATATTATTTATACCGAAGACAAAAAGCGCAGCATTAACTCACATCACTGAAAAGCAACAAGGCACATAACAACTAATAACTATGACGGACTCAGAAAATAACAGCTCAAGCACTTCTATTATCCGTATCAGAGCAAATGACAAAAGTGAGCTCGAGGATATTGTTGCTGTGGAAGAGCCACTTGAAATCAGGCTCGGTTTTACTGATCAACATAAGGGTAGAATTCACAAAAGCATTTCCATCACCATGCGTACTCCCGGGGATGATGTTAACCTTGCTTGCGGCTTTCTTTTCAGTGAGAGCATCATTAGCAATATATCGGATATTGATACAATAGATGACAGTGCAGAAAATGTTATTCGCATCGAATTAAACGAAGACAGAGTGTTTGATCTGAGCCGTATAGATCGCCATTTCTATACCACCTCCAGCTGCGGTGTTTGCGGCAAAGCATCACTTGAAGCATTAAGCACAAGTGGCTACGACGCTCTACTTGATAACACCTTCACCATTAGCCAGAAAAACCTCTGCGGCCTTGGCGCAAAACTCAGAGACAAACAATCATTATTTCATCAAACAGGCGGGTGTCATGCCACCGGCACATTTAATGCAGATGGCAATGTTATTGATGTCACAGAAGATGTCGGCCGCCATAACGCCATGGACAAACTCATTGGTTCAATGCTCAGATCCCGTTTACTACCAATGCAAAACATGGGCATTATCGTCAGTGGTCGTACCAGTTTTGAATTGATACAAAAAGCCCTGGTAGCAGGTTGTCCAATGCTGGTCTCAGTTGGTGCTCCCTCTTCTCTTGCAATAGGGTTGGCTGAAGAATTTAATATCACCTTGATCGGCTTTTTAAGCAGTACGGGCTTTAACCTTTATCATGGCAATCTGCCAGAATAATTATCATGCAAAATAAATTTCACATCTCAATTCGCTTACGCTTTTTACTTGCCTTGTTAACAATATTTTTTGCCCCTGTAACAAGTGCCGCACTATGCGAGCTTGCAAACTCTTTTGATCCCGGCTCCTCCGATGCAAATACCTGGTCTGGCTGGGGCGGTACTCATAGTAATAATCGTTTCAACAAGGCATCAAACAATCCCATCAACAGCCAGAGCTTGTCTAAACTGACATTGAAATGGGCTTATGGCTTTGAAGATGTCCGTTCTGTTATTGGTAATCCCGCTTTACAGGGCAACCGGATTTTTATCGGTGATGAAAACGGCAAGGTCTATTCACTGGACCGGGAAAGCGCCTGTGAAGACTGGATCTTCAGCGCTGACAACGGGGTACGAACCACCCCCTTGCTGGAACAGATCAATGATCGCTGGCTTCTGTTCTTTGGTGACCGCAGCGCAAATGTCTATGCTGTTGATGCAATTACCGGACAGCAGGTCTGGAAAGTTAAAGTTGAGCAACATCAGGCAGCCATAATTACTGGTGCGCCACAATATATTCAGCTCGACAATGAAAGCGCCCCCCACAGAATTATAATTCCGGTGTCTTCCAGCGAAGAAGGTCTTGGCGCCGTCCCTGCTTATGCCTGCTGCTCTTTCCAGGGCAGCGTGGTCAGCCTGGACGCGAGCAATGGTGACATCGTGTGGAAAACCAGCACTATTCAGGAAGCGGTCAGGGAAACTATTGAAGGAAAATTTGGCCCATCGGGAGCGGCCATCTGGAGCGCACCCACTATCGATCTTGAACTGAACCAGCTCTATGTTACTACCGGAGACGCCTACAGCGCCCCGGCTGATAGTGCCACTGATGCGGTTATTGCCATGGACTTACTCAATGGCAATATTCTCTGGACCCGACAAGGCACTCCCGATGACATCTGGACAGTCATCTGCATGACACCCAACGCTTTTCCGGAATGTGGACCTGATCAGGATTTTGGTTCACCGGGCATATTGGTTTCAGCCAATAACCAGGCTTTTCTGGTTGCCGGACAAAAAAGTGGCATTGTCCGCGCCTATGAAAGGGCCAGCGGCAATATCCTCTGGCAGACTGCTCTGGTGGAAAACACCACTGAGTTTGGCGGAAAAATTGTCTGGGGTGGTGCCAGTGACGAGCAGAAAAGTTACTGGGGCATGGGAAACAACGAGATAAATGCTGTGAAGCTGAGTGATGGCAGTATGCAATGGTCGCGCTCAATACCACCCGTTGAAGGTATGGAAGCACATCCTGGACTGGAAGGTCCGCTGACTATTAGTCATGATGTTCTTTTCAGCGGCAGTTGGGATGGCATGTTACGTGCACTCTCCACGAACACAGGCGAACTATTGTGGGAGTACAATACCGCCAGACCCTTTGACACAATAAATAATACCCCTGCCAATGGCGGCTCCATGGGGGCCGTTGGCCAGGTGGTTGAGGATGGTTTATTACTCGTCACTTCCGGCTATATTGGTGTCAAGAATGGCGTTCAAGGTAATGTTCTGCTGGTCTTCGAAATTAAATAAGGGTTAAATCCCGAGGAAAAGGGAAGCCCGACAACAATGGATAAATCTCACCGTTGGAAAACAAGACTCAAAAAATAATTGATCGCCTCATGTCTGACCCTGACTATTACAGGGAAAAAAGCCAACAGGAAAGTAATACCTGGGGAAAAATTCTTTCGGATGACAGGCGCAATGATGTCATAAAAACCGAGCAGCAGGCTGCCCACGCCCTGGGCCTGAACCGCCATCAGATCCACATTATTCCAAGCCTGGAAAAACATGCACTACAGCCTGAAGCAGGTCTGTCACTGGCATGCGGCAATGGCCGTGCGGAAAGGTTTTTAATGCAGTCAGGTGTTTGTAAAAAATTTCATGGCATAGATATCGCCACCGAGGCACTGGCTACAGCAAAACAGGCGGCAGAAAAAGAAGGCCTTGCCATCACTTACCAACAGGCAGATCTGAATGATGTGGTTTTACCTGATCAGGCCTTTGATTTTGTTGTCACCCAAAACTGCCTGCATCATGTCCTCAGACTTGAACACCTGGCACAACAAATACAGAAATCTCTCAAACCGGGCGGCACTCTCTGGATTTCAGATTTTATTGGGGAAACACAGTTCCAGTTTACTGATAAGCGCATGGAAATAGTCAACAAAGTCCTGTCAACGCTTCCCGAGAAATTTAAAGCGGACAAGCTCAATAATAGAAAGCTGGAAAAACTGATTCGCCCCGACCCCGGCTCTCTGGTCTCTCCTTTTGAAGCTATCCGCTCCGCAGATATCATGCCCGTTTTTCTTGACTACTTTGATGTCATTGACAAAAGTGAATACGACAGTATTCTCAAATATATATGTCCGCCAGGAGTACGTCAGGCTTATAACGAGAATGAATCATCCAAGGCCCTGTTCGAAACATTGATGCTGCTCGATGAATTATTAATTAACGAAGATGTACTCTCACCTGTTGCCGGAACATTTCTTTTAAAAGCAAAATAAGGGTTACAATGGCTGCGCTTTGCTGCGTCCACTTACTCTGGGGACAGCTTACTCTGACAAACGACAACAACAGAATTTTATTAACGGGTTAAAAAGAGGATAAATAATATGAAGACCCTGACTACTTTCGCCAGCTTGCTCATGCTATTGGCAAGCACCTCACTTTTTGCACAGGATCCGGTTATCGGTGTTGATGATCCGGAATCTCTTTTTGTAGATTCAGACCCTGTACTTCATCGTAACAAACAGGCCTCCCTGCATATCATGCGTGAGTTGTTACAGTGCAACCAATGGGATCGTGCTGGAGAATGGCTGACTGATGCTTATATTCAGCATAACCCTAACGCTGCTTCCGGACTTGCAGGTGTAATTTATTTTTTCACCGAAGTAATGGTACGTCCTCGCATTGATGACTGTGGTGAGCTCACTACTGAGGTAGTTTCAGTCACGGCCGATGGTGATTACGTAACAGTTATGATGCCGCGTATTTATGATAATCCCAACAAACCTGGTGAAAAATATTACACCACCTGGTTTGATACCTGGCGTTTTGTTGATGGTAAAGCTGATGAACACTGGGACCCTGCCATAATTGATCCGCAATAACAGTCATTTTTAACCTTTGAAAAGCCGGCTCTTCTTACAGCCGGCTTTTTTATTTGCCATCTTCCACCCTCAGCACCCAAACAGATAAGCGACCTATTCACTCAAAAAAGCTTGCCCACAAACACTACCCATTACTTAACCATATGATTTATATGGTTTTTAAATGAAATGTAAGGCCAAAAAGTCAATTCTTCTTCTACCGCTTCTGCTACAATCACCTAATGCTTCTTAATTGCTGGCGTTTGCCCTCTCGTGTTAGAATCTCGCGCATCAAAAGACAGCCATAACAGATTGAAAAGACTCAAAAAGACGACTTCATTATTTTTTTGATCAGCAGGCTTGATTTTTCTATCCGTCGTCAACATTCGCAAACGCTATTACGCAGGATTCTTACCTCATGCAGCAATTAGCAGGGCCTATCAAATATCAGGAATGGAATCTGGACACCGCTCAGATGTCTGTTCAGGAATTCAGAGATCGCACCGGCGGTGTAATGCTTGCCCTACATAAACTTCAGCAAATATTTGGTTATGTAGATGACAGCGCCATGCCCATGCTGGGTAAGGTGTTTAATTTAAGTCGTGCAGAAATTCATGGCGTCAAAAGCTTTTACCATGACTTTAAAAGCAGCAAACCAGGTAAATACACTCTTAAGGTTTGCCAGGCTGAAGCCTGTCAGGCCATGGGTTCACAAAAGCTCACTGAAGACATCAAGGCGTTTCTCAAGGTTGATTTTCACGAAACCACAGATTCCGGTGATTTTACCCTGGAGCCTGTTTACTGCCTGGGCAACTGTGCCTCCTCACCCAATATCATGATCGATAACGAGACATATGGTCGAGTGAGCATTGAAGGGTTTAAAACTCTTGCCGATGCCTTAAGTAAGGAGGCCGTGTAATGATCATCAAAATTTACATACCTCGCGAAACCACATCAGCTTCTCTTGGCGCAGAACTTATCGCCAGAGCCATTGATACCGAAGCTAAATATCGCAATATTGATATCGAAATTGTTCGCAATGGTTCCCGCGGCGCTTGCTGGCTGGAACCCCTCATCGAAGTTGAGTCCGCTGCAGGACGCGTTGGCTATGGCCCTGTGGCTCTGGAGGATGTCCCTGACTTGTTCGATGCAGATTTCATCAATGGTGGAAAACATGCAAAATCACTTGGTGATGTTGAAGCACTGCCCTGGTTCAAGAATCAGGAACGTCTGACTTTTGCTCGCTGTGGCATCATTAATGCCACTTCAGTGTCTGCCTATGAAAGTCTGGGCGGCTTTGCTGGATTGAAAAATGCTCTTGCCAGTGATGCCGACGGCATCATCCAGGAAGTATTGGATTCTGGTCTCAGAGGTCGTGGTGGTGCTGCCTTCCCTACCGGTATTAAGTGGCGCACAGTTGCTGACTGCGATATAGAACAAAAATATATTGTCTGCAACGCTGACGAAGGCGACAGTGGCACATTTTCGGATCGCATGATCATGGAAGGTGATCCTTTAAGCCTGGTTGAGGGCATGGCCATTGCCGGTTTGGCAGTGGGTGCTGATACCGGTTATATCTATCTGCGCTCGGAATATCCTCTCACCCAAACCATTCTCAACGAAGCCATAGCTGCAGCCACTGAAGCTGGCTATCTTGGCTCAGACATACAGGGCTCTGGCAAAAACTTCACCATTGAAGTCTTCATGGGAGCAGGTGCTTATATCTGCGGTGAAGAAACTTCCCTGCTGGAAAGTCTCGAAGGCAAGCGCGGACAAATTCGTTTTAAACCTCCCCTGCCTGCAATTGAAGGCCTTTTTGGCAAACCCACTGTGGTAAATAATGTAATCTCTCTCGCCACTGTGCCGGTGATTCTGGAAAAAGGAGGCAAACATTATGCTGAATACGGCCAGGGTCGATCTCTTGGCACCATGCCTTTGCAGCTGGGTGGAAATATCAAACAAGGTGGCCTGGTAGAAAAAGCCTTTGGGCTTACCTTGCGCCAACTTATTGAAGACTTTGGTGCTGGTACCGCCACAGGACGTCCATTCAGGGCTGTTCAGGTGGGCGGTCCGTTGGGAGCCTATTTTCCCGATGAACTTCTTGATACCCAACTGGATTATGAAGAATTTGCCAAGGCTGGCGGTATGCTCGGTCATGGTGGTGTAGTAGTATTTGACGATAGTGTAGACATGGCCAAACAGGCCCGCTTCTCAATGGAGTTTTGTGCCGTAGAATCTTGTGGTAAATGCACTCCCTGTCGTATCGGTTCAGTACGTGGCATGGAAGTCATTGACAGGATAGTTGAAGCCCAAAACGAAGAAGATAGAGAATCACAACATATCGTTCTGAAAGACCTGTGCGAAACCATGGAGTCCGCTTCCCTTTGCGCCATGGGCGGTCTAACTCCAATCCCGGTAATGAGTGCTATAAAACATTTTGCCGCTGATTTTAATAAAGGTGAACTTCAATGAGCTTAGAAAAAGAGATCGATTACGGAACGCCGGCTGTTACCGAAACCGAAGAAGTCACACTGGTCATTGACGGCCAGTCAATATCTGTTCCCAAAGGCACCAGCGTTATGCGTGCCTCACAGATGTTAGGTACGACTATTCCCAAATTATGCGCTACAGATTCACTGGAACCTTTCGGTTCCTGTCGCCTGTGCCTGGTTGAAATTGATGGTCGACGCGGAACTCCTGCTTCCTGTACAACACCGGTAGAAGACGGCATGGTCGTGCATACTGAAAATGAGAAGCTGAACAAACTCCGTAAAGGTGTGATGGAGCTTTATATTTCTGATCACCCACTCGACTGCCTTACCTGCTCGGCCAACGGCGACTGCGAGTTGCAGGACATGGCAGGTGCGGTTGGCCTGCGCGATGTTCGTTATGGTTATGAAAGTGAAAATCACCTGGATGCCCCAACAGATACCAGCAATCCTTATTTTCAGTTTGAAGCCAGCAAATGTATCGTGTGCTCACGCTGTGTGCGGGCCTGCGAGGAAGTTCAGGGAACCTTTGCCCTGACCATCAGTGGCAATGGTTTTAAATCCCATGTCAGCGCCGGTGTTGAAGAAAACTTCATGAATTCAGAGTGTGTATCTTGCGGCGCTTGCGTGCAGGCCTGTCCGACTGCGACTCTGATGGAAAAATCTGTAGTAGATCTTGGCACCCCGGAGCACAGTGTCGAAACCACTTGTGCCTATTGTGGTGTCGGCTGTACCTTCCGCGCTGAAATGAAAGGCGACCAGGTTGTTCGCATGGTGCCATCCAAAGGTGGCAAGGCCAATGATGGCCACTCCTGTATCAAAGGCCGCTTTGCCTTTGGTTATTCCACGCATAAAGATCGTATTCTTAAGCCAATGATTCGGGAAAATACTTCAGATCCATGGCGCGAAGTTGAGTGGGATGAAGCCATTGCCTATACCGCAAAACGCTTTATGGAAATTCAGGAACAATATGGCCGTAAATCTATCGGTGGTATCACCTCTTCACGTACGACCAATGAAGAAGTCTATGTAGTACAAAAAATGATTCGTGCTGCATTTCGCAATAACAATACCGACACCTGCGCCAGAGTCTGTCATTCCCCCACTGGTTATGGCCTGAACCAAACCTTTGGTACATCAGCTGGCACACAGGACTTTGCCAGTGTTGATGAAACTGATTTGATGCTGTTGATTGGAGCTAACCCCACTGATGCGCATCCGGTATTTGCTTCACGCATGAAGAGACGCCTGCGTGATGGTGCTGACATTATCGTCTGTGATCCCCGCCGCATCGACCTGGTGGAATCACCCCATGTGAAGGCCAGCATCCATTTACCGTTACTGCCAGGTTCTAATGTCGCCCTTATCAATGCTTTTGCACATACTATTGTTGAAGAAGATCTGGCCGACTGGGATTATGTTAGCAAACGCTGTGATAAAGAAAGTTTTGATGAATGGCTAACCTTCATCAAGGACCCAAAAAATTCACCTGAAGCTGTCGCCGACCTCCTCGGCGGTGATGCAGAAAAAGTGCGTGAAGCTGCACGGCAATATGCGAAAGCGGAACGTGGCTCGATCTATTATGGTCTGGGTGTTACTGAACATTCTCAAGGCTCTACCATGGTAATGGGTATGGCCAACCTGGCGATGCTCACTGGGAATATCGGTATAAATGGCGCCGGCGTTAACCCACTGCGCGGCCAGAACAATGTGCAGGGATCCTGTGATATGGGCTCCTTCCCACATGAATTCCCCGGTTATCGCCATGTCAGCCAAGATGATGTCAGAAAACAATTCTCTGATGCCTGGGGTGTAGAGCAGGATGCTGAACCCGGTTATCGAATTCCCAATATGTTTGATGCGGCTATTAAAGGGATCTATAAGGGCATGTTTGTTCAGGGTGAAGATATTGCCCAATCCGACCCTGATACCCATCATGTAGAAGCAGCCCTGGAAAATCTTGATTGTCTGGTGGTGCAGGATCTGTTTCTAAATGAAACCGCCAAGTTTGCCCATATTTTTCTGCCAGGAACCTCCTTTCTGGAAAAAGATGGCACCTTCACCAATGCAGAACGTCGCCTCGGTCGTGTCAGACCGGTAATGGCATCGAAGATTGGTAAAGAAGAATGGCAAGTCGCCATGGAAATATCCCAGGCTATGGGATATCCAATGCATTACAATAATTCAGCAGAGATTATGGATGAAATCGCCGCGCTGACGCCTACCTTTGCCGGCGTCAGTTTTGAGCGCCTGGATAACGAAGGCAGCATGCAGTGGCCTGTTAACGATGCAGCACCGAACGGCACGCCAATCATGCACATCGGTGAATTTGTCCGCGGTAAAGGTAATTTTAAAGTTACCGAATTTGTACCTACAGAAGAAAAAGTGACGAAGAAATTCCCGCTGATCCTGACCACTGGCCGCATTCTGAGTCAGTACAATGTTGGCGCCCAAACGCGCCGCACAGAAAACAATCAATGGTTCCCTGAAGACATTCTGGAAATTCATCCTGAAGACGCTCTCGAAAGAGGTGTTAAAGATGGTGACCTGATTAAAATAGCCAGCCGCAAGGGTGAGACCACCATGCATGCGAAAGTATCAGATCGCATGCAGCCAGGTGTTGTTTATACAACTTTCCACAATCCCTTGTCTGGTGCCAATGTAGTAACTACTGAATTCAGTGACTGGGCAACCAGTTGTCCTGAATACAAGGTAACTGCAGTACAGGTAGGGGTGACTGAATCAATGTCTGAATGGCAAAAACAGTATCTTGCCTACAATAAAGAGCGCCGTAATTTTGCTGAAAACGATGAAGAAGTAAGTCACTGATTTTCCATACTCAGCGTTAAAATATAAAAAAAGCCGGCCCGGTTTAAAACAGGGCCGGCTTTTTTATAAATGATTTTTTAACTTTTTCTATTTACTCACATTGCATTTTTTTAAACTGGTTCCAGTCTTCAGGGCTATTCAGATTGAAGAAAACATTTTCTGGCAATCCGAGGGTATCAATTGGCCTGGCTGAAAAAGCTCGCAGCAAGGCTTTCATTGATCTGTCTCCGCCCAGCGCAGTGGATTCAGAAAAAAGCCCATCAAGATGATCTCGCAATTGCGGGCTTAGTTTGAAAACACAGGGAAAGACTTCCCCCTCATAAAAACAACTGTCAGCAGCGCCGATTGAAACAAACAATCGCGTCAGGGTCAGGCTATCGAGCATTGGCATATCTACGGGAATCACCAATAAAGAAGAACCATCCAGCCCGATTTTGTCATCAATGGCATGCACGGCCGCATGTAAGCCACCAAGAGGACCACATTCCGGCAGCAGATCGGGAATCGTCTGATGCCCCTCCACCTCGCCGCTGATCAGAACATGATCGGCACCTGATAACTTAAGAAGTGCCAACGAATGTTCAAGTAAGGTTTTCCCGTCAAATGACAGCGTGCTTTTGTTTTCCCCCATACGGGAAGATTTGCCGCCAGCAAGCAGAAGTGCATACAACATCAATATTGACCCGGGATAAAAGAGCTACTCACCCTGATTAATAAGATGCACATGGCGCTGAGGAAACGGTATTTCGATATCATTTTCAGCTAACACGTGAAAAACAGCGAGATTGGCATGATATTTTGTTTCAAACAATGATTCCGTTGGCACCCAGAAGCGCAGCCCAATATCAATACTGCTGTCGCCAAAATTATCAATGCCTACCTGAGGTTCTTTATCTGCACTCACGCCTTCAGTATCGATTACTGCCTGCTTGATAAGTGCTATAGCTGCATCGGAATCAGAGCCGTAGGCAATACCCACACCTATTTCGACAATACTACTGGCTTGAGAATTATGAATAATCTCACCAACAATATGCTTGTTGGGAATAGTAATCTTAACTTCATCTTCATTGCTGAGCACTGTATAGGCCAGCTTCACTTCTTTAACGACACCACTGACGCCTTGCACACTAATAGTATCGCCAACGATGAAAGGTCTTGAAATAATAATACTAAGACCGGCACCGTAGTTTGAAAGCAAACCCTGCAAGGCTAAGCCAGCACCTAATGACAAGGCTCCAATAGCCGCAACAAATGGGGTAACACTGATCCCCAGCTTACCCAGAGCAATAATTGCAGCCATGCCAATAATAAGAATTTTAACAAAGCCGGCAGCAAAATGACTGAGCGTGACATCTAGATCTTTCTTAATCATCAGACTTTCTATTAATCCAGACACCTTCTTCGCCACGAAGGAGCCCAGAAGCATAATGATGATGGCACCGACAATCTGGAAACTGTAAGTCACCATATATTCGGTAATAAGGTCATACACGGCTTGCGCCTGCTGTATCTCTTCTTCCATTTCCTAAATCTCTCTATTTTTTTTAATTATTTCTACTTCCAATTTTCATTTAAACAAATCTTTTAGCTGGAGCGCGGCTCTTCTTCACGGCCATCGCTATAACGTGCAAACCTTCCTCTGTCACCATGCACCTGATCATTTCGCTGCCAGGGCCAACCGCCAAACTGATCCCTCTGATAATCCTGAAATGCCTGTTGTAATTCTTCCCGGGTATTCATCACAAAAGGCCCATAATGCGCTACAGGTTCAGCAATGGGTTTGCCCTGCAATAAAAGTAATTTTATGGCACTTCCGGAAGCTGAGATATCCAGTGCCTGGTCAGAGTGTAACTGCAGGCCATGACTGGCGCTTATCTCCTGCCCGGCTGCTGTCATTTTATCCCCGTCATAAAAGTACAGCATGCGATTCAATCCCGCCTCGACGGCTGGCAAGGTCCAGCTGGCCCCTGCCTCCAGCTCGATGAGCCAGACTGCCACCTGGTTATCAGGATCTCCTGCCCAGGAATCCGGCGGTGGTTCAGGTGCCAGAGCATCTGCATAATTACCGGCAATTAATTCAAGGCTGATTTTTTTATCCTGGGCATCAGTAAAATTCAGTACCGGCATATCTTCATTCCAGAACATCGTGAAATGCGGCTCCACCATTTTATTGTTTGCCGGCAGGTTCAGCCATATCTGAAATAGCAGCAATGAGTTTTTCTCTTTTTCTTTAAGCAAAGGAAACATCTCACTATGCTGAACCCCTTTACCAGCGGTCATCCACTGAACATCGCCATCGCCATAACGGCCTGCGGCACCAAGGGAGTCAGCATGATCAACCAGACCATTCTTCACCACAGTGATGGTTTCAAAACCACGATGAGGATGACCAGGAAAGCCTGGCACTTTATCGCCATGGTACATACGCCAGCCATCTCTCTTTTCAAAGTCCTGGCCAATATTGCGTCCAGCCAGAGAAGCATCCGGACCAAGTTCTCCGTTACCCTTGGGAAATTCATCCTGATGAAAGGCACAAAATAGAAATGGATCCAGCGTTTGCCAATGAAAATCCAGTGGCTGAACTGCGATAATGGGATTACTCATAACGACTTCAAACTCCTGAAACTTTTATAAGCCTGACAAATATCCGGCAATCACTCTGCAACCAGCGATAAAAAGGGAACCAGAGAAATATAGAACAAGCCTGCGATCATAACTAGATAGGCCACATACCTGATTGGGTTTTCTCTGGCAATATCAAGAAAGGTTCTTGCCTTACCCTCTTCTTTTAATGTCTCGTATTCACTGCGCATTCGATTAAAGCGCTCCTCGCCATATTGTTCCAGCAGGGCTTTGGCCTGAGAGAGCTGATAATCATTACTCAGCCATAGTGCAGGCATAGAGATTCCCCAGTTTCCGGCACTGGTTTCATACACTTCGATCTCATGCGCTTCCATCAAAGCATGGATTTCTTCCAGCTCATCCGCTGGCATGTGTCTGAGTTTAACGAGTTGAGTTGCCATGGGGGTATATTACCTTACCCGGCGCCAGTTTAATAAATTCCTCTACGTCTCATTCACCGTTATTATCACTTTTCATCTATTTAATTAAAGACGCTATGCATAAGGTATTCCAGTCAATCATCCTAATCGTTTTGCTATCCCCAATATCGGCCAGGGCACAGAGTGATCAACCCTGGTCAGCCAATTTTTTTCTGGAAAATGATCTGTTTGCCAATACCGACCTGAATTACACCAACGGTATCCGCTTTTCGACTATTTCTCCGGACCTGGAAAGTTTCCAGGATCCTGATGGACAAAAATATCCATGGGTTGAAAGGCTCAACAATCTTCTTGAGTTTGTCCACCCTTCTCTGTCAAACCCGGATGCCGACCCTGTTCACCAAAACATGGTGATTAGCCTGGGACAACTAATGTTCACCCCCTCCGACAGTGGCCGCACCACTCTTGATCCTGATGACAGACCATATGCTGGCTACCTGTATCTGGGACTTGGCTACCATGCCAGAACCAGCAATACCCTGCACTCTACCGAATTTAACTTCGGTGTTGTGGGTCCTGCAGCTCTGGCTCGGCAGAGTCAGGATCTTGTGCACCGTGTGCGTGGTCTGGATAAATTTCAGGGCTGGGACAATCAACTAAAAAATGAAGCGGCATTCCAGCTTATCTTTGAACGTAAACATAAAAATGGACTTATCAATACTCATTTGCTGGATGGACTTCAACTCGACAGCATTACCCACTGGGGAGCCAGTCTTGGTAATGTCGGCAGCTATCTCAATGCCGGAGCAGAGTTGCGTATCGGCTGGGACTTACCCGATGATTTTGGTACATCCACCTTGCGTCCAGGAGGAGACAACAATACTCCCGGCAACCTGCAGAACAGCGATACCCCTTTTCGGTTTCATGGCTTTGTGGCTTCTGATGCGAGATTGGTAGCCAACAATATTTTTCTGGATGGCAATACCTTGCGTAATAGCCATTCCGTTGACCGTAAATATCTGGTGGCGGACATGGCTATCGGCATAGCAGGTTCCTATAAAAAACTACGCTTCTCTTACGCCCACATCTATCGATCCCGGGAGTTCAGTGAGCAACGCAAAGCCCAATTTTATGGCTCCTTCTCCCTCTCTTACCGCTATACATTCAACTAAGGCAAGTTCTTGGACTGTCACCGGGGTTATGATTTAATCAGCGGTCGTCTTTCTAATAATTACCGCATATTCAAAGGAGCTACGGATGCCATCTCCACTTACCACTTCCATCAGTTATTTCCGCACCTTATTCATCGTGCTGGGTCTGCTTGCCCTGACGGCATGCTCCGAATCTCCCGTAGCAGATTCCTCCTCTGACTCAGCGGCAGCAACAACCCCTGATTATAGCCTGGTAGAACGCGTAGCTGCTGACAGCAGTGAAATTGTCATTCCCTATAGCAAATACGAACTGGATAACGGCTTGACTGTCATCATTCACGAAGACCTGTCTGACCCACTGGTGCATGTTGATGTCACCTACCATGTCGGTTCTGCCAGGGAAGAAGCCCGCCGTTCCGGTTTCGCCCATTTTTTTGAGCATATGATGTTTCAGGGCTCAGAACATGTTGCCGATGAGCAGCATATTGGCATCGTGACAGAATCCGGTGGCACCATGAATGGGACTACCTCCTTTGACCGTACCAATTATTTTGAAACTGTACCCAGCAACCAACTGGAAACCATGTTGTGGCTGGAGTCAGATCGTATGGGATATTTTCTCGATGCTGTGACTCAGGAAAAGTTTGAAGTACAGCGTGACACAGTCAAAAACGAACGCGGCCAGAATTATGAAAATCAGCCCTACGGCTTATGGTCCGAGAAAAGCTTCACTGCCCTGTTTCCCCCCGGTCACCCCTACTCCTGGATGCCTATCGGCTTTCTTGAAGATCTGGATGCCGCCACGCTTGATGATTTGAAAAACTTTTTCCTGCGCTGGTATGGCCCCAATAATGCAACTCTCACTATTGGCGGCTTAGTCAATGAACAGGAAGTGCTGGATCTTGTGGTGAAATATTTTGGAGAAATCCCTCGCGGACCCGATGTTGAAAACGATGTAAAACAGCCTGCTAATGTTGATGCTGATCGTTACATTTCCTATGTAGACAGAAATATTCGTTTTCCGGGGTTATTCATCAGCTACCCAACAGTGCCTATGGACCACCCGGACCGGGTAGCATTGGAAGCAATGAACAACATTATTACTGTTGGGCGAAAATCTTTTTTCTACAAGGAATTTATCCTTACGCAAAAAGCCATCCAAGCCAGCGGTTTTAACTCACCACAGGAACTTGCCGGACTCATCACCTTTCTGGTCCTGCCTTTCCCTGGCACCCCATTGGCTGATTTTGAAACTGAAATGCGCACCATTTTAAATACATTTAATGCTGACTCTATAAGTGATGATGACATTTTAATTTATAAAGCCACGCAGGAAGCAGGTTTGATAAACAGCCTGGCCAGTGTCAGCGGCAAAGTCAGGCAACTGGCATCCAATGAAACCTTCCTTGGCAATCCTGACCAGATACAAAAAGAACTTGATGAGATTCGTGCCTTAACAAAAGAAGATGTTCTGCGCGTTTACAATACCTATATCAAGGACAAGCCTGCTGTTTATCTAAGCGTTGTTCCTGAAGGTGGCGAAGACATTGTAGCCAAGCCTGATAATTTTGAAATTCCAGTCCGCCCGCCCAGCATGGCAAGTGCAACTGATGCTCTTGAGATGCGCGATGCACCGGAAACATTTGATCGCAACATTCGGCCTACACCACCGCCTAACCCATTAGTAAGCATGCCTGATTACTGGCGACAGGAAATGGGGAACGGCATAGAAGTTATTGGCACAGCGAATGCGGAAGTCCCTCTGGTCAACCTGCGACTGGTTTTTGCTGGAGGACATCTGCTGGAGTCTCCTGACAAGTATGGTGTTGCCAGCCTGACCTCGCAGATGATGAATGAAGGCACAGAGCAATTCACTGCAGAAGAATTTGAAATCGAACTGGACAAACTGGGTAGCAACATCAGTGTTGGTTCAGGCAATGACACATTCACGGTGAGCGTGTCATCTCTGCTACGAAATCTTGATGAAACACTGGTGCTACTGGAAGAACGTTTATTCCGCTCAGCCTTTACGGAAGAAGATCTGGAACGTCTGCGTCAGCAACAGATTGAATCTCTGGAAGCAAATAAAGAAGAACCTTCTGGTATTGCAGGCAATGTTTATCCAAAACTTATCTACGGAGAGGACCATGCCTATGCGGTTTCTGCGGCGGGAACTATCCCTACCCTGCAGGATATTACTCTTGCTGATATCGAAGCATTTGCCCGGCAAAACCTGGTTAGTCAAAGCCTGAAAGTGGCTGTCGTAGGCGACTTGCCTCAGGATGAAATCCTCGAAAAACTGGACTTTCTACTGGCATTACCAAACGAAGACGTAGTGCTGCGAGAACAACCAGCAGGATCCAATATTGAGGAAACAACCCTGTACCTGGTCGACAAACCCGGTGCAGCCCAGTCGGAAATTCGCGTCGGTTATCTGACTGACCTCACCTATGATGCATCTGGTGATTACTGGCAACGTTCATTAATGAATTACATTCTTGGCGGAGCCTTTAACAGCCGAATCAATCTGAATCTACGCGAAGACAAGGGCTATACCTATGGCGCCCGCAGTGGTTTCAGCGGCAGTAAATTGCCGGGGCCTTTTGCGGCTTCTGCCAGTGTGCGTACCGATACTACAGCTGATTCTGTGGTGCAGTTTATTAATGAAATCAGCAACTATCGGGAAAATGGTATTACAGCAGATGAATTACAGTTCACCAAGGACGCTATTGGTCAGAGTGAAGCGCGTGATTATGAAACGCCGAGGCAAAAAGCCGGCCTGCTGGATCAGATCATTACCTATGACCTGGATAACGATTTTGTACGCCAGCAACAAGCGGTAATTTCTGCCATGACCCAGGAGCGTATCCAGGCATTGGCAGAGCAGCATTTGCCTGTGGAGAAAATGAAAATTCTGGTGGTAGGTGACAAAGCAGTTATAGAAGAGTCCTTGATTGAACTGGGTTATCCCATAGTCGAACTGGACGAGGAAGGCAATTCCATCAATTAAACTATATATAAATCAACTTCAAGGGCCGCCTCGCGGCCCTTTTTTATTGGCCAGGGTAATAGCACTGCAAAACATCTGGTAAATGAAAGTGACGGTAAAGACTGGCAAATAAAAAGATTCCAGACGCCGGTCTGAAGCACTGCTAAAATGAAGGAAATTTCGCGTTTAAACAGGGAGCTTTCAGCATCACTGAAACCAATACTGAAATAATTATTCTCACCGGGCCGGAATCCTCTGGTAAATCTACCCTGGCAACTTCACTCAGTGAAATGTTACGGGCACCACTGGTGCCGGAAGTGTCTCGCGAATACCTCAGCCAAAAAATGTCCCGGGACAGTCAATTCCATTACAGTGAACCTGACTTGCTGGAAATCGCCAACCAGCAACAGCGGGAAGAGCAACTGGCCCTGAGCCGCAATCCCGATCTGTTAATTTGTGATACAGATTTGCTGGTACTGATAATCTGGAGTGAAATTCGTTTTGGTGACTGCCACCAGTGGATACTCGATACCTTTGCCCGCAATATCGCCTCACAGAAGCGTCATTATCTCCTTTGCGACTATCACATCCCCTGGCAGCCCGACCCCCTGAGAGAAAACCCTGATGACCGGGAAGAACTGTTTCATCTTTACCAGCAGAAACTGGAACACTACCAACTCAACTACAGTGTCATAGAAGGCAGTGTGCATGAAAGAATGGAAGCCTCCATGGGCTTGCTTGCCGGGAAAATTATCACGCATTAATGAAGGTACAAGGTACAAGAATATTATGTTTTGTAAATTTTAAGCTTCAAACAATTTTTTGAACTTTCCACTTTCCACTTGTACCTTGTAC
>JABIPQ010000101.1 GCA_018698975.1 Gammaproteobacteria bacterium
CTTTTAAAAAAAGTAACGTTTGCGGTTATGCCAAGCTTCTCTGCCATTTTTTCATAGCGCCCGGGTTTATCTCGCCCGATAATAAACAGCCTGGTTTTCTTTTTAAGCTCTGCCGGCAAGGAGGCCAATGCTGCAAGGGAACGATCAACCCCTTTTATAGGAAAACCTGAACCGACCTGTAGGACCAATAGTTGATCATTAGCCAGACCAAATTCATGACGCAGGGAATGTCGAAGATCACCGGCATCTTCGCCAGCCATACGATCTCTTTCTATGCCTGGCGGAATATCAATAATGCGATCAGCAGAGGCTGGATAACAGGCCAGATATTCATTTTTTTGTCCAGGAGAGAGGATGAGTATTTTCGTTTTACTTTGCTCATCAAATACCGATTCTTCAAATTGAAGATATTGACGGCAGCGCGATGACAGGCGGTATAGCCAACTTCGCTCTCGTGTCGCCTTCCATGCAAAACAGGTATCTGCTGCAAAATAGTAATCCAGCCCCGGGACCCTGTTGAAACCCAGTACCGCATCATAATTTTCTCTGGATTTATGCTGCACAATAAATTGGGCAAAAGCTTCTCTTTTTGCCACTTTGCTACTAAAAAAATTTCTAATAAACACATTATCGGGTGATGAAATAGCGGGTATCACTCTTGTAATGCCTTCCGCTACAGGGCCTTCCCAACTCATGCAAATCACTTCCACGGCTACACCTTGCCGCATCAAGCCAAGCCCAATTCGCAAACAGTCACGCTGCAAACCGCCATGAGGAAACCAGTCGAATAACACCAGAGCTACCTTCACAATGAGCCCAACTCTTGCAGTGACTGATTAATCCGCTCTGGTTTCAACTGCTTTAAACAATTGGTATGACCCAGAGGACAAATTCGTTTGAAGCAGGGGCTACATTCCAGATCAAGAGAAACTATTTCTACATTGTCTGTAAGCGGTGGCGTGAAAGCCGGCGAAGTTGAACCGTAGATGACTACCAATGGTCGTGCCAATGCCGCAGCAATATGCATCAATCCGGAATCATTACTGATTACTCGATGGGCGCAAGACATCAGGTTAATTGCATCGGCCAATGATGTCTTCCCGGTAAGGTCAACACAGTCTTCTGGATTAGCCTCCGGGTTTTTCTGAAGAACTGACTGACGAACTGACTTAATTATTGTCTGTGCATCAATACTGTCCTTGGCTGATCCCAGTATCCAGACCTGACCCTGTTCCTGATTCGAGTGAAGCAGCCATTGGCTCGCCACATCAGCATACCCTTGTGCCGGCCATTTTTTTGCCTCTCCAAACTCTGCACCTGGACAAAGTACGAGCACCGGCTTTGAATTATTTAGTGACAGCTTGTCAAGCAGGGAAGAAATTGTGGACTTGTTTGCTTCAAGTGAAGGGCGTGGAAGCGGATCAGGTAACGGAGTGCCGGCAGGGCTTGCCAATGCAATAAAACGCTCGATCATTAAGGGGTAGGTTTGTTTATCCAGCACACGGCAATCATTAAGTAACCAGGACCTTGCCTCACCACGCCAGCCCGTTCTTTCAGGAATATCAGCAAACCACGGAATCAGGGCAGATTTAAAAGAATTAGGTAGCACAATCGCCTGATCATATTTTTCAAGTTGGAGTGTCTTGCCCAAAGCTCTGCGTTTCCCCAGCCCGAATTCACCATGCCCCACAGTCATTTCAATGGCATGACTGACTTCAGGCATATGATCAAGCAGGTCCTTACACCACCGTGGTGCAAGCACATGGATTTCACAAGAAGGATGATTATTTTTAAGGGCGATGAACAGACTTTGCGCCATCACCATGTCGCCTACCCAGGAAGGACCAATAATTAATATCTTCATCCGCCCCGTCCCCTGCACCACGATAGTCTAATCAAACCTAACGGCTCTCTGGCGCAACACGCAGAACTTCATTAATAGTAGTAAGTCCGGCCGCGACCTTTAAGGCTCCACTAAGCCGCAGACTCCGCATACCTTCTTTATAGGCATGTCTCCTTAATCGGGGCAAGCCCGTCTTCTCTTCAGCATATTCCTGTAAGGCTTCAGAAAAAGGCATTACTTCATAAATACCCTGGCGTCCCTTGAATCCCGTTTCACGACATTCCTGGCAACCAGCAGGTTTATAAACCTGCTTCGGCAATGGCAAAGTCCAGGGTTTAACCATCGCATTCCAGACCTCGGCATCAGGTTCAGTAGCCTGCTTGCAATGGGGACATAAAGTTCTGACCAGGCGCTGTGCTACAACGCCCACCAGAGTAGCCCTAACCAAATAAGAGGGGACACCCAGCTCCAGCAAACGGGTGATGGCAGTGGGCGCATCATTGGTATGTAAGGAAGATAACACCAGATGTCCGGTCAATGCGGCCTGAATTGCCATGTCAGCGGTCTCCAGATTTCTTATCTCACCGATCATAATGATGTCGGGATCCTGTCTGAGTAATGCTTTTACACCACCGGCAAAATTAAGGTCGATATTTTCCTGAACCTGCATTTGATTAAAACTGGATTCCACCATTTCAATCGGATCTTCAATGGTACAAACATTAACTTCCTTGGTAGCCAGTGTTTTCAGTGTGGAATACAGTGTGGTAGTTTTTCCGCTTCCCGTTGGCCCGGTAATTAAAATGATGCCGTTTTTCTTCGTGATCATTTCACGCCAGCTTTCCAAATCCTGATCATCAAAACCCAGTTCGCCAAATGATCGCAGCAATACATCAGGATCGAAGATCCGCATGACCATTTTTTCGCCAAAAGCTGTTGGCAAAGTGGACAGGCGTAATTCAATTTCGTTGCCCTTTGGGCTTTTTGTTTTCAAACGGCCATCTTGCGGTTTACGTTTTTCCGCTACATTCATACGACCTAAAATTTTCAAACGGCTGGTTACTGCGTTCATCACCTGCATTGGAATCTGGTATACCGTGTACAAAACTCCATCGATACGGAAACGCACATTACCTACTTCACGGCGAGGCTCTATATGAATATCACTGGCGCGCTGCTCGAATGCATATTGCAAGAGCCAGTCAACAATCCGTACCACGTGCTGATCGTTGGCCTCGGGATCCTTCAGCGTGCCCAGTTCCAGCATTTGTTCCAGGTTGGTAATACCCACTGATGAAGAAGAACCACCAGTTGTTGCAAGATCTATGGACGCCGCCAGTCGATAGAGCTCTTCGGTCATGCGCTGTAATTCAACCGGATTTGCGACGACCCGCTTGATGGGCTTTCTCAACACATGCTCAAGATCCACTTCCCAGGAGCAAACATTCGGCTCGGCACTGGCAATAACAATCTCATCACTTGTGACTGCGACTGCCATAATCTTATGACGCTGGGTAAAAGCATATGACATTGCCTGAGTCACTTTCGCCGCATCAATACTTAAGGGGTCTATGTGGAAATATTCCTGTTTCGAGAATTCAGCCAGAAACCGGGTCAGAGATTCCAGGTTTAATTTTTGACCAGGGCTTTTCTGATCGTCAAGATTCTGTTCTGCGATAAATGCCAACAAATGGGCTTTTTGTTGTGCCGGTGTGCGACGCAGGGATGCAACCGTATCAAGTTGATCCTTGTTGATACGGCCAGCTTTTTCCAGCTCACGCATAAATGCCCCAAGCTCCAGGGGGCGATCAAGTTTCTTGGTTTCTTTAGCAACGCTCATTTTTTACCAGACCCATGCATGGACTCAGGGACTCAGGGCTTCACACCGGAGTGTAAAGCCCATTAAAGGAAAAACAAGCGTTAATTGGGGCGGGGAAAAGTTCAGGGAGCCAGTTGTTTACGCAGCTTTTTGATAGCAGTGAAGCTTTTGGGTGAAACGATAAACTCCTGCTTGAGTTTTCCAATAGTAGTAGAGACAGTGCCATAACGTTTTAAGCCAAAACGTTTGGCAATATCCTGTAGCGTTACGCCAGAGAGTTCCTGGCACAGATACATGGCAGCCCAGCGCGGTAAATTCTTGGAACCAGGGCCACGTGCAGCTTGATAAATGCTTTTTTCACTCACCTTGAATTGTGAGGCAACTGCTGTAACTACTGTTTTGACTGATGGACGCAACCTGGCTTGAGGTCCTTTGGATTTGCCCCGTGCAGTTCCCGATGACAATTTCGCCTGCGCGCGTTTTTTGAAGCGCTCATCACCAAGAATGGAAAGCAGGTTAAGTTTACCGTAAAAATGTGCCAGTTCTGCATCAACACCTTCCGCCACATAAGCTCCATAGCGGGCATTGGGTCTGGCACCGGCAGGCATGTGGGAGAGGACTTCGTCACGATTCAGCCATTGGGGTATTTTAGCCTTGTTGATATAAGCCCCCAGCGAGGACCAGCTATGGGCTTCTGGCTTTGTCCTGGCTTTCTTTGGCAAATTATGGATATAACGAGATACCCCCAGGAGGTGTTTTTCCGGCTGAACAAGAACCGATTTATAACGTGCCTTGAATACAGACCCACCCTCATTTCTCAGTTTCTGATAATGCTGGGTATAAAGTCCATCAACCTGCCGCATGAATCGACTGAGATTGCCTTCCGGGGTTTTAATCAACAGGTTGTATTCGTTGGCCAGCAAACAATAGCCAAGTATTTCCACATTCAGCCTTGCTGCAGCTTCATTAATAGCGGTCAGGAAGGACTCATAATATCTGACACCTGGGAAAATTCTGGCCCCCTCTTCACCTCGATTGCTGACATGGTAATAGGCGTTAGGAAATTCGATACGCAGTGGTCTGGCCATAATAGCTTTTTGTTTCCTTAATCATTGTTTTAACAATTAATACTGACCAGTACGGTTCAGACAAATATGATAGTAAAGCTCTGAAAGGCAATTCAGCGTTTTAAGCCGAACAGTTCGCTTGATCAATTGTGTAATAAAAGTGCAAAATTGTAGAGGAAAACGGATCAAGAAAACAGGGATAATTTCCTTTTTATGGCTTTTCTGCCACAAATATTGCCCGCATAGGTGCCGGATAGCCTTCTATAGTGACTGAGGGGTTTTTCAGGTCAAGTGCTTCAGGCAGTGATTCGAAGGTCATCCAGTCAGTTGTGCGCTGCTCTTCAGGGCTGGTATAGCCAACATTGATCAGGCGGATGTTTTTAAAGCCCGCCTTTTCCAGCCATTCATGCAGGGTATCGCAGGAAGGCAGAAACCAGACATTGGGCATTCTGGCATAACGCCCCTGCGGCACCAGAGTCATCCCCTTCTCCCCTTCAATCACCAGTGTTTCAAGCACCAGTTCCCCCCCAGGTCTCAGGCAGTCCTTAAGTCCATAAAGATGATCAAAGGGTGAGCGGCGGTGATAAAGAACTCCCATGGAAAAAACACTATCAAATGCCTTTAATTCAGTGGGCAGATCTTCCAATGCCAGGGGCGCCACAAATACCGGAGGGGTTTTTAGAAAATGTCGAATAGCCCAGTACTGCATGGTAAATAATAAGTGAGAATCCACGCCCAAAACGAAACGGGCCCCGGCACCTGCCATGCGCCAGCAGTGATAGCCATTGCCGCAACCAACATCCAGAACAGTGCGATTCTCCAGGGGGGCTATTTGCTCTTTCAGGCGATCCCATTTCCAGTCTGAACGCCACTCGGTGTTCATCTGCAGACCGAATAATTCAAAGGGACCTTTGCGCCATGGATGAATTTTTAACAAGGTCTCTTTTAATTTCTGCCTCTGCTCATCATTGCATTGAGAGGCAGAGCCAATTCGCACTGTGTCCTGTAAATCCCAGGAATCGGGCGTTAAATCGGGCAAGGCATGGAGCGCTTCGACCCAGGCAGGAAAATCGCCGTGATTAAATGCATTCAAAAAATCATTCGGCAGCTTTTCACTAATCCGCGAGAAGTTTTTGTTATCAAGTTCACTGTCAAGAAAAGTGACTAATTCAGAGTAATCCACAACGACCCTTAAGATTTTTTGCCGCTACCTTTTTCACAGCAAGCGCTTTACTGCAAACCTTTAACTGCAACCATAGACGCGAAATTGAAACACTGGAACCAGATATCATGGGTTTGAAAGCCTGCTCCCACCAGTCTGCTCACATGTTCTGCTTTCGTCTCTGGAATCAGCACTTTTTCAAGCGCAGCACGCTTGCGGCTGATTTCCAGTTTTGAGTAACCCTGCTGCTCCTTAAATCGATGGTACATATCAATAAACAGCTCGTTCAGTGCAGGATCCTCAAAGCGGATTTTCTCCGACAGAATCAACATACCGCCCGGCAACAAACCCTGATAGACCTTCTTGATCAAGGCATCCCTGGCATTCGGTTCAACAAACTGCAGAGTGAAATTCATTACCACGATGGATGCCTGACTAATTTGCGTATCGAGAATATCTTCGCAACGCACCTCCACCGGAATGATGGCGCTGTCACGCAAAAGAGCTTCCTGACAGCCTTCTACCATGGCAGTTGAGTTGTCCACCGCCACAATAGAACATCTATCAGCCTGGATATTGTGTCGCATAGACAAGCTTGCAGCACCCAAAGAACAGCCCAGGTCATAGCAAACACTGTCAGGCTGGGCATACTCTGCTGACAAAGTGCCGATCATGGCGATTATGGTGCTATAACCGGGTACAGACCGATTAATCATATCGGGAAAAACCGCAACAACTTTTTCATCGAAGACGAAATCTTCAATCGGTAAGCCGCTGGCAAAAAGCGTGTCTCTGGCTGACAAGTGTGTTGTCTTCCTATTCTTTAGAAGGTTTTAAAGGCTCATCAAAGCTGGCTTCCTGACACCCATTGGAAACCAGCACTTCACGAATAATCGCAGCACTTGCAGAAAGAAGCTCCTCTGACATTTCTTTGGCGTTCTTGAAATCCAGGTCGCCAAAATTATCAATGGGGATCAAATGAATATGCGTATGTGGCACTTCAAGGCCTACTATAGAAACACCAATTCGACGACAGGGAATCACCGCCTTTATTGCCTTGGCGATTTTCTGACACACAGACATCATATGCATGGCCGTCTCTTCAGGCACATCATCCCAGTGATTAACTTCCTGCTTTGGAATAACCAATAAATGTCCCTGACGGATCGGCTGAATAGTCATGATGGAAAAACAATACTCATCATCCCAGACAAAATAGCCGGGGATTTCCCTGTTATAAATTTTCGTGAAAATACTCGCCACTGATCAGTACCTGTTTACGGGCTTGGAACGCATGATTTTACAGCAAGGATGCCGCATCTGCATGAACAAGAAACCCTGTTTTTTCAGTTAGTCATGTGTGTCATCGATAGGCAAGGCAGTTGTGTGCATGACCTGCCGTAAAATAAAGCTGGAATGAACATCGGAGACACCAGGCAAAGGCGTAATTTTATTCAGTAGAAAATCCTGATATTCCTCCATATCTCTTACAATTACCTTTACCTGATAATCTGCTGTTTGCCCGGTGATCAGAATACACTCCAGTACCTGAGGGTAATCCTTGATGGTACGTTCGAATTCTTCGAAGCGTTCTGGCGTGTGTCTATCCATACGAATCTGTATCAGGGCCATCATTTTCAGACCCAGCTTTGAGGCATTTACCAGCGCAGCATAACCTTCAATAATCCCCTCATCTTCAAGTTGCTTTACCCGACGCAGACAGGGTGAGGGAGAAAGACCAACTTTATCAGCCAGTTCCTGATTACTGATTCTGCCATTGATCTGCAATTCCCCAAGTATTCGCTTGTCAGTCCTGTCCAGTTGCATGGCCCCAACCCTCTAATTTACATAATTCTTATTTATTGGCATTTTATATCAATATTTTAATATTTATTAGTATTTATATTCATTTATCTGCATTTATTAGCGATATTAGCAATAATCCGCCTTGCAGAATCCTGTACACTACGCCGTCTTGAAACTGAAGATGCCCATCCAGAAGGGCAAGACCCAAATTAAACACAGAGGTAAAAGGTGAACAGATACAACCACAGCAAGTACAAGGCATTCACTCCTGTTGCCTTGACCGACCGTACCTGGCCGGACAAGGTAATCACCCAGGCACCTACCTGGTGTAGCGTGGATCTGCGTGACGGCAATCAAGCTCTGATCGAGCCCATGTCAGTTGCACAGAAACGGAAGATGTATGCCCTGCTGGTTGATGTGGGGTTTAAGGAAATAGAAATTGGCTTTCCTGCCGCCTCCCAGCCTGACTACGATTTTGTACGCTGGCTGATCGAGGAGGACATGATTCCTGAAGACGTGACCATCCAGGTGCTGACTCAGGCCAGACCTCAATTAATCGAGCGCACCTATGAAGCCTTGAAAGGGGCAAAGCAGGCCATTATCCATATGTACAATTCCACCTCGACTGTACAGCGCGATCAGGTGTTCAAACTGGACAAGGCCGGCATCATTGATATTGCAGTGAATGGCGCCAGAAGTGTTTTGGAATGCGCTCAAAAGGCACCGGAGACTGACTGGTCTTTCCAGTATTCACCAGAAAGCTTCACTGGCACTGAAATGAAATTTGCCGTTGAGGTTTGCGATGCCGTCAATGAAGTGTGGCAGCCTACTCCTGAACGCAAAGTGATCATCAACCTGCCTTCAACAGTCGAAATGGCGACACCTAATATCTATGCAGATCAGATCGAGTGGTTCTGCCGTCATGTAAAAAATCGCGACTCCATCATCCTCAGCCTGCATACCCATAATGACCGAGGCTGCGGTGTGGCCGCCTCTGAACTTGGACTGATGGCTGGCGCTGACCGGGTAGAAGGTACCTTGATGGGTAATGGCGAGCGTACCGGTAATCTGGATATCATGGTGATGGGCATGAATATGTACAGCCAGGGGGTAGACCCAAAACTTGATTTCAGCGACATGGATCAAATTATTTCTGTGGTGAAGGAGTGCACACAAATTGATGTTCATCCGCGCCACCCCTACGCGGGAAGCCTGGTTTTTACAGCATTTTCTGGCAGCCATCAGGATGCCATTAAAAAATGTCTGGATATCTACAAGGAAGGAGACACCTGGGATATTGCCTATCTGCCTATTGACCCTAGAGACGTAGGGCAGACTTATCAGGATGTGATCCGGGTAAACAGTCAGTCAGGAAAAGGTGGTGTCGCCTATGTCATGGAGTCCAAGTATGGCTTTCAGTTGCCACGCTGGTTGCAGATTGAATTCAGCCGCGTGGTCCAGCAAGCAGCCGAAGAATCCGGTCAGGAAATTGCACCGGATCAGATCTGGGAATTGTTTCAACAGCAATACCTCAATCCGCCCTCGCCCTTGCTGTTAAAAAGCTTCTCCATTGAAAAAGCCGAACATGAAACCATTTCTGGTGTGATTGAACTTGATGGCGAGTCCTTTGAAATCAAGGGAGAAGGTTCCGGTATGCTGGAAGGTTTTGTAGATGCCATGGAAAGCACCTTCGACATGAGCCTGCAAATACTCGAGTATGGCGAACATGCGCTCAGCCAAAGCGCCAATGCCGATGCTGTAACTTATCTGCAAGTGAAGTACGAAGGCATGCGCTTTACTGGAATAGCGATTGATGAAGATATCGTCACCTCTTCAGTCAATGCCTTGCTCAATGCTGTCAGCCAGGTACTTCATACACGTCGGCAGGACGCAGCCTGATACTGTTTTGTTAATGCATTGGTCCTGCCTTGGTCCTGCATTGCTAAAATACAGTCGCAAAATATAGCGGGACAATAACAGCATGAGTATTTGTCATCATACCCTTTGCAGTTGAATACCTGTCCGGACCTAACCCTACGTTCTTGATTTTTACCGGGTGCAGTAGCGGTGAGCGTTTAATTTATTTCAGCAAGCCTTACCGCTTCCTGATAAATTAATCCTTTAAACTGAAAATAACTCCGTTAGTTTGCTGCATTTTATTGAGCAACATTTCCCTTTCGCATACTATTCACCACGGCATTCGTAACGACACTCGCCACCAGATCATTGAGTGATCAATTTATGCAGAGCGCTGACAAGGTGAGCTACAAAATCTCCATACCTGGAACATGACATCAACTATGGATTTGCCAATCAGGATGCAATCAACCGTTTCAAATTCCGGTATAGGCTTAGCCATTTTTTTTAATAAAATTCCCACATTTGTGAATTTATGCTCAATTTTTTCGTCATCTAACTCCACTTCAATGATTGAAGTCGTTTAATTGTATGGAAGATGCAAAAGCTGACAAATATTTATTAATCCAATTGCTGGAAACGCCTATGCCCTTTGGTAAATATCAGGGCAAGATGATTATAGATCTCCCTGAAGCTTATCTTCTCTGGTTTCAAAGAAAAGGTTTTCCAAATGGAGAAATTGGGAAATTACTGCAATTGGCCCTCGAAATTGAGATAAGTGGCAGCACTGAACTGGTTAAATCTTTAAGAAATGCCTGATATTTGCAAATTAAATCCCACATTCCCCTTCAATTTTGAGATTATTCGCTCAAAACGCAAATCTTTGGTCATTTATGTAAAAAGTGGGAATGTAGAGGTAAGATCACCGCGATATGCCTCTACAAAGTGGATTCATGAGTTTGTTTTAGACAAAAAAGACTGGATTCTCACTGAGCTTGATCGACAAAAACGTCATTTCCGACAACGACTGGTTATTGCCGAAGGCCGCGAAATTACGTTTCTGGGAAAGCCTCGAACAATTGTTGTACTGATCAGTCCACAGCAGGAAGTTAGAGTTACGCGCGATTTTCTTTTCATTTATACACGCAAGAACACTCTCGAGCGCCTTGAAAAACTGTTTAACAGCTGGCTCAAAGATAAAGCCCGTGAATATATGACAGTGGAGTCCTATAAGGTTGCCAGACAATTAGGTGTTCACCACAAACTCAAGGAAGTAGTATTTCGAAAAACAAAAACAAAGTGGGGCCACTGCTGCCAGAATGGCACAATCCAGTACAACTGGCTGACCATGATGGCACCGCGTGAAGTCATCAACTATCTGATAGTGCATGAATGCAGTCATTTACGGCATATGAACCATTCAAAGAAGTTCTGGGATACCGTTGCAAGTGTCTGTCCTGAATTTCAGGAGTTGCGAAACTGGCTTGCAGAAAATGGCCACCGATTCTGGAGCCGACAGTAAGGCTTAAAAGGTAAATGCTGGTTGATAAGACAACTATCACGCAAATTTTCAGTCAATTTTTAAAGGCATTTTTCAAACAACAGATCCCAGACGCCATGCCCCAGTCGGCGACCTCTACGTTCAAACTTGGTTTCTGCCCTTTCATCCTGCCCTGCAAACTGTCCTTCACCAGCAATATTTTTATACGAGGATGACGCGGACATAACTTCCATCATTTGCTCTGCATAATTTTCCCAGTCTGTTGCCAGATGCAAAATACCCCCTTCACGCATTTTTCCTGCCAGGGACTCAACAAATGGCGCTTGAATCAGACGACGTTTGTTATGCCGCTTTTTATGCCATGGATCGGGGAAAAAAATCTGTATTCGATCAATGTCATTATTTGAAAAACAGTTATCCAGTATTTCTGTAGCATCGCCCTGCATAACACGCAGGTTGTGCAGACCTTGCGCCTTAATGTCGCGTAAAATTGTCCCTATTCCCGGCGGATGAACATCAACGCCAATATAATCTCGATCCGGGTACTGTCCCGCCATTGCCACAAGAGAGTCACCCATGCCAAATCCGATTTCAAACACCAGCTCTGCGCGACGGCCAAAAACTTCTTCCCGCTTGATAAGTCCCTGGTTCTGGTCGATACCATATTCAGGCCACAAGTTTTCAATGGCGTCCTGCTGTGAACCAGTCAAACGCCCGCCCCTGACGACATAACTGCGCATTGGCCGATGTTTGGTATTTTCGCTTTCAGCCATGATTACCCATCTTCCTTTTTATCTTTTATTTCTTGAATGCCAGCTTCTCCGCAATTTAACAAGGCAATAAACAGGCATATCCAGCCAGCAAGGAAGGCGACCCCTCCTATTGGAGTAATCATACCCAAGGTGCTCACCCCTGATATGGTGAACAGATACAAACTGCCGGAAAAAATGACTATGCCTGCCAGAAATAATTTAGCGCTACGCACGAGTAATGCTTTGCCGGGATCATTCAGACTGAGGAGCCCGACACCAAACAAGGCTAATGTATGAAACATGTGATACTGAACTCCGGTATTCCATGTTTCCAATCTTTCAGGGCCAACCATATTTTCCAGGCCGTGCGCTCCGAAAGCCCCTAGCAATACCACCAGAAAGCCATTTACTGCAGTTACTCTCAAAACAAGATTCATAATTATGTATTTCGTTGCATTGTCACAAACAGAAAACGCGGGTAAATATAAAGTTCAAGACATAAAAAAGCCGCCAGATCTGGCGGCTTTTATTCACTGGTCAATTTTCAGGCTTCCAGGATGGCCTTGACCTTGTTCATGGCATTTTTTTCCAGTTGGCGAATACGCTCTGCTGATATGCCATATTCATCAGCCAACTCATGCAATGTTTCTTTATCATCACTCAACCAGCGCCTGTTCAGAATATCCCGGCTTCTGTCATCGAGGTTTTCCAGAGCAACATATAGGTGATCTGTTGATGATTTCTCAAAATCTGAATCTTCTACCGTGCGGGCCGGGTCAAAACGGGTATCTTCCAGGTACTGAGCAGGAGCTTGATAAGCCTCTTCGTCATCAGCATCAGCAGCGCCGTCGAACGAAGCATCATAAGCGCCCATGCGCCCTTCCATCTGCATAACCGTTTTGGCTTCTACGCCCAGATCCGCAGCAACGGCTTCCGCCTCTGCCTGACTCAACCAGCCCAGACGTTTCTTGGAACTACGCAGATTGAAGAATAATTTACGCTGAGCCTTGGTGGTAGCTACTTTAACAATACGCCAGTTGCGCAGGATGAATTCGTGCATCTCTGCCTTGATCCAGTGAACCGCAAAGGAAACCAGACGGACACCCACTTCAGGGTTAAAACGTTTCACCGCCTTCATCAAACCCACATTGCCTTCCTGTATCAGGTCTGCTTCAGAAAGACCGTAACCTGAGTAGGACTTCGCCATGTGAACCACAAACCTTAAGTGAGCAAGCACTAACTTACGCGCTGCATCAAGGTTATCCTCATAGTAATACTGATTGGCAAGCTCATGCTCTTCTTCAGCAGTGAGCACAGCAATGCCATTGACGGCGGTGATATAGGCGTTAAGGTCACGGCCCGGTACCATCGTGTCAATTATTTGCAGATCTTTACCTGCATTGTCAGTACTCTTATTATCAGTACTTCTATAAATAGTCATAAGACCAGTATTGCTCTCGTTAATTTTACTTACTTGTTTGTTTAACTCTTTTTTCACTATAGCGTTCATATATACCTTACTTTACGCCGTAGCTGGCGGAGTCTATCACTTATAGCGTTAGACAGCCAAGTATTGAAAATATTCTGTATTTATCAAAAAAACCTTGTTTTTCAATAAATTTCGCAATTTATCTAACTAATCATTATACCTCTATCCAATATAGGTCTGCTTTGACCTAATTCAAGGTTAAGATCTGTATTTATCAATGAGCCTTCAAGCAGATCTTCAATTTTGTGGAGCCTGTGGTTACCATGCATTTTCCATTTCAGCGACTCCGGAGCTCCAGATGCCCTGCATTAAACCCCTTATCCTGCTTGGCACCAGCCTGTTTGTGGCAGGGTGCGCCTACCATTGAAAGAGTTATCTTTACTAACGAATAATAATTTAAGGACCCAGCATGATTAATAAAGCAATTGATGTTTCCGCACCCGTTCACGAACTCATTAGCAGTCGTTGGAGCGGCGTATCTTATGATCCCGCAAAGATGGTAGATGATGCCGACCTGCGTGCTATGGCAGAAGCGGCACGTTGGGCACCCTCCTGTTTTGGAGACCAGCCCTGGCGTGTAATTTTCTGTAGTAAATCTTCTGATTCCGAAGCCTGGCAACAAGCTTATTCGTGCCTTGCAGAAGGTAATCAGCCCTGGTGCCAACATGCACCCGTACTGGCAATCATTTGTGCCGACACGCTGTTTTCACAAACTGATGAAGAAAACGCCTGGGGCGCATACGATACCGGCGCGGCGGCTATCAGCATCTGTCTGCAAGCCAGCTCTCTGGGTCTGATGACTCATCAGATGGCAGGATTTAGTCCGGATCTGGCCAGGGAGACTTTTACTATTCCAGCGCGTTACCAGCCAATGGCCATGATGACCATTGGTTATCAATGTGCTGAAGCAGATATCCCGGAAGCGTTGAGAGGCAGAGAGCTGGCTCCAAGAAAACGTAATCCATTAGCTGAACATTTTTTCCTGAGCGGCTGGGGGAAGGGGATTTAGTCGCAAGTCGCAAGCAGGCGTCTTGCAGACGCCTTGTCGGATTGCGCTTCGCTTATCCGACCTACACTACGCCCTTCTATACCTCTGGGTTGGGGCTTATTCCTTGTAACTTGTAACTTGTAACTGTAAAAAAAAGGCCAGCTCCAAGCTGGCCTTTTTCAACATCTTTAGTCTTCAATAATAATATTCCGTATATCCCGACAACAGGCTGTAGCGGGAATTCAGGAAGGCAACGATATCAACCAACTCTGTGACCAGCATATCTTCCTTTAAATACATGGGAGAGCTGCTTGTTCGCCTGCGCACTTCTCTTGGCAGCTGGTCCAGATAATTATCTGACAGCACATGGTCTGGATTAATAATAGAGGTCACCAGATCACCGTATGTTTTAGCAAAATAAAGATCTCCACCCAACACCACCGTGACCGGGCGCGGACCTGAAAAAGCAGGTAACGCTACGCCATTTACTTCGTGACACTGGTTGCACTCCAGCTTTAGAAATGCCTCCTGACCCCTTTGAATATCTCCGCTAAGTATGGGAAAGCGAAAACTTCCTACCTGATCCGGATATGTCCGGCAGCTACTTAGCAATACAAGCAACATTAATGCTGCGGAACTAAAAAATCAGTTCTTCCTCACGATAATCACCTCTTAAATTAAAAAATACCTGATAGCGATCCTGCTACCATGCCCAACTATATCGTAAGGGGATTACAGAGAACACTATTTGACTTAAGTCATTTAATTAATCAGTTTATCCAAGCCGCACTGATTAAATAAGCAATTTTTTACAAAGTTTCTTCTGTGCCAAAAACCGCCGTAACCTGACTTGCCAGGAAGCCGCCATTACCATTACAGGCCGCCAGTTTTGCACCTTTAATCTGGCGATCACCACACTCTGCGCGTAATTGTTGTACAGCTTCTATCATCAGAAACATGCCGTACATACCAGGATGGACGCAACTCAGGCCGCCACCATTGGTGTTCACCGGCAAGCTTCCTCCCGGTGCGATATTACCATTGGAGACAAAACTGCCACCTTCTCCTTTTTCACAAAAGCCCATGTCTTCGAGAAAAAGAATTGTGTTGATGGTAAACGCATCGTACAACTCAACCACATCGATATCTTTCGGTGTGACACCGGCCATGGCGAAAGCTGCAGCGGCGGACTCTTTTGCAGCGGTGGTGGTCAGATCAGGCATGCAGGAAATCAGGTTGTGGTCTGTTCTGCTTCCCACGCCCAACATATAAACAGGCTGCTTGGGAAAGTCCTTCGCCCTGTCTTTTCGTACCATGATCATCGCTGCTCCGCCGTCACTGACCAGACAGCAATCCAGCAAACCAAGAGGATCAACAATCATACGAGCATTAACAACGTCTTCGATAGTAAGAGGGTCACGCATGGTGGCAGCAGGATTTAGCTGAGCCCAGGCGCGAGCCGAAACTGCCACTTCTGCTAACTGTTCTTTGGTGGTACCAAATTCATGCATATGGCGTTTGGCAGCCAGCGCATAAGGTGAAATAGGATTACGCGGTCGATAAACATCTTCCACGGTATGCATGGCAGGCGGATGAGTAAAAGGGCCCGTGGCACTATTGCTGCCATAGCAAATAAGGGCGACATTGCACAGTCCAAGACTGAGCGCTGCTGCGGCCGACTGCATGGAGTTAACAAATACTGATCCGCCAGTATTGGTTCCATCCATATAAGTGGGGTTGATTCCAAGATATTCTGCAACAGTAAGTGGTGTCAGCATTTCAACAAAATTGGCACTGAAAATACCATCTATTTCATTCTTGTTAATACCGGCGTCCGCAATAGCCTTGCTGATAGCATCCGCCATGATCTCCATATGGGTACGATCAGGTAAACGTCCAAACTCGGTAAGACCAACACCAACGACAGCTGCACTGCCTCGCAATGAATCTACCATTCTTTATTCCCCTGCTCTTTGTTGTAAAACACCACAGCCGGCAAATCATTGATCATCCCGACATGAGCGCTCACCTCCATACCTATGGTAACTTCATCAGGCGCCACATCGATCACCCGGCTTAACATGCGAGGGCCTTCTTCCAGATCGATCAGGGAAAGATTGTAGTCGCCGCCTTTCTCAGGGCGCTGTCGAACAACTGAAGTTGAGTACACAGATCCTCGACCGCTAACCGCAACCCATTTCAGATCGGTAGAACCACAATGATGGCAAAGATACCTGGGATAAAAAACGTGCTGGCCGCAATCTTTACATTGCTGGATCTTGAACTCTCCCTTAGCCAGATTTTCTTCGTAAATATGCAATGGCCCTGGAACAGCGCTTGCAGTGTTATTTTTATTATTGTCCAAAACTGCTTCCTTCACTTCGGGTGATTGGTGGCAAGCGAAGGATTTTAGCATTATTCACAGCAAGCCGAAATTGACATTAAGCACCCCCTCCGTCATGCTCCGACCCTGTTTTAATCAGGGCTATTGTTCAATACATGCCCTTGTAAACAGAGGCCTCGATGGAATTTGAAATTACACTTTTCAGTATCACCCTGCTGATCACCGCGGGTTTTTTAGCCGGCTTTATCAATACTATTGCCGGCGGTGGTTCCATGCTCACCTTGCCTGTCTTCATGATTTTTGGTCTGCCTGCTGATGTTGCCAATGCTACAAACCGGGTGGGCATACTTCTTCAATCCATGGCCGGTGCCAGAGAATTTCACAAAAAGGGCAAACTTGAACCGAGCACAATTGTTCCCACACTGATTCCCACTCTGCTTGGTGCCCTGTTTGGCTCCCTGCTGGCCTCTTATATGCCAGTGTCCTGGCTGAAGCCTGCACTTTTAACCACCATGATTGGCATGGCTGTTTTGATGCTGGTAAAACCTTCTGTTGTCGCCCCTCCGGCAGGCACACAGCCGTTTACTCTCAAAGAAAGACCATTGGCTGCTATTGGTTTATTTATCGCAGGCTTTTATGGCGGATTTGTACAGGCCGGGGTCGGCTTTATTATTATCGCCGCTGTTGCCGGGGGCCTGTGCTATGATCTGGTGCGCACTAATGCATTAAAGATGGCAATCACTGCCGCTCTCACTGTCATTGCGCTTGGAGTATTTGTGCTCAGGGGACAGGTGCTGTGGATACCTGGATTGATAATGGCCGTTGGTACCGTTGTCGGAGCCATGGTGAGCGTCCAGTTTGCTATCAAGGTTCCGCAGTCAGTTTTGAAATGGGTGCTGTTTGTAATGGTTCTGATTGCCTGCGGAGCGGCCTATTTCAGTTAGATAATGTTGGCGCTTTTACCTTTCTACCCTAAGCAAGCAAGACACTAGACCTTGTAGGTCGGAGAAGCGAAGCGCCATCCGAGATGATGCTCCAATAATTCTCTTTTACTAAAAATTTTCCTTCCGTACAAAGCATCATTCGATGACAGCCTTGCAGACTTTATCCGGCTAATTTTGGCTCAGCTTCCAGGTCCTGGTAATTTGGGCCAAGGTGTAATTCCTGGCTTACTTTTCTGATTAAAAACCACGCAAAAATTCCTGCAAGAATATTACCCAGGGCTGCTCCCGCAAACAGCCCTTTCAATCCCCAGAATTGAGAGCCGATGTAAGCCAGGGGAATATAAAACAGCATTAGTCGGGTAAAAGTAAGCAAAAGAGCAGTTCTTGGTCTGCGCAGAACATTGAGCGAAACCATGATAAGGACTACGACACCATGGGCTCCATAGGTCAGAGGCAGAATCATCAGATATGTGGTGATTACTTCCGTCACCTCAGCATTGCTACTGAAAGTACCGGCAATACTTTCGCCAAACATGAACAGCAACAGATAGATCAGGCACTGGAATACCAAGACAAATTTCAGGCAGCCGATCAAGGCTGCATAGGCACGATCTTGACGCCCGGCACCCATGTTCTGTCCTATAAACATAGGTAGTGTTGAAGAAAGCGCCATGACAAAAATAAGGCTTATGGTTTCTATGCGACTTCCTACACCAAAGCCAGCCACCACCACATCACCAAAGCGGGCAACCATGGCAGTCATTATGGCCGCCGCCAAAGGAGTCATGATATTCGCTCCCATTGCGGGAATGCCAATGCCCAGAATTTGACGCCAATTGTCACGTAAGTGGTGCCATCGCGGCGCAGTAAAATCCAGTAGCTTTTCGTAAAAGCCCAAGACCAGAAAGGAAATAATCATGGTAATCGTTGCTGCCAGAAACGTTGCCAGCGCTGCCCCGCGTATCCCCATGGCAGGAAAGGGACCAATGCCAAAGATCAGCAAGGGATCCAAAGTGATATTCAACAGAGACAGACAAGCAGCCAGGGTGGCAGACATCTTGATATTTCCCATTGAGCGAAAAGCACTGTTGCCAATGACTACCAGCATTAATGGTGGCAGGGCTAAAAGTAAAATATTCAGATAATCACGAATCAAAGGCAGTGTTCGCTCATCGGCTCCCAATGCGCGAAACAGGGGATCAATGATTCTGCTTCCTATCATGGCCATAATGATGGCAAACAATGCTGCAAAAATAAGCCCATCACAAATCAGGCGTGAAGATTCCCTAAATCGGCCTTCGCCAATCAATCGGGAATTCAATGAGCTCATACCCATACCGATACCAAGGGCAAGACTGACATAAATCATATGAATTGGAATAACAAAGCTGGCCGCTGCAAGCTCAAGAGTACCCAGGCGACTTATAAAAAACGTATCAACGATACCCATAAGATGCATGGCCAAATTACCTACCAGAGCAGAAAGAGTCAGACGCAAAAGCAGTGGCCTGATCGGTTCGGTAACAATTTGGCGAGTTCTAAGTGCGGCCTTGCTGCTCATTTTATATGCTGGTTACATTGCTCTGAAGGACTAGGCATGCAGAGTAGAACAAAATCAAGGAGGAAAAAAGGTGAGGTGCCCGGAATGAAAATTTTAAGCAAAAAAAAGAGGGCATATGCCCTCTTTTTTAATCTTGATGCTGATTCAAGTCAGATCAATATTCCACATAGGGAATCATGCGACCAAAGATAATTACGCCTATCCAGATGGCAAGAGATAAGGCAGCAATCACCTTTGCCCTGAATGGGGCATCTTCTCCATCTGCAAGCTGGCATAACTCTTTATGCTCACCGAACCAGAACCAGAGTGCGTTAATACCGGCAATCACAATCAATCCCATTTTCCACTGAAAAGCGATATTCGGAAAATAGCGGAAAGGATCGGCGCATAAAAAGGCAAGACCGGTCAGCAGATTGACGCAAAAAGCAATAATGGCAACTGGAATATACTTCATCGCCGCATTCATATTGATAAAGCGCCCGAAACCAATAACGCGCATATCAATTACTAATAATGAGCCGAACAAGAAAGTAATACCAATAAAGTGGATGGTCTCCATCATTGGAAACATCCAGAACTGCTCGCGCATTTGCCCACCCAACCAAGTGGCTTCAAACCAGGAGGCTAATGGTGCATAAGTATCATAATCCATAGTACATACCCCCTTATAAGTAAGCCATCAGACGGCCGGTGATCATAGCGCCAAACCAGCAGGCAATACAGGCGAACGATGCCAATTTGGTAAGACCCTCACTGGTATCACCCCTGACGCTATTCATAACAACTTTCATAAGAATACCGCCAAGTACAATACTGGCAATCTTCAATATAAAAGAACCCTGGAAGAAATAGGTAGTTGGCGTATTACAAAACAGTATCAAGCCCGATATCAAATTAATGATGAAGCCAATCCAGCCAATAAGAAACAGCTTGTCAAAGGCCAGAATTGAAATATCTTTTGCATAGCCAAGCACTCTTAAATTCAGAGCAATCACTACCCCCATTACAATCGCCATACCCACGGCATGACTCGAGAGAACAATGGGATAACCCCACAGGGATTCACGAATGAATATCCCTAAAGCCCCCTCTTCTAGCCAAACTAAAAAACCCATAGTTATATCCTACTCTTTGATCTGGTTTTAAGTGCCAGAATTACAGCACAAAGTGATGACTCGGCAAAGCAAAGGCAGAAACTGAATATTGATTGGTTGATCAATATCAAAGTAATGCGCCGCTTGTAACCGGTCTTAGAATGCGCCCCCAAATTCGACTAAAAAAAACTCACGCTTCTAAGTCGTAAGTCCTTTAAAAGTCTGTCTAAAGTAAACCACATCCCGCCAATATTCAAGCCGGCAGGGCTTTCTGTGAAGTCCTTTCTATCTTTTACCGGTAATTGGTTAAACCGGCGGCAATTTTAATGATAAAGAGTTAAAAAGTATGCAAACATTAAGGAAAGCATGATCTATTTTATGACATGCTTGCGGATCAAAAACAATGTGATGTATTTGTTAAAAAAGTCAGGCCTGGCAACCAAGAGAAATTAAATGCAGCAGACTCGACTCCACGCACTTGACGCCATTCGAGGCATTGCCCTGCTACTGGGATTGCTGCTCCATGGCAGTATGTCTTTCTGGCCAGGACTGGATAGCTTTGGCTACCCATTTTCTGACAATTCAAAAAGCATGACACTGACCTATATGTTTTATGTCCTGCACATGTTTCGCATGGCTATATTTTTTTTGATCGCTGGCTTTTTTGCACATCTGTCCCTGGCTCGTAAAGGCCCCCGTGAATTTGTAAAAGACCGCTTAAAGAGAATAGCGCTGCCTATGGTACTTGCCTTTATTATTTCTCTGTTATTAATTGTGCCCATCGCTCTCTGGGCAGCCAGTAAATTTTACGGCCCGGATTATCTTTCATTACTACTGAGCTATCAGCAAAGCACTCCGGCTCAACCCTTGTTAATGCACTTCTGGTTTCTCTATTACCTGTTATGGTTTTATGCTCTGGCGGTACTCGGTTCAATCATTCTGGGAAAACTGAATCCCGCTGATACGCTAATGAACAAGGTCACTGAACTGATTTATTTCTTATGCAAATTTCGCTTTATAGCTATTCTGGCTACAGGAATTTCTGCATGGGTCTTCTACACAAGAGCAGATTGGTACTTCTGGGCTGGAATTCCCACTCCCACCGAAGCGGTCTGGAATGAATCTCCCGCATTTATTATTTATGGCATGGCATTTTTCATTGGCTGGGCATTTGATCGCCAACGTGATTGCTTTGTTGTACTTAAATCTCACTGGCCACAATATTTATTGCTTGCGTTGGTAATGACAGGATTCAGCATAAGCCGACTGAATCCTGTTCCCTTTGTTTTGCTTGATATATCGAATACGGATAAATTAATTTTTGCCATAAGTTATGCGCTTGCATCATGGTGCTGGATATTTGCATTGACAGGCGCTGGCATACACTATTTTGACAAGGAAAACGCACTGCGTAGATATTTAGCCGATGCTTCATACTGGATTTATATTGCGCACATCCCCCTGTTACTTTTTCTGCAGACATTGCTAATGGATATACCCTGGCACTGGTCCATTAAATTTCCATTGATAATACTCATTTCCAGCACCTTACTGCTGTGGACTTACGACCGTTGGGTGCGTTACACCATCATCGGTACTATTCTTAATGGTTCACGACAGAGAAAAAATGAACAGGCTCAGGGTCAAAGTAGCGAAAATTGATCTTTAGCAATGTCTGATGTACTTGAATAAAAGGATAATGGGAAATGAAGCAAAATAATTCTCTTACCTCCTGGCAACGCTGGCTTCGCCATCCGCAGAAATTAAGTTTCAGACGAGCGCTATTCCAGGTTCACCTTTGGAGCGGCATCACTCTGGGGCTCTATATTTTTTTCATCAGTATCACCGGCAGTGTTCTTGTTTATCGCAATGAGCTGTATGTGATTTTTACACCAGAACCAATCATATCCACCTCTACCAATCCTGTTTTAGATGAGCCTCAATTACGAGAAAGCGCCATTCGTCAAAATCCCGGCTTTCGCGTGACACGCTTTTATCGTGCCGGCAATCGTGATCAGGCAGTGATTATCTGGCTGCAATCTGACACTAAAACTATCAAGCGCTTATTCGATTCGCGTACCGGCGTTGATGTGGGTAGCGCCAGTGAAACTGGCGTCACCATGGTGACAAAATTAATTGCAGTGCATGATAATTTTCTGGCAGGGCCCGCTGGCCGCAAGGTGAATGGCATGGCCGCTATCGCCGTTATTCTGGTATTGCTTACCGGACTGGTTATCTGGTGGCCAGGTTCCGCCCGCTGGCGACGCAGCCTGGTAATTCACAAAGGCATGGGCTGGAAACGACTTACCTGGGATATACATAGCATGATGGGTTTCTGGACTTTTGTCTTCATGATGATCTTCACTCTCAGTGGAATATATCTCTGCTTTCCTGAAAGCTTTCATGCCTTTGCCGATCGAATACAACCTGTAACTGATGAGAATGCCGGACGTCGCTTGATAGACAGTGTGCTGTACTGGCTCGCCTTTCTGCATTTCGGCCGTATTAATGGCATTGGCATTCCCTGCAGCGGCCCGGGGCTATGCGATCAATCGGTAAAGGCGTTGTGGGCTATTTTTGGACTTGCCCCGGCAGTAATGTTTGTGACCGGGACGATCTTGTGGTGGAACCGTGTGCTGCGCCGGTGGTGGCGTAAAGTATTTATTAATCACTAGAATGCTGTATTAATTTTGTAAAATAATAGGGGCGGCAGAGATTAGCGCACCATTTCCAGATATCCTCGTCCGACTACCTTTCCACTTGAAGATTCAATCACATCCACAGCTCCTTCCCAGTATTGAAAACTTACATCCATCAGCTGGTCTTCAAAGACGGCCTGAATAATCCAGTCATTGTCCAGATACTTCATCTGCCATCTTGTGGTGTATAAAGTGCCATCTGGTGCCTGCCATGTATTGAGCTCTTCCAGTTGCATCTGCTCAGGCATAATTTGTGTTTGTGTACCCATCAGACTCGTCGCATTTCCGCTGCTGCCGGGATGAGTATCTCCATTCAACCTCCGCAGCTGGTAATACATTAATTCCCGCCCCTCATCAAACTGCAGGGAAAACCAATCCCAACCACTTTGATCTGCAGCCAGGGCACTGGTACCCCATTCACGATCCATCCAGCTTGACCCGGCAACATTGTAGGTCTCTCCGCCCAGAAATAATTGCCCGGATGTTTCCAGATTGGTAAGGCTGTAGTAATAGGAAGCATTACCTGGCTCAGGGCTTTTCTGACTTAAACCATTCACTCCCTGCAGCACCGGTTTTTTAGTAGCAGACAGACTTAACGAAAGAACAAAGTCATCGGCAAATATTTCCAGCTCCCAGGGAAAATCATCAACGCCTGAAAACAACTTCCAGTCCTGCAGCCAAACCCGGAATGGATTCAATCTGGCACCAGCAAGCCCCGGTTCCTGACGAGTAAAGCGTTCAGCGGCATAATGCACCTCTTCACTTACATCGCTGACTGCGGCATGCCCCATCCAAATTGTGTTAGTGCACCATGCGAAAACGTCAGTCTTACAACTATCCTCTTCATTCGACCTGATGGCAGTTGAAAAGAAAGTTACCTGATAAGCAAAGCGTCTACCGGCTTGCGTTTCTACATTACCCGTTAAATACCACCACTCATTACGAAAACCTTTATGAGGTCCATGATCTTGCGGAAACGAAAATAAACGAGGCTGCTCGGCCCTGAGGAAACCTTCAACATCATTATTACCCAGTACATCGGCAGCGCTTAATCTCGGTGAAGGCGAGTCCTCAGCAGGATTCCCACAGGCAACGAGGAGCAAAGTAATAATTACAAGAAACAGTTTGAACACTAATCACCCATGGTTAAATTTTTATGGCGGATATCGCTGCGCTCTTCCGCCCTACACTTTCCACTTTTCACTTTTCACTTTCCACTTTTCACTTGTACCTTGTACCTCGTACCTCGTACCTTGTAACTTGTAACTTGTAACTTGTAACTTGCGACTTGCGACTTGCGACTTGTAACTATTTTCATTCTTCCCGTAATGCCAACACAGGCTTGATTCTGGTGGCCCGCCAGGCCGGATAAATTCCTGCCAGCAAGGCTGCGACCACAGCCAAAGCAAATGCCTCAATTAAAACGGACTCCGGCAGAAAGTGCTGCATGGACCAACCAAAAGAACGCCGATTAATCACATCAATCAGTATGTCCGACATTAAATATCCCAAAGGAAGCGCAAGTAAGCCTGCACAGACACCCAGAACAGTGGTCTGCTTCAAAATAAGCGAGACTATTTGAACAGGTGTCATACCGCTTGCTCTGAGAATTGCGAATTCACGAAATTTTTCCAGCTGCAAGGCCATCAGCGTTGAAGCCACGCCTATGAAAGCGACCAAAATAGCCAGTAGTCGTAGCACATTGGTTATCGCAAAGGTCCTGTCAAAAATCTGCAGGGTCAGCTCCCTGAGCTGGCGATTGGACACCAGATTAAATTGCTGGCCTTGTTTATCTACAATATCCCGAACTGATTTTTGCACCGTATCTTCATCAAATTCATTATCTATATTCAAAGTGAGACGCACCACATTACGCCGTGACCAGTGCCTGTCATATAGAGAGTCATGCATTTGTACCAGTCCAAAACCAGAGGTGTAATCATAGATAATTCCTAACACGGGAAAATCTACCAAGCCATTCTGAGTAAGCAGACTTATAGAGTCATTTAATTTGATTTTCTGCAGATAACTTAAAGGTTCAGAAATAAAAACCCCAAGACCAGCATCCAGGTCTGCCAAGCCATCAGGTGTAACTTCTTTTAAATAAAACCGCTCTACTGCAGGAATATTATTTGCCCCCAGGCGCAAGGGACCAAATTCTGATTCCACCTGCTCCTGTATTGAATAATGCATTGACAGTAGACCTTCCAAGCCGACTAATTCCTCAAGCATATTTTCCGGGAAGCTTTGAGTCTGTATATCAGTTGTTATGGCACTAAGCTGTAAATCACCGGGTAAGGACTGCTCAAGCCATAAAATAACTGTTCCTCGAAAACTGCCCACCATAACGCCAACACCGACAGTAACAGACACAGCAACACATAAAGCCGCAACGGCAAGGCCGGTACGGTTGATTGCCGAGCGGGCATTTCGCAAGGCCATAACACCCGGCAACCCAGCCCACGTTCCAGCAAGTATTAGCAGCGCCGTTAACATCCAGTACAAAAAAATAGGCACCAGCAAACAGAAACCAAATACCATCAGTGTCAGAGCTATAAAACCTGTAAGTAGTGAACCATATTCCGGGAGTAATAGTGCCCATCCTGCGACTAACAATATGATTCCAGGGAAGGCTAATAAATGAATTTTATTTTGCCACTCACTATCTTTAGCAGCCTGGTGCTGCAAGGTAACCGGTATACTTCGCGCAGCATGTATTGCTGGCAAAACACCTGATACCAGACTCAGCAGGATGCCCAATACCAGCCCCTTGAGAAGTAAAGCCGGGTCAACAAAAAATTTTGTCACCGCCAGATTCAGATAAAGATTGTCCACCGTGGCTGTGACCATGGTCACCAGATAAGACCCCAGAACAAAACCTGCGCTCACTCCAAGAATACTGGCAAGTAAGCCAACAGCTGCGTTTTCAAGCATGACAAGGGAAAATATCTGTCTCCGGGATACACCAAGAGCACGAAATATTCCCAGGGTTTGCTGACGCTGGATCACTGACAAGGTAACGGTGTTGTAGATCAGCAGCCCCGCAACCAACAAAGACAGTAAGCTCATGGCCAGTAAATTAATATGAAAGGCTTCACTCATCTGGCGTAAATTATCATTGCGGGTATCAGCCTCTACCAGCATCAGACCAGGCGGTAACCAGGACTGTATCTGGCTGATATTTTCTTCATCCAGAACAAGATCAATTGCATCCAGGTTTCCGGCACGTTGGAGTAAATATTGCGCAGCCGCTATATCAGCCAAGATCAATTCACCAGTGAGCTCGGCATTCGGACTTCTAAATACCGCAGCAAGAGTTGCCTGCCGCGAACTACCCTGTATGTTGCGGAAGGTGCTGATGCTAAATACATCTCCCACAGCAAGACCAAGGGATTGGGCAAGATTTGTTTCCATCACCACACTGTCAATGCTGCCAATAGCAGCAATGAAATTGCCGGTCACAGAAAAGGCCTGATCGGGAAGCCCCGGCCTGCTGCGCTGCATTGCCCCTTCGCTGATAGCATCGATGCCAAGCAGAGTCAGTTCGCGATTATTAACGCGTACCTGCCCGCTCAGTGAAGGCGCCGCTCTTTGCAAGCCCAGCTCAGTTTTCAAACGCCTGAAGATATTGTCGGAAATGCCACTGGAGCCAGCGTATATCTGATGAGTAATTTGACCGTTTAATATCTCCAGTGAAGAGTCAAAGGCCTGACGCGCACTATTATTGGCAAGATCTACTGCCACTACCATCATCACGCCAACCATGATGCCGAGAATATTCAGAATAGTTTGCCAGCGACGTTTCACCGCATAGCGCAGCGCGCTGCGTAATAAAAGCCTGAAGCCAGGGCTTACACTGGCCGCTTTCTTGGCAGGCATATCAGTCATTACATTGTCACCAGGCAAAGTCACCCTCACGCTCCGAAATTGCCCCATCTTCCAGGGTAACAATCCTGTTTGCTGATCTGGCAACGGCGAGGCTATGAGTAACAAGCAATAATGAACTCTTGCTCTCATCCAGTATGTCGTGAAGCACTTCTAGCACAGCGGCACCAGTTTGCGCATCAAGGTTTCCGGTGGGCTCATCTGCCAGAACTACTTCTGGCGAATGGACTAATGCTCTGGCAATAGCTATGCGTTGTTGTTCTCCGCCAGAGAGGCGAGATGGGAAACTCGCAGACTTGTCAGCCACTCCAAGTCTGGATAAAAGTGCCATACTGCGATCTCTGGCCTGCGCCGCTGATACGCCTTTTAGCTCCAGGGTTAGCGCTACGTTTTCAAGCGCTGTCAGACTGGGAATCAGATTGAAAAATTGATAAATGAAGCCTATGTGGTTACGCCTGAACAAAGTACGCCGGGTTTCCGTCAGGGTACATATATTTGCTCCGTCAATAGTGATTTCACCCTGCTCCGGAAGATCAATGCCACTGATCAGATTTAACAGCGTGGATTTACCACAGCCACTGCGGCCAAGCAGCGCCACTTTCTCGCTTTGCTGAATATCAAGGCTGACATTATCAAGTACCTTAAGGGGAGCGCCGCCCTCAAGATAGCTGTGAGAGACATTCGCAAGAGATATAAGCGGTGAGGTGGTCGGTGGCGTGTTTTTTTCGTCAGCTGGTGACTGGTGCTTGGTGACTGGAGATTTATCGTGATGATTCATTAATTAAAGGCGCCGGTTTTGCAATTCCATAACCTTGCACATAATCCACGCCTAAATCAACGAGCTTTTGTAATATTTCCTTGTCCTCTACAAACTCGGCAATAGTCAGCTTACCCATGGCATGGGCCATATCATTAATTGCCTTCACCATGGCAAGGTCTACCGGGTCTTTCACAACATCTTTGACAAAGAAACCGTCAATCTTGACAAAATCAACGGGCAGGCTTTTAAGATAGGCAAATGACGAAAGACCACTACCAAAATCATCTAAAGCAAAGCTGCATCCCAGACGCTTCAGTGTTTTTATAAACTGACTGGCTTTTGCCAGATTCTGAATGGCCGCAGTTTCAGTTATCTCAAAACAGATTTTTTCTGCCGGGATTCCGGGGTTACTTAAATGACCAGTGATCTCGCGAAGAAATTTTTCATCACTCAACGACTGACCGGAAAGGTTTACCGCACACATTTCAAGCCCTTCAAGCTGATCTGGATATTTCCCAAACCAGTTAAACATCGCATCAAGTACCCAGCGGTCTATTCTTGTAGCCAGATCATAACGTTCAGCGGAGGGCAAAAAGGCTTCCGGGCACATGAGGTTGCCTTCCTTATCGCGCATGCGCAACAACAATTCAAAATGGACATTACCGCTATCCAGTTTTTTATTAATCTTGTCTACATGTGTAATTGACTGCTGCCAGAGTTCCATCCTGTTTTCATCCAGTGCCGAATTAATAGTGGACACCAGTTTCATTTCCCAATGGCGATCTTCAAGTTCCTGATCATCAAAATGAAAAACATGGATACGATTCCTGCCTGCATCCTTAGCAACGAAACAAGCTGTATCAGCTCGACGTAATACTTCCGAGATGGATTCGTCTATAGATGAAATAGGGGTAAGCCCTATGCTTACGCCAATATTAAAGGTGCTGTCTTCCCAGATAAATCGAAATTCCTGAACTACCTGGCGAAAATTTTCAGCAGCAATCAGAGCATCTTTAAGTTGGCAGTTTTTCAGCAGAATCCCGAACTCGTCACCGCCAAGTCTGGCCAGGGTATCATTTCTTCGAATACAGCGATGTAATACCTGGGATAGCTGGCGTAGCATTTCATCACCTGCCATATGGCCGCAGGTATCATTGATTACCTTGAACTGATCGAGATCAAGATAGCAAAGTACGTTTTCCGTTTTCTTTTCATTGGCAGAATCAATTGTTTCCTGCAGACGGTCTTCAAATTCACGCCTGTTTACCAGTCCGGTCAAGTCGTCGTAGGTCGCCTGATAACTTAACTGACTTGAAAGCTCATGGACTTCTGTAACATCAATCAAGGTACTACAAATTACTTTTTCCCGATCCAGCAGTAACGGTTTGCTACTCAGGGAAAGCCACATGGCCGGCTCATTTTTTCCCTGAAAATAGATCTCTTTGTTTTGCACATTATGGCCAGCCCCTAATACAGATATCACACTCTGGTCACTGGTATAACGTTTGAAAAGATCAAGAATGCTTACGCCGGTCAACTCAAGTATGTTTTGTTTAAACATGACCAGAGCCTGACGGTTGGCATATTGAATTTGCCCGTCGGTGACACGGCTAATAATCAAGGCAAGCGGTGACGTATCTGCAATCATTCGAAAGCTTTCTTCACCGAGCCTCATGGATTCCTCTGCTTCTAACAGCATGGATATGTCCCGGGCAAAAAAAGCATTATAAAGTTTGTTTTGGTATTCAAGTGCCACCAATGAAATTTCAACCGGATATAAATGCCCGGTACTGTGTTTGTGTTGTGCTCTGAAAGATATTTTTCCGCCGTTAACTTTTGGAGAATGAGAAGGCCTGATGGGCGACATTTCATTGCATCCTTTCTCTCAAAAGTCAGCGGTCTCCTTCTTTCGAAGACTCTTTCAGTGCTTCACGCAATTGAATTTACTTAATATGAAAGGTAATTAATTTGACTCACGTCTCAGCTTTGTTCTTTTTCTAGTAAATCGGGAATTCAGGAAAACAACGCTTTTGTCTGATAAGGTCAGCAGGAATCAGTAATTACACTAAATATCAGCAAGTTAGATAATTTTGAGGGTCTTCCTGATATCGGATTGGCATAATGAAAGGGAATTTCATAACCCGTGGGTAACATGGAAAACTCAAAGCGGGTGGGTCTATTAAAGTCCCTCGGAAACATGGGGTGGCCCCTGAAATCTACGGCCATATGAATTACCGCCTTTGTGGAGTCTACAGAAGCCGTTATTTATCTCGCTACCTGAATCCTGTGTTAATTGTATATTCCGGTTTACTTATCTTTATTGGTGAAGTCGTTCTGCAACAAAACTGCTGATATCTACCAACTGCTGCTCCGTAAATACATCAAAACCCGGCATAGTATTCCTGCCATCGTTTATGACTAACATGATCTCGCTCAAGCTTAAGTTATTTGTCAGTGCGGGTCCGCCATCCTGACCGCCCTGCCCTGTTTCACCATGGCAGGCAACGCAAGCGTTATCGTATATGGCACTACCGTTATCAAAATCTGCCTGCAGGACCAGGTCAGGAGAAATTGCCGGCGTTCCTGGACCCGGCCGCGCTGCCTGCTGCTCTGCCTGCTCAATAGTTCCTTGCAATAGTTGCAGCTCTTCACCGGTAAAGGCATGAGAAGGCACTATTTCCTGAGCCTGCAGACTGAATCCTGGCATGAAAAAAAATGATAAAGCGAGCAGGGCCTTCAAAATTCGTAAAGGCATAGAAGCATCTACCCCAAGAGTGTTTAGGCCTGCTTATTTTTATTAAGACGGCAGGCCTAATTGTTCAAAATACAGCGTGAGTATAATTCCTCAAACGTGAACCTTCGAGCTTATCCTTAATAACACCGCATGTAAAAGTCTGCCAGGATTAGTTCCACCCTGGCTTTTACCCGCCTTTTATTGATATAACACAAGCGATTAACCGGTTAATATAAGTAGTCTGAAGTCAGATTCTTCTTAAATAACAGAGGCAAAACACCATGGCGACCAGTAAAAAACCACATGTAGTGGAAGTGTTGGAAAAGGACTTCCATATTATTCAAAACAAGATTGTGAAAGCCAAAGACAAATATCTCGCAACTCACCAGAAAGAACATGCGCAAGCAAAAAGAGCTGTAGCAGCCGCTCAAAGGAAACTCGCTAGCGCAAAAAAACAAACGGCGAAGGCTGCCGTGGCTGCAAAAAAATCCAGCTCCAAGGCCGCACAAAATCAGCTTAAAAAAGCCAGGGCTGCAGCAACCATCATTTCTGCTTCATTGGGCGAAGCCAGAGATTTAATGAAAGATAAAGAATCTAATCTCAAGGCTGCTAAACCTTTTCAAAGGAAACTTACTGCCAGAGCAAAAGCGCTTGAAGCATTTGAAAGGGAATGGGCCAGGAAAATGAAGGCCGAAGAGACCGCAAGGAAAAAACGCGCAACAGCTGCACGAAAAAAACGCGCCGCCCAGAAAAAAGCTGGTAAAACAGCCTAAGTAATTATCGCAAGCCTGGTGATCTTGCAACTATAAAAGGATGCTTTTTAGCCAGGCTGAAATATCTGCAATTTCTTCATGGCATACACTGTGAGGCATGGGATAGCTTTTATACGCTGGATGGTAACCCAGCTTCTTCAGATACTTGACAGTATTTTCAGCCATCCATTCAGGCAGCATTGGATCTTGCGAACCATGAAAAATCTGGATAGGCAGCCCCGCATTAGCAGGATGGGGTGAAACAGCTTCGGCTGTGGGGAAAAATGTTGAAAGCCCAAGAATGCCACCAAGGGGCTGGTCATAAGTAAGCCCTGCTTGCAGGCAAACCGCGCCACCCTGCGAGAACCCTACCAGTATTATCTTATCGCTCGCTATACCGTTTTCTATTTCTCTATCTATTAGTTTATGAATGGCCGCGGAGGATGCCAGCAGCTGACCGGAATCAATATGGCGCTCACCATGCTCGAGAATATCAAACCATGCCGGCATGATCATGCCACCATTAATTGTTATTGGTATCGAAGGCGCATGGGGTAAGACAAAGCGTACGCCTTGCTTATGCTGCAATTGCAACTGGGGGATGATTGGCTCAAAGTCGTGACCGTCAGATCCAAGACCATGCAGCCAAATCACTGATGCACACACCTGAGGGCCAGTTTCAATTTCTACTGTAGCTAATAATTCCATTGCCTCATTGTATGTCGCATACTAAGTATTCACCAAATCTCTCAAGGAAAAACCTATTTCAGGACAAGCCCTATGACAAATATTTCCTTCCCGACCCGCTGGCTTCCAGAAACCCCTGACGTCATTCAGCTCTATTCCATGGCAACACCCAATGGCCAGAAAATCAGTGTCGCCCTTGAAGAAATGGAGCTGGCCTATGAGCCTCACCTTATTAATATTATGAGCGGTGACCAGCATGACCCGGAATTTTCACAGATAAGCCCCAATGAAAAAATACCCGCCATAATTGATCCTAACGGACCTGAAGGGATGATGGTGGCTCTGAGCGAAAGCGCTGCCATATTGATTTATTTGGCGGATAAAACCGGTCAATTACTGCCACAAAACTATCTAAGCCGAATGGAACATATGCAATGGTTAATATTCCAGATGGCGCATATAGGCCCGATGATTGGACAATTTGGTCACTTCTATAAATTCATGCGAGACAAAGTGAAAGATGACTATCCCCTTGAACGCTATAGCAATGAAACCAGACGACTGTTAGGCGTTCTCGACAAACGCCTGGAAGGCCGCAAGTTCATAGTTGATGAATACAGCATAGTAGATATATCCATAGTGCCATGGGTCAATTGTTGTGCCGAATTTTACGAGGCCTGGGAATATCTGGAGATGGAGAAGTTTGCCAATGTTGAAGCCTGGCGTCGGAGAATCAATGACCGCCCCGCCTATATAAAAGGCAAAGATGTCTGCAGCTTATAAAGCTAACCATGAAGGCTGGAATTTAATATGGGACTTTGAATAAAGGCTGACGATCAAAAGGATTCCGGCTGTACCAAAAAATAAAAAATACATTGAGAATAATGGCTGGGCAGTACCGAACCAAAGATAACAGCAATAAGCGCCAAGGGGGATCGCAGTAACAAAACTGAATGTTCCCATAACCAGCTTTATTTTTGACATTGATTTTTTTGTGGTAATGATCGAGCTTGAACATGATGGACATTCATATTTTTTCAATTCAGCCGCATAGACAAATTTCAATGGCAATTCTTTATGGCAAACTGGACAGTTCATCAATATTGGCCCTTTAATAAATTCTTGTTTAATCCTGCCAGATAAATTTTAGCTTATCTGTGCTTAAAAAAATCAGACCGGACTTTCATTGACCTCACCCTCAAGGTAAAGCCAGACTCCTTTGTCCCGATGAAAAGCCGAGGTCTCATGATGCACCTGATCAGGACCATCATCCACTGAGTAGAGCGCCTCGAATTCAACGCGCCCAAGATCTCCCTTCTGCCTTGAATCAATGATCTTTAAGCTTTTCCACACATGTCCTCCGGCAATTAAATCAGCCATTCGAATGTTCTTTGCAGTCGCCGGGTGCCAGGTCCGAACCAGATATTCCCTGTGTTTGTGTTCTCCAAGGGCATAGGCAGCATACCGTGAACGTACCAGTTGCTTGACGGTTTTTGGTTTTGCCGTGTAATTGAGATAGGGCTCGCAGCACTTCCCGAAGGGTTTATTACTGCCACAGATACAAAGGTCACTTGATTTCATACGCTTGATTGTATGCAGAGGGGAAAGTAGTCACAAGTGGTATAAAAAAAGCATTATGGCACGCTAGTCTCAAAACTTTAACATTCGGAAGAACGGCCGCTTATTGTGGCGGGTAATTCTTTCCGATTGACATGCCGCAGATGCGAGACAAATCTGTATAGGACAAACCACTTTCCTCATGCCAGGTATTAAAAGCTTCCTGGCATTGTTTCAAATCTTTCATGCTAGCAGGCTGATCATTAATTTCCAGACCTGCCGCCTTAAGCCTGCCGACCACATCCCTGCTCAGGATAAATCCATCTTTTCCAATAAAGCGAATAAAATACATCCCGGTATTTCCGCCCAGTCTCGAGCCGTTTTTTTTCAGATATGCCATCAGACCTATCTGATCCTGCACAGGCCAATCAGCAAAGCGCTTTGAAAAAGATCCATGCTGTCGTGCTTCTTCCATTAAAAACAGGGCATTGTCCTGCACAGACTTTATCTTGATCCAGTAACGTACGATACGGGTATCGTCCTGATAGGCTTCCCATTTTTCAGGTGACATATGGGAAAGCCCTTTAGGATTAAAGCCATGAAATGCTTCTTCAAAACCTTCCCATTTATTTTTGATCACTTTCCAATTGAAACCCGCATTGAACACACAGCGAGTCATCATTGCCAGATAACGGTCATCTCCCAGAGCAGTGAGTTGCTTGCCTGTTAAGGGCTTGTGACTTGCCAACAGCTCTTGTAGTGCTTTCTTGCCGCCTTTTCTTTCTTCAGCAAGCGCACGAATTTCTTTGAATGTTGTGAGAGTCATAACAGCCTGATTAAGGAATTAGGATAAAAGATAAAAGTGACAAGTCACATAAATTCGTAGTGCTCGATAATTTAAGCCCTTTATCTTCCATCTCCAATTTATTAAAACAAAGCCTGAATGAAGTGAACTATTCAGGGTTGGAAATGCAGGGACAGGGGATCAGGCAGGGCTGCAAGCTGTAAAAAATATGTGAATTGTTTGCGTATCTATATTAGTGAAAACTGGTCCACACAAAGCTACTGCATTAATTGCTCAAGCAGGGCTGCTGTATCAAGATGCTGATCTCCGCCAGCCCCTCGACCGAAGCGTCCGGCCTGCCCCATGGCGGCATCAATTATGGTGCTGCCATTATTATCTTCGACACTCAGATCTGCGCCATTATCAGCAAGCAGCTGTACGATACTATTCCAGCCATTTGTGGCGGCTCCAAAAATTGCTGTCTGTCCGTTTTCTTCCCGGGCATTCACATCAGCACCATTTTCCAGCAGAAGTGTAGTGGCCTCAAAGGCCTGTTCTTCAGTTCTGAACCGCCCTCTGGTATCAATAGCACTGCCCCGGTAGCCCGCAGCCACAATCAAAGGAGTAACATCATTTTCCTGAGGTAAATCTACCAGAGCACCATGTTCAAGCAAGAGAGTCATAGCAGCAATGTCTGCCCCCCGAGCGGCCCGGAACAGGGCTGTGACACCTTTTCGTAATAATCCATCTGCGCCACGGTCTGCGCCAAGATTTCGATAGGGAGGGAATAATTTTAACTGCAGGTTTGGATTTCCACCTTTCTGGAGAATCATCGCGATAATTTCCAATGGCGTTGTTATGTCACTGGACAGCCTGTCTGGACGGCCGCCATGAGGGATAGTGTTGAAATCAACCGCTCCATATAAAGGGAAGCGCCCGTAATAATCCCACTTGTCCAACCAGGCACCAGCTTCAATTAATAATTTTGCAGAATCCCACTTTGCATTAATAGTGGCCATGGATAATGGTGTAACCGCTTCCGGATCTGCCTTGTTTAGATCAGCACCACTTTCAATTAATAAACGAACACATTCAGTACAACCTTCTCTGGCGGCATACAGCAGAGGAGTCATTCCACCAGCAGGTAAAACTTTCATGCGAGGCTCTGCAGTCACCTGTCTTTCCCAATTATTCGGTAAAGATTGAGCATCAGGATCAGCACCATGCTCCAGCAGTAAGGCCAACATCTCGGGTTGTCTCTGCGCGGCTGACCACATCAGCGCTGTCTGTCCACGCCATTGCTCAACAGAATTTACGTCTGCACCCGCATCAAGTAAAACCCGGGCAGCGTTAATATTATCTGTGCGGGCAATAATCATTATTGCCGTCTGGTCATCTGCCCCTGTTTCATTTGGATTCGCACCGGCATCCAGAATTCGTTTAATGATATCGGGGTTACCAATAATCGTTGCCTGGGATAAAGGCGTTGCACCAAATTCATTTCTGGCAGTGACATCAGCGCCACGCCGAATCAATTGACGAACCAGATCTTCGTCATCATAGTAAATCGCCCAATGCAGCGCTGTAGTGCCATCTGACTGGGCCTGATTAACATCAGTTCTTCGACTTATTAATTCCAGTGCCGCCTCTGTTTCGCCAGCACTTGCCAGTTGCAGAAGCTGTGCTTCATTGCCATCCTGTGCAAGGACGAAGGCAAGGGGCAAGAGACAAGAGGCAAGAAGCGAAGCTTTTACCATTTGTGAAAATGTTTTATTCAATGAGTTAAGTCGACGCACAATAATTTAATCTTCTCTAAACTGTTTTAATCGAAGGCTTCCTTGCCTCTTGTATCTTGTATCCTGTCTCTGTTTTATACCTCTTCGAACCTGCCCGTGCTGTCCCCAAAGGATTCTTCATGGACACCAATTCGATCAAGTATTGTCAGCATCAGGTTGGAAACAGGCGTTCTTTCTTCTGCCCTTATGTGTTGACCACCCTTAATGGTTCCACCGCCCTTACCAACAATTACAGAAGGCAGTGGATAATGATCATGAGCATTACTGTTACTCATATTACTTCCATATAGCATGATTGAATTATCCAGCATTGAGCCATTATCACCGTCCGGCATTTCCGCGAGTCTATCGACGAAACGTGCAAATACGCGGCTATGGTATTCCTGAATTCTTAACAGGCGGGCAATTTTATTCGAATCATTCTGATGATGTGATAATGGATGGAAAGCATCCGATACGTCGACGTGATTATAAGTCTGATTACTCACTTCAGCTGCCAACATCATGCTGGCAACTCGCGTAATATTTCCCTGATAAGCAAGCAGGATCAAATCCATCTGTAAATTGATATGATCATCAAAAGAACCGGGTATGCCTAAAGGCGCATCAGGCAATTCGACAGTGGACATGTCATGCTCCGCAGTCTTTTGTACCCGGCGCTCAATTTCCCTGACTGTTTCCAGGTAATCACTAAGCACAACACGGTCAGTAGAGCCTAGTTTTTTCGCAAGCTGATTGGATTCTTCCATCATCAAGTCAAGAATACTGCTGGTCTGTTTTGCCAGACGCTCGCGTTCTTCGGCATTATCACCAACACCAAACATGGTCTGGAAAAGTTTGCGTGGATTATTTTCCATGGGCAGTGGTGTGGTCGGCGTTCTGAAAGAGATGGTTCCAGAATAGCTGCAACCGTAAGCACGATCACAAGCACCTGCAGCCCCGCTGGTTTCGGTTGCCACCTCTATGGACGGTAAAGGTGTGTCCTGTCCAATATGCTGCGCAGCAATCTGATCAACAGTGGTTCCACCAAATGGCTCATGACTGATTCTTGGGGCAGCCCCGGTTAACCAGGTGCCTGGTGTAATTGCATGTACAGGACCATATGCCCGCTTGTTTTCCAGGTTGGAAACAATGGTTAAATAATCTTTGTGATTTTCCAGCGGTTGCATGATGGACTTGAGTTCAAACTCGCTACCAACAGTTTCCGGAGTCCAGTTTTGCATTACTGCACCATGCGGAAAATAGAAGAAGCCCATTCTGGGAGCTGTGCTCGCAGCCGTCTGGGCCAACGCCGTGCCGGCAGGAATCATCGCTTCCAATAACGGAAGAGATACACTTGCAGCAGCACTCTTCAGGAAAGTCCTTCTAGGCAGATGCTTTTTTGTGATGAACATGGTCTTCTCCTTAACTTTTTTGCTTACGCTTTAAACTATTTTAAAGCCCGCCAACTTGCATATTCTCTTCTGGCACAGTGATCTTGCGAAATTGATCACTGCTAATTATTCCCATCACCAGGGATTTGAAACTATAGTCATCGCGTGCAGCATTTTTCACAATGCTTCTCACTGCCGGCATATCGTGATACTCCACCGTTCGCCCAAGCGAATAGGTCAGCAATTTTTCCGTAAAGGTCTGCACAAACTGTTCGGGTCTTGCAACCAAGGCCGCTCTTAAATCATTAATACCATTCAAAGGCGTACCATCCGCCAGCTGGCCTGAAGCGTCAATGGGAATATTTCCTGCGTCACTGTCCCGGTCGCGCCACTGACCTATGGCATTAAAGTTTTCCAGTGCCAGCCCCAAAGGGTCCATGACATCATGGCAACCTGCACAGGCAGGGTTATCACGGTGAACCTCAAGACGCTCACGCACTGTCTGTGAAACAGTGGCGCCCTCTGGAGTTTCAGGGAAAGCTTCAACATTCGGCGGCGGGCTCGCAGGTGGCACACCCTGGAAATTTTCCATGATGTAGGCCCCACGAATAACAGGGGTGGTTCTATTTGCGTAGGAAGTAACCATTAGCACGCCCCCTGTACCCAGCAAGCCAAAACGCTCATCATCATCGAGCTGTACTTTTCTGAAATGGCCGCCTTTTATATCACTGATCCCATAATGCAAAGCCAGGTCTTCATTGAGGTAGGTATAATCTGCCGTTAGCAAGTTTAGTATGCTGGCATTTTCGCTAAAAATATTGCCTGCAAACAAGCGGATTTCTTCACGAAAAGCCTCGAGCAAACCAGGATTGTAAGCCGGGTAAATTTCCTGATCAGGATCAATATTTTCAAGTTCTCGCAAACGCAGCCACTGGAAAACAAAGTTTTCTACCATCGCTTCAGCGCGAGGATCCTGCAGCATTCTATCCACCTGGGCGGCTAAATTTCTGTTATTGCTTAGCTCATCCCTTGCCGCCATATCGATCAGTTCCTGGTCAGGTGAAGAACTCCAGAGAAAAAATGCCAGACGGGAAGCAAGTTCAAGATCACTGATTTCCACGACCTCACCAGCTTGTGCGTCTTGCGGGGGAATTTCCGCACGAAACAGGAATTTCGGACTTGTGAGAATCGCCATCATGCCGTTCTTGATGCCATCATCAAAACCTCCCTGCTCACGACCAGCGGCAAAAAAGCGCATTGGAGCAGCAAGGTCTTCATCATTGGCAGGCTTGCGAAACGCCTGTTTTGCCAGATTCGCAAATATACGGCGAGCACAATCAAGTTCATCATTTACTGTGGCAGGTTCACAAATCATTACCTTGCGACGGCTTGGAGTATTGATAACACCGGCAGATGTGACTGGCCCCTTAACTTCCAAACCC
>JABIPQ010000102.1 GCA_018698975.1 Gammaproteobacteria bacterium
GCCGCTATGGGCAGATGCACTGTTTGATCTCAAGGAAGTCAGCCTGATGGAAACCTGGGAAAGCGCTCAGGCAGCGCTGAATCATGCATCGCAAACATTGAAAGTTTCGTACTCGACTACACGTTATTTACCTTTGCCAACAAGCGATGACGTGGATGTATTAAATCAAGAGAAAACGGCTTTAAAACAATTACGCAAAAACGCAGAGGCCGACAATCTGTTTGCACTGGCAAAAGAGGGTTTAAGCAATGCCGGCAGCCAGGATGAGCTCGGTCAGGCTATGAGCTCTGCAGCAAGGTTGTTATTTGGCCATGGCGAAAGCCTGTTATTTATTTATTCTGAGGATGCGGACTCTTTAAGTTGCCTGACGGGGACGCCTTCCAGGAATGAATTAAACCAGATAGTCATTCGCTGCGAACCAGATCGCAGCGTTATTGCAGATTGCTTTCTTGGCAATAGCGCTATTTTGCAAAGCCCATCGGAACAGCAGACAGTAATCGATAAACAGATCCTGTCATTGCTAGGCACTGATAACTTTTGTTGTGAGTCTCTTGTAAATCCCCATACCGATGGTCCTTGTGGCGTGCTGGTTTTGGGCATTCCTCTACAACAAATAGACAACTATAAAAAACAAATATCCTTGCGTTACGAGTTTTGTCTGGAGCTTGGGAAAAAACTGGCAGGAAAGCAGGAATTTATGACAGTAGAAGGTGATGTGATTGCCGGATATGAACGTCGCATTCGGGAAACAATTCACGAAGCAAATAATCCTTTAGGAATTATTAAGAATTACCTGCAGCTGTTAAGCATAAAGCAGGGTGAGGATACTAAAATTCAATCTGAAATCAGTTTCATGAAAAGTGAAATAGATCGTGTAAGTGGAATCCTGGAAAAACTTAAGGAAAAACCTGAGGAAATAGAACAGTCAGTTGCTGTAGATATTAATTCTGTAGTGACAAGCCTGGTAAATATGTTTTCAGGTTCTTTTGCTGCCAGCGAAAGTATCAACATTGAAACGAGTCTGGACTCTGATTTACCTGAATTAGCATGCAGTGAAAATACAATTCGACAAATAATTACCAATCTTGTGAAAAATTCAGCTGAAGCATTCGAAGATGGTGGTACACTCTTGGTTAAAACCGCTGGTAATTTTTATATGAACGGAAACCGTTACATTCAGTTGATTGTAAAGGATAACGGCCCAGGGATTGCGGCAAGCATACTAGACAAACTATTCGCCTCTGGCAATAACGTCAAATCAGGTGCCGGTATAAGCTCCTCGAAAATAAACTCCTCCAATATTAGTACCTCTAATATTAGTACCAAGGGCGGAAGTCACATGGGCTCCGGCCTTTCCATCGTACAAAATCTCGTAGCAGAACTGGGCGGTCAAATTTCTTGCCAGACCAGGTCAGTTAGTTCAAGAGCCGAATCAGGTAATAAGAGTCACAAAAATTCAGGCACCGAAATAACGGTGCTCTTGCCTGTCTCTGTCAGTAAACAAAATACTTCTCTCAACACCTTGACTAAAAATAATAATTCCGCGGACTTGAGTTAATGACAAACAATTCCAAAATATTATTGGTGGATGACGAGCCTGGCATGCTGGCGAGCAGCAAAGCCTTGCTGGAAACGGCCGACTATGAGGTAGTGATCGCACAAGGCGGAAAAGCGGCAATTGAAAAGCTCGAACAGGATGAATTTGACCTGGTGCTTCTGGATATGAATATGCCGGAAGTGAATGGGCATATGGTCATGGAGTTTATCAATGACAAGTTAATCAAAGTGGCAGTAGTCGTATTAAGCGGTGATTTTGATTTTAACAGTGTGGCTCGGGCCTTCCAATTAGGCGCCTTTGACTATATCAAGAAACCTTTTGAGTTTGATGAACTGCAGCACACCTTGAAAAATGCCTTAAGAAAGCAGGAGGTGGAAAAAAGTCTGTATACATTACGCAAGCAGCTGGAACGTTCTGAAAGACTGCATCGATTTATGGTTGAAAGTTCTCCGGATATCATTTTTATAGTTGATAAAGACGGCAATTTTGCTTTTGTTAATGATCGCGCTGGGGATGTACTTAATTATAATAAAGATGAATTAATTGGCGCACATTTTGCCACCATTGTGGATCCTGATTCCGTTGAGCGGGCCAGCCATTGTTTTCATGAACGACGTACCGGGCCAAGGGCAACCAAAGATGCAGAGGTCTGGTTGATGTGCAAGCCGGGCAATCGTCCTGGCTGGACAAGAGACAGAATTGCTATTGAACTTAATTCTCTGGGTATCTATGAAAATGAAGTCAGGAATGAGAAAGGTGAAGTGCAAAATGGAGAATTTTCCGGGACATATGTAGTGGCCAGAGATATCACTGAACGGCTTGCCTCTGAAAAGCTGATTCACTTTCAGGCCTATCACGATCTCCTCACCGGGCTCCCTAATAGAGCGCTATTCCATGACCGCCTCTCAAATACTATTAGCAATGCGCGTCGTGAAAAAGAAAACCTTGCCGTGCTGTTTCTTGATCTTGATCGCTTCAAGGCAGTGAATGACACTCTTGGTCACTCAGTAGGTGATGAACTTTTAAAACAGGTGGCAAATCGACTTAAGTCTGGCCTTCGCGAAGGTGACACGGTAGCACGTCTAGGGGGCGATGAATTTATTATATTACTGCCCCATGTAGAGTCTGAATTAATGGCCAGGGTGGTTGGTAAAAAAATGGTTGAGACCATCAAGAGCCCCTTCTTCGTTGAAGGCAATGAAATTTTTGTTACTGGCAGTATTGGTATATCCATGTTCCCCCATGATGGTGAAACGGCAGATCTGCTGATAAAGAATTCAGATACGGCCATGTATTACACGAAGGAGCAAGGTAAGAATAATTACAACTGCTATAAAAAGGATATGAGCATCAAAAATAGCAGGATGCTTAACATGGAAGCTGAGATTCGGCGGGGCATCAAAGAAGAGCAGTTTGAAGTATTTTATCAGCCGCAGGTTAGTTCACTGGATGGCAGCATTACCGGTGTCGAAGCATTGCTACGCTGGAACCACCCTGACAAGGGCCTCTTGTCTCCAGTATTTTTCATGACAGTGGCAGAAGAGACCGGCATCATCGTGGAACTTGGTGACTGGATTTTAAATAAGGCCATTTTTGAAGTTAAAGAGTGGCTGGATGCAGGTCTGCCTCTGGAGAGGCTGGCTATCAACTTCTCCAGCAAGCAGATTGAACAAGAAGATTTCGTAGACAAAATAATCAATGCTTTAAAGGCTCATGATTTTCCTGGAGCCAAACTGGAAATTGAAATTACAGAAAGCATGTTGATGAGCAATATTGAACAAACGGTAGTTAAGCTTGATGAGCTTCATCGCGTAGGGGTTCAAGTCGCTATTGATGACTTTGGTACGGGCTATTCTTCGTTGAGCCTGCTGCAAAAACTACCTATCCATCGTCTAAAAATTGACCGTAGTTTTATTCATGACATGGTAGAAAATGAAGACCAGTCAATTATTGAGGCTATTGCTCATATGGCAAGAGGTCTTAAACTTGAAATGGTGGCAGAGGGCGTTGAAGAAGAATACCAGCTCAGATATTTACGCAGTCTTAATTGCCCTATTATTCAGGGCTTTTACTATAGTCAGGCTGTCCCCTGTGTAGATGCTCGCAAGCTGATAGAGGATGCCTCTACAATGGGCTCTCATATAGACGGGAGTCAGTCCTTGAAATCCAAAAAGACAGCCAGAAGACGAAGTAAAAACAATCTGAAAGCCTCCGCCAGCTAATTTTTCACTCTGGCGACTTTAGATACTGATTTCATCATTCTCACTTTTTTCATCACTTTGGCCAAATGAACACGGTTACGCACCGTTAGCGTAAGATTCACTATGCTGAACTGGGCGTCGCGGTCAGATGTCCCGATCTTTTCAATATTGCCTTCCTGGGAAGATATTATGTTGGCCAGAGTAGCAATAATGCCGCGTTGATTCTCCAGCTCAACACGCAACTCCACAGTAAACTCACCACCCACCGTAGGATCCCAGCGCAAGTTAATATATTTTTTTGGATCGCTGCGAAACTCTGCTACATTGTTACAGGTCTCTCGGTGCACAACCATGCCCCGGCCCGCACTGATATAGCCGACGATAGGATCTCCAGGGATCGGCTGACAGCATTTGGCAAAAGACATCACCATGCCTTCAGCGCCACGGATGGCCATTGAGGTCTCATCTTGATTCAGTGGGGTTTGCTTACCTTCTTCGTCAGGGATCAGACGGCGGGCAACAATATAGGCCATGCGATTACCAAGGCCTATATCTTCCAGAAGATCGTCCAGCACATCTAAATCTGTTTGCTCAAGTAATCCCCCTATTTTTTCCTTGGGAATATTGGAGAGATGGAAGCCAAAGCTCGACAGGGTTTTGTTAAGCAGGCGCCTGCCTAATGCGATGGCTTCAGAGCGGCGCTGGTTTTTCAGAAAGTGGCGGATATTACTGCGCGCTTTACCCGTGACCACAAAGCCCAGCCAGGCAGGGTTGGGATCTGTCCCGGAAGCAATAATTTCAACAGTCTGCCCGCTTTGCAGGCGCTGGCTGAGTGGTGCCAGACGCCGGTTTATACGACAGGCGACGCAAGAATTGCCAACATCCGTATGAACGGCATAGGCAAAATCCACGGGCGTTGATCCTTCGGGTAATTCCAGAATGACGCCTTTGGGTGTGAACACATAAATCTCATCAGGGAACAGGTCAGTTTTGACGTGCTCAATAAATTCCAATGAATTACCGGCATGTTTTTGCATTTCCAGCAAATCCTGAACCCATTGCCGGGCGCGGATATGACTCTGGTTTGGTGTGTCTTCTGAAGATTTGTATAGCCAGTGTGCAGCAATCCCGTTGCCGGCCATTTTGTCCATTTCTTCTGTGCGAATCTGGATTTCTATGGGCACACCATGCATACCAAACAAGGTCGTGTGTAATGACTGGTAGCCGTTGACCTTGGGAATAGCGATATAGTCTTTGAATTTTCCGGGTACCGGCTTGTAAAGACTATGTATCGCGCCAAGAATACGATAACAGGTATCCACTTCGTCAGTAATGATGCGAAAAGCGAAAACATCGGTGATTTCCCTGAACGAAAGTCTTTTCTCTTTCATCTTGCGATAGATGCTGTACAGATGCTTTTCTCTGCCCAGCACTCTGCCGGGCATGTGTTCGCGTTTCAGACATGCTTCCAGCGCTGCCTGAACCTGTGTTACCAGCTCTTTACGGTAACCACTGACATTCTTAACTGCGGCATCGATGCGGGGTGCTCGTAAGGGGTAAAGGGTTTTAAAACCCATTTCCTCAAATTCCATGCGAATATTGTTCATGCCTAAACGATTGGCAATCGGAGCATAGATCTCCAGGGTTTCGCGGGCAACACGTTTTTGCTGCTCTCTGCTCATCACATTAATGGTGCGCATATTGTGCATACGGTCTGCCATTTTCACGAGGATGACGCGAATGTCCTTGGCCATCGCCAGAGCCATTTTCTGAAAGTTTTCAGCCTGTGCTTCTGCTCGTGTACTGAATTCTATCTTGTTCAGTTTGCTGACACCATCGACCAGATTTGCCACAGTCTCGCCGAACTGGCTTTCAATGGCTTCCTTGGTAATACCTGTGTCCTCAATGACGTCATGGAGCATCGCGGCTATCAGACTTTGATGGTCCATGTGCATATCACGAAGTATTTCGGCTACAGCCAGCGGATGGGTGACATAAGCTTCACCGGTTCGGCGGAATTGTCCATCATGAGCTTGCTGGGCATAAAAATAGGCGCGACGCACAAGGTCTACCTGAGCATTACCCATGTAGTCTGTTAAATCATGTGCGAAAGTATTAATCGATTTCATGGCCTGAACACTACCATAGGAGCAAACTTAGCGAAATTGCCATGTATGGGGCTTAATGAGTATTTGGGGTGACTAAAGGAATTGGCAATGGGCATGGCCAGTGTGCAATGCGGATTCATATAATGCCCGCATTGGCGTCTTTTGGCTTCGGCACTAACCAGGTCTTGCTCAGCAACTGTTTGTAGCTGTTTGTAGCGGTTCAGAGTTGCTTACTGCTTGCCCTGAACTCAATACAAATCTGTTACTGTTCAGATTCGTCAGCATCAGCCGGAGGTACTACTTCACTTTCATCAGCCTCAGGAATCAGAACGGCGTCCATTGCTTCTTCAATAGAGATGTCAGTGCTCTTTGCCGCTGCCGCCGCAGCATCCACAGCTTCAAGAGATTTCTGGGTTTCTTCTTCGCGCTTGTCTATCAGTATAGAGCTGTCGATATGGCCCTCTGCAATTTCACGCAAGGCAACTACCGTTGGTTTATCGTTGTCTTCATTAACCATGGCATCTTTGCCACCGGTTTGTAGCTGGCGAGCACGTTTGCTGGCAATCATCACCAGGTCAAAACGGTTTTCAACATTATCCAGACAATCTTCAACAGTAATACGAGCCATAGTCTTACCCTAATAAAAAGAGGTTGGTATTCATTCCTGGTAAATAGGTAAAGCCCATATTACCGGGGCCGAGCATTATAAAGGGACTGCTGGCCCAAGTCTATGCCTTACAGGTATGAGAAATTGGGGGAGGGTTTCAGGAAATTAGTTTGTTCAACAAGTCTGAATTGCTTTTCACCTGATGCTTTATGCTAAGCCTGGCACTGCGGATCACGGCTTTCAGGTCTTCAAGGGCGGTATCGAAATTTTCATTGATGACGATAAAATCTGCCTGTTCGAAATGTGATATTTCATTAACCGCTTCATTCATGCGGGTTTCAATGACTTGTGCATCGTCCTGGCCACGGTTGGTCAACCTTTCTCGCAGAGCCTGCAAAGATGGCGGCAAAATAAATATACCCACGGATTCAGGTAATAGGGCCTGGACCTGACTGGCACCTTGCCAGTCAATTTCCAGGATGACATCCTGACCATCGGCCAGGCGTTCCTTGACCCAGGACTTTGATGTGCCGTAATGATTGCCAAAAACTTCAGCGCTTTCAAGAAAGGCATGGTCAGATCGCATTTGCTGGAACCGGGCGACGGAGATAAAATGATAATTCTTGCCGTCCTCTTCGCCAGGTCTCTTGGGGCGGGTGGTGTGAGAGATAGAAACACATAAACCGGAAGCAAGCTCATTGCCCGAAGTATCAAGCAAGGCATTGACCAGGCTGGTTTTACCAGCACCGGAAGGCGCTGAAATTAAAAATAATATCCCCTGAGGCATTTAAACTCTTCGTTGTGCGGTGTCTGGTAAATCTAGTTTAACGGTATCACCTTGAAATTAATGTATAAAAACAAGCAGCGTCAAGCACGCCTCACTCGATGTTTTGCACCTGTTCCCGTATTTGCTCAATGAGTACTTTCAGTTCAACAGCATTGAGTGTGGTTTCTGTGACCACTGCTTTGGAACAGATGGTGTTGGCCTCCCGGTTGAGCTCCTGCATGAGGAAATCAAGACGCCTGCCAACCGGCTCTTTTCGAGACATGACGTGACGGATTTCTTTTACATGGGCTGCCAGCCGATCAATTTCTTCCTGGATATCGGCTTTTTGTACGATCAGAACCAGCTCCTGCTCAAGTCGACCCGGCTCTACGTCTGCTTCCAGCTGAGCGACCTGCTCTTTGAGCTTGTTTTGTTGAGCGTTGAGAATATCGGGCAAAGCAGCACTGATTTCATCGACAATGCCGGTAATACTGTCAAGCCTGCTCTCAATAGCGACTTTTAATTCGGCCCCTTCACGGGCACGATGTTCTGCCAGAAGATCCAGTGCACCTTTAAACAGAGATAGCGCCTCTTCTTCGATTACTTTAGTATCCTGCCCCTGTTCCTGAATGATGCCTGGCCATTTCAATATATCGAGAGGATTGGCTGGATTGACGGCTGTCCCGGTAAGCGCATTTACCTGGTCGAGAGCCTGGTTGAGCTGGGCAAGCAAAGGCTCGTTGATGGGTATCTGGCTGCCGTCTGACATGTCAGGCAGGAATTTGAGCTGAGCTTCTATTTTACCGCGACTGATTTTATTGCGCAGTAAATCCCGTAAACGGGTTTCAGTGGGGCGGAGCTGTTCAGGTAAGCGGAAAGCGGGTTCAAGGTAGCGATGGTTAACGGAACGAATTTCCCAAACCAGAGTGCCCCAGGTAAATTCAGCCTGCTTGCGTGCAAATGCCGTCATGCTGCTTGTCATATAATAGACCTGACGAATCAAATAAATTGGAAACGAACTATAGCGGATTTGCCAGGCATAATAAAATAAGCTGGCATAGATGCGAATAGAGCGCATATAAATAATCATAATCCAGTACTAGAGGTAATAATGTCTGAAGTAACTAGACCAAGTGGAAGGCAGGCGAATGAACTGCGCAAAATTCAGATCACCAGAGGATTTACCAGCCATGCAGAAGGTTCTGTGCTGGTTGAATTTGGTGAAACCAAAGTTATCTGCACAGCCTCGTTAGAAGGAAATGTGCCACGCTTTTTAAAGGGCAGTGGCAAAGGCTGGGTGACCGCGGAATATGGCATGCTGCCGCGCTCAACTGGTTCACGAATGGACAGGGAAGCTGCAAGAGGCAAACAAAGCGGGCGTACTCAGGAAATCCAGCGCTTGATTGGCAGGTCCTTGCGTGCTGCGGTCAATCTCGAGAAGCTTGGAGAAAATACCATCAAAATAGATTGTGATGTTATCCAGGCCGATGGCGGGACACGGACAGCTTCCATCACCGGCGCTTGTGTTGCACTTGTTGATGCTGTTAATTACATGCTGGAAAAAAAGATGCTCAAGGAAAATCCGATGCAGCAAATGATTGCTTCGGTTTCTGTAGGTGTCTATCGCGGTATGCCAGTGCTTGACCTTGATTATATAGAAGATTCCAGTGCAGAAACTGATATGAATGTCGTCATGACCGAGAGCGGCGGGTTTATTGAAATTCAGGGGACCGGCGAAGATGGGGATTTTAGTCTTGAGGATCTGAATCAGATGATTGACCTGGCCCGGCATGGCATAGACAATTTGTTTGAAGTGCAGAAAACTACACTGGGGCAAGTGGCGCTTTAATGTAGGAAAAGCATGTAGGAAAAGCATGTAGGAAAAGCATGTAGGAAAAGCATGTAGGAAAAGCATGCAGGGGCCGGGTGCAGAAAAAGCATGCTGGAAAAGATCCGGATTGGGAAGCAATTAAGAGAGTAAACAATGCAGGATTTTCAAAAACAGTTTTTAAGTTATGTGACTGAAAATAATATTCTCCGTTTTGGTAAATTTACCCTTAAGTCAGGCCGGCAAAGTCCCTATTTTTTTAATGCAGGATTGTTCAATACTGGTGCTGCTCTTGGTTTTCTGGGTTCATGTTATGCACAGGCTATAGAAAATGCGGCGCCAGACTTTGATATTATCTTCGGTCCTGCCTACAAAGGCATCCCCCTAGCATCGGCGGCATCAATTGCTTTTTGGCAGGATTTCAAGCAGGATATTCCGTGGTGTTTTAACCGCAAGGAAGCCAAGGACCATGGTGAAGGGGGTAATATTGTAGGTTCTCCTCTGGAGAATCGTGTGCTGGTAATAGATGATGTCATCACTGCCGGAACCGCAATTAGGGAAACCATGGAAATAATTTCTGCAGCAGGTGCAACAGCAGCTGGTGTAGTGGTAGCTCTGGACAGACAGGAAAAAGGTAATACTGAATTATCTGCTATCCAGGAAATTGAAAAAGAGTTTTCAATTCCGGTGATCAGTATAATTAATCTGCAACAGATTATTGACTATCTGGAGCAGGAACAGGATGAGACGCTGGGCGCTTATCTTGAAAGTATGAAAGCTTATCAGAGCCAGTATGGTATTTAAGCCGCGAGATATTTGATAACTTTTGACAAAATTCAGACTAATTTTTAACTTGAAGAGTAAGTCAGGCCGGCTGGTAAAAAGTCAGGAATGTCATTAAAAATGTTAAAACTTAAACTCACTATAGCAATACTTTTTTCTACCCTCATCGCAACTCAGAGTGAGGCTGCCAATCTGTATAAATATACAGATGATCAAGGCAGAGAAATTGTAAGCTCCAGGGTACCGGCTGAATTTGTCAAGAATGGTTACCAGATTCTCAATGAAAGAGGTCAGGTGATTGAGGAGGTGGCGCGCAGCTTATCGGCAGATGAATTGGCAGCGCAGTCTGATGAAATAAATGCACGTCGCCTTGAAGAAGAAGCGCGTATAGCACAGGAAGAAGCTGACACCATGCTACTGCGCCTGTATCGCTCACCCGAAGAAGTTATTCGGCGCCGTGATTCTACAATCTCGGAACTCGATGGCCAGGGCACGGTACTTGCTTCTCTGCTTGAAGATGCAGAGGAAAAGTTGGCAGAACTAGAGCAGAGAGTTGTGAGCAGTCAAAATGCTGGCAATGCAGTACCTGCGAATTTAATTACGCAAGTCGAAGATGCTACGGTAGAGCGGGACCGTCTGAGCAGACAGTTGACGCGGATTAACAACGAAAAGCAAGCGGCCATTATAACGGCACAAAAGAATATCGATCGACTTAAAGAGTTATTAAGTCTCGAGTAGCTCTACTTTTTCAGCTCAAGGCCGATGAAATAAATCCTGATTCAGGTAGAGCCATTGTTCACTCCATTGATCCGTGGGCTTCTGATAAAAATCCGTTCGCACATACTGGCTGATTTTACCCTCAATAAATGTCAGCAATAAATTGGATGTTACCGCTGGCGTCATGCGGGGACGAACTCCTTCCTTTATTTCGGCTTCACGAAACACCTGTTTTAACTGGGTATCAAGCCGGTTGAATACCTGGCTGGCCCGATCCCGCAAACGTTCGGACTCTCCTACCAGCGCATCACCATTGAGCACCCGACTGATGCCCGGGTTTTTTTCGGCGAAGGTAAGCACCAGCAAAATTATTTTTTCACACTGCACCAGTGCTGTGGAGCCTTCGCTTATGATACGGGTTATCCTGGAAAACAAGGTATCTTCCATGAAATCTATCAGGCCTTCGAACATTCTGGCCTTGCTGGGGAAATGCCGGTAAAGGGCTGCTTCCGACACACCAATTTCTGCGGCTAAAGCTGCCGTGGTAATTTTGCCACCGGGGTTATTTTCCAGCATCTGGGCGAGTGCGCGCAGAATCGCTTCTTTTTTTTCGCCTTTATTTTTTGCAGCCATAGCGTTTACCTGAGCAGTTATTTGAAGTTAGCGACCTGCTTGTTTGTAATCTTTATTGGTGATTCTTATTGCTTATTAAAGTGCCAATGCCCTGGTCTGTGAATACTTCGAGTAAAACGGCATGGGGAACCCGACCATCAATGATCTGGGCACTGTTAACACCGGACTTGACGGCATCAAGCGCACAATTAATTTTAGGCAACATACCGCCATAGATGGTGCCATCATCGATAAGTCCGCTAACCTGTTCTGTGGTCAAGCCGGTCAATATTTCGCCGCTCTTGTCCTGAACACCTGCGATATTGGTAAGCAGAATCAGTTTTTCCGCCATCACCATTTGCGCGACTTTGCCGGCAACAATATCGGCATTGATATTGTAGGAAGCACCATTTTCATCGGCACCAATTGGGGCGATCACCGGGATAAAATCACTTTTCTTGATCATCTCTATGATATCGGGATTCATGCTGGCCACTTCGCCAACATGGCCAATGTCGATAATTTCCGGGGCTTTCATTTCGGGTGTTTGCCGGGTGACTTTAAGTTTTCGTGCCCTGATGAAGTCGCCATCTTTGCCTGTAATGCCGATGGCCTTACCACCATTTTTGTTTAACAGGCTGACAATTTGCTTATTTACCAAGCCGCCAAGCACCATTTCAACAATATCCATCGTGGCGGAGTCAGTAACACGCATGCCATCGACAAAGTCAGATTTAATGCCCAGCTTCTCCAGCAATGAACCAATTTGGGGGCCACCTCCATGCACCACAATAGGATGCATGCCAACGAGCTTCATCAGTACAATATCGCGGGCGAAGCTGTTTTTCAGCTCTTCATCGATCATTGCATTGCCGCCATACTTGACCACAATGGTTTTGCCAGTAAAGCGCTGGATATAAGGCAAGGCCTCGGTCAGAACGCTGGCTATATTTTTTGCAGAACTGAGTTCAAGAGTCATCTGAAAACCCGAATTATTCGCTAAGCGAATGCTCACTAACAAGATTGATCAGTAATTATAGGCCATGCCCGGTCTGAGCCCAAGAAATTTTCTTGTTTTTAGTATCTCAATGCTGTTTTAGTCCTGGGCAGGAACCGGGAAATTCAGCTCAAGTATCGGGAAAAACGCCATAATAGCCTGCCTGAAAACTACCTGGATTTGCTCCAGAGCACTGGCTAAATCGGCCTCGAAACGCAGAATGAGATTAGGCGTGGTATTTGATGCGCGGATAAGTCCCCAGGCATTTTCTGTTTCCGCTCTGATTCCATCCAGGCGTTTTATATGGGCTCCCGGTATCTCCAGCTTTTCCAGCAGTGCATCCATGATTGAAAATTTTTCTTCTTCACTGACCGGTACATAGAGTTCAGCTGTGCTGTAGGTGATAGGGTACGTTTCCAGCAAGGTATCTGCACTGCGGTTTTTTTTATCCATGATTTCCAGGAATCTCGCCGCACTGTACATGCCGTCATCAAAGCCATACCAGCGGTGGCGGAAAAAAATATGGCCCGAGTATTCTCCGCTCAGAAGCGCACCTGTTGCATGCATTTGTTGTTTAACAAAAGAATGGCCGCTTTTACACATTACCGGTTTGCCGCCTAGCCGGCTTATGGTTCGCGACAGATGTTGAGAGCTTTTTACATCAAAAATAATACTCCCACCGGGATTTTCCGGAACAATATCCTCTATAAAGGTCAGCATCATTTTATCGGCATCAATAATCTTGCCGCTATTGCTTACCAGCACTACACGATCGCCATCACCATCAAAGGCAATACCAAGAGCTGCGTTTTCTTTGTTGGTCAGCGCTATAAGGTCTTGCAGGTTTTCCTCTCGCGTTGGATCCGGATGGTGATTTGGGAAGTTACCATCTGTTTCGCAATACAGGGGCACCACCTGGCAACCGAGCGCAGCAAAGAGCTGGGGAGCAAAATTGCCGGCCACAGCATTGCCACAATCGATAACCACTTAATGGGATTTTTTGAGTTGGATGTTCTGGCGCACAGTTTTTATATAGTCGGAGGCGATATCAAGAATGCTTGATGACCCGCACCCTTTGTGAAAATCCTCTCTGAGGATTCTTTCTTTAAGCCGGGTGATCTGATCGGCGGCAAGGCAATTATTGTTAAGAACAATTTTTACGCCGTTATAATTTTTGGGATTATGGCTGCCAGTAATCATCACACCGGAATGCACATCAAGATGATGTGTTGCAAAGTACATTAATGGGGTGGGACCGACACCGATGTTTACAACGTTGCACCCTGTGGAAAGAATACCTTTGATCATGGCATTGGAAAATGCGGGACTGGAGAGACGCGCGTCTGCACTGACTATGAGGGATTTCTCTCCGAGATCAAGAGCCTCGCTGGCTATAGCCTGGCCAATGAGCTGGATAATGCCCTCATCCAGACCTGCGCCCACCTCTTCGTCCACTCCTTCATACACTATGCCCCTGATATCATAGGCACGAAAAATATTGTCGGGAAGCCTGACCTTAAGCACTTAGGTTTCAGTGATCTTTGATTCGCGGTAGCAACGGGCAATCAGAGATACCATATCTCTCGCCAGACTGGTTTTACTGCTTTGTGGGAAGGGATGTTCGCCATTTTTCCAATACGCTGTAGCAAGAGCGGATTCGCTGTTAAACGTGGCAGCGGCGTTATTGGCAAAGATTAAATCCAGCTTTTTATCCTGTAATTTTTTGCGTGCATATTCTTCGATATTCTCGGTTTCCGCGGCAAAACCTACACAAAAAGGACGCATTGCAGAAAGTGAAATCTGCGCAAGAATGTCTGGGTTTTTTACCAGGTTTAATTCCATGGTGTCAGCATGTTTCTTGATTTTTTCACTGGCGATATTCGCTGGCCTGTAATCCGCCACTGCAGCCACGCTAATAAAAATGTCGCCTGGTAATACTTGGCAGGCGTCCAGCATTTGTCTGGCGCTTTCCACTGAGACCAGTTTCACCTGGGGAGGTGCTTGCAGTGAGACCGGACCGCTTACCAGTACCACCTTTGCGCCGGCCTCCATGGCGGCTCTGGCAAGCGCATAACCCATTTTTCCGGAACTATGATTGCTGATATAACGCACAGGATCTATGGCCTCACGTGTGGGGCCTGCGGTGATAGTGATTTCAACACCGGCCAGCTCCCCGGTTTCAAATACATCCGCTGCAGCTTGCGCTATTTCTTCAGGTTCCAGCATTCTGCCCAGTCCCACATCGCCGCAAGCCTGTTCACCCGAGGCCGGGCCTAAAACCGCGATGTCTTTTTGCTTCAGTGCCTGAAGATTTTCCTGGGTATTTTCATTGCGCCACATAGCCTGATTCATGGCGGGAGCTACTGCGATAGGGGCAGTGGTGGCCAGGCATAAGGTCGATAAGAGATCTTCCGCTCTGCCCTGGCTTAAGCGGGCAATAAAATTGGCACTTGCCGGCGCAACCAGAATCAGGTCAGCCCAGCGTGCCAGCTCTATATGCCCCATGGCCGCTTCTGCTTCTTCGTCCAGCAGCTCGATTTGAACCCGATTGCCGGAAAGCGCCTGGAAAGTCAGCGAAGTAATGAATTCAGTCGCTGAAGGTGTCATGACCACTCTGACATCGGCGCCAGCCTTGATAAGTAAACGACAGAGTTCTGCCGCTTTATAGGCTGCGATGCCCCCGGTTATACCGAGAATGATCTGTTTATTTGAAAGACTAAGCATGTGCGTCCAAACTCAGGCAGAAAACTAAACCTGAACTATAGTTATAAACAAAGAGTTATAAACAAAGAGTTATAACAAAGAATCATCAAGTAATAGTTATTATTTATAAGCGAATCTGAAATCGTAATTATCAGGGTTATGGGCTTGTCAGTATAGCGAGTATAGCCAAGTCACAAGTCCTTGCAAAAAGTGCCAAAAGACTAACAGCAAGACCGGGCAGATACAATTTGATAACAACTTGATAACAGCTTAAAAGCAGATTGAGAGCAGCTTGAGAGTAGCTTGAGAGTAGCTTGAGGGCCGCCGAATGTAGCCGGGTTTATAAAATGGTTTTCAGCTTAATAGAGGTGTTTTTATGGCTATAGCAGACTGGCCTGACAGCGAAAGACCCAGAGGAAAGCTGATAAATTCCGGTGCGCACAGTCTTTCAGATGCGGAATTACTGGCAGTATTCCTGCGTACCGGGGTCAGGGGGAGCAGCGCAGTGGAGTTGGCCATGAACCTTATAACTGGTTTTGGAAGCCTCAGAGGGGTACTGAGAGCTTCCAGGGACGAGTTTTGTGCCCTTCCGGGGCTGGTAATAGCAAATACGCTGAATTACAGGCAGCCAACGAGCTGGTTCAGCGCTGCTTGAGAGAAACACTACTGCGGGAAGATGTTTTTACTAATTCCCGGATGACCCGTGAGTACGTGAAATCACGTCTTATTGATCGTGGCAGGGAGATATTTCTTTGCCTGTTCCTTGATAGCCAGAACCGTCTTATTGCTCAGGAGGAGCTGTTTCTCGGCACCATAGATGGCGCCTCGGTTCATCCACGGGAAGTGATCAAACGAGCGCTGCATCATAATGCTGCGGCCATTATTTTTGCTCATAATCACCCTTCAGGAGTTTCAGAGCCGAGCCAGGCAGATATCAGTATTACGCATCGCCTGAAAAACCTCTTATCTGAAGTTGATATCCGCACCCTTGATCATCTGATTGTGGGCGATGGAGAAGTAAAGTCGCTGGCAGAACAGGGTCATTTGTAAGAATGAGCAGCAAAGTATTCATGACCCTGGCGTGCTATGTTGGGAGTCAATTTGAGGGGGCCGCTTTCGGTACCCGTAAATATTTTGGCTCCAGGGGGGTGGCAATTTGGGGGAATCCCGAGTTTTCCTTGTACTTCAGCTTGAGTTCTGATATAAAACGCGCTCTTTTTTTCACGGAATTTTCGCAGGGGGCCTGAAGGCTTCATTAGCGAGTAAAACGAGGCAATATAATGTCCAGAGTATGCATGGTTACCGGCAAGAAACCTGTTACTGGCAACAATGTGTCCCATGCTAAGAACAGGACCAGACGCCGTTTTTGCCCGAACCTTCATTCACACAGGTTCTGGGTTGAGTCTGAGAAGCGATTTGTTAAGTTACGCTTGTCCAGCAAAGGGATGCGTATCATTGATAAACTTGGTATTGACCGGGTTCTCAGTGATATCCGCGCCAACGGTACCAAGGTCTAGTACAAATTTTGGTTTTGGTATAAATACAGTTACGAGATTCAAGTCACTGGCCTTTTAGAGCGAATAATCGCCATCTTTATAAAAGGGCCAACGCAGAGGCAAAGATTATGAGAGATAAAATCAGACTGGTTTCCAGCGCAGGTACTGGGCACTTTTACACAACTGATAAGAACAAACGCAACATGCCGGAAAAAATGGAAATCAAAAAGTTTGATCCCGTTGTGCGCAAGCATGTTGTCTATACTGAAGCTAAAATTAAGTAATCAGACTTTTTACGCTTTCCTTCGGTTACCCGCTTTCCTTGCTTTAAAGAGAAGGAAAGCCTGCCCGGGATTACTGAGCAGCCTTCAAATTATTCTTTCTTTTTATTCTTTATCCCGCCGGGGCTGATTCCCGGTCCATCGCTTAACCAGACCACTTTCCACATTGAACAGATCCAGCGCTCGACCGATGCTCTGGCATACTATATCGTCAATGGTTTCCGGCTGTGTATAAAAAGCAGGAACCGGCGGAGTTACGATAGCCCCCATATTGGTGACCCTGAGCATACTTTCCAGATGACCCGCATGCAGTGGTGTTTCCCTGACCATCAACACCAGTTTTCGGCGTTCCTTTAAAACAACATCAGCAGCTCTGCTAAGCAGTGAGGACGTCACTCCTGTCGCTACCTCTGATAAAGTTTTGATAGAGCAGGGGGCGATCAACATACCTATAGTCTGGAAACTGCCGCTGGCAATACAAGCGCCGATATCTGAATTGGCATAATGCACATCCGCAAGTTCGAATAATTCGGCAGCCTTGAGGGGGCTTTCCTGGCTCAAGGTCACCAGGGCTGATTTGCTTACTACCAGGTGAGTTTCAAATTCAAGTTCACGCAAGGTCTTCAGGGCCTGGATTCCGTAAATTACGCCGGAAGCGCCACTAATACCTACGATAATTCTGGGTTTGCTGGGAGAACTACTGCTCATGATCTGACCTGTCTTGTTGGCGGTCTGCCATTGTAGCTACTGCTGACCTGGCTTCCAATAACTCTTCAGGCTTAATCAGCGGTTCCCGGATTTGGATGAATGGATTTACTCGGTTTCTGCCGGTGGCTCCCTGACGATAAGTGGCGCTTTAATCAGGTATCTATCAATACAAACAATTAGTGCAGGAATGGTCCCCAGCAGAAAAAAGGACATGCCCGCCATAATGGCAAGTCCGATAAAAATCCAGGTCAGGATCATCCACGCTGTCAGCACCATCAAGCCATGAATAATTGGAACATAGCTTAGTTTTTTGCATCGGGGGCAGCAAGCAGGCGAAAAAGACACAGAAAATATTTTCTGGTAATTTGAAATGCTGCGCTCATGGCAACAGGGGCATTCATGTAATCTTTTGACCATGGGCTAAATTTAGATCCTGTAGAGAGATAGATAAAGGTATCATGAGGTACTGCTATTTTTAAATCGTCGCACAGCTTGAAGCAAGTCAAAAATTGAAAAAAAACTGGTGTGATACTGAGACAGATATCTAGTGATAGAGGACTAAAGTAATGAAATTGACTTTGAAAACCACCTTATCTAATCGAGCCAGAAACGCGCTTGCTTTAACCGTAATGGGTGTCTTGGCAGTATTTTCATATTCAGCATCCCTTGTTGCCCAGAATGATGAAAGGAGTATTCCTGTTCCGGTAAGCATTAATGCCCTGATGGTGACACTGATTGACCACTCAGCTCACTATATCTGGGATTATTCTGTTATGGAGCGTGAAATCTCTGCTGATGAATGGCGCACCATTGAGTATTACGCCATTCAGCTGGCGGGTTCAGGTCCTCTGATTACGCTGGGCGGATCTGGCAGCCTCGACAACACCTGGGCTGATTCAGATGCATGGATAAGTTATTCTCGCACTATGACCAATGCGGCGATGCTTGCTCTTGATGCAGCTAAAAATAAAGACCAGGGCTTGCTGGCTACCAGCGGTGATGTATTGGTGGCAAGCTGTGAAGGTTGTCATGATGCATTTAAACCCGGCACGCCGACGGAAGGCATAACACATGCACCTGACTATGATTACCTATACCATTTGTTTGAAAGGTAATAAGTGAATTCAGGCACAATGAATAAGGGGTGACATCGAGTGATAAGGGTAAATGAAGCCAGATGATGAAAATCAGTTGGCTATTTTTACCCATTGTCCGGACTCAGGTTCGCCAAAAGGGTAGTCGCCATTTAATAGTCTGAGCATGTCCTCCTGGTGTTCAGTGAGTCGTGTCTGGCGTGCCAGATCTGCATAGGTGATCTGACCATCGGCCTGGATATAGGTGATGTGGACAGGATTGGCAAACAGCATTTCATTGCGGGCGATTGGCCTGAAGCTACGAATTGATTCCATTAACTGCTCATCTGAAAAACCTTCTCCTGCTGAGCTGGTGAGGATAAATGCTCGTGGGCCAAGATAGAATACCGCCACTCTTTCACCAGTATCAGGATTGATCCCGGTAAACCCCGTTAGACCAAATTGTGATATTGACTCTGATTGTTGCAGATTGCCTATGCCCAGGTTTTCCCGGATAAACAATCGGGGTTCTTTGGACTGCTGTAATCGTTGTGCTTCTACTTTTATGCTACTTCCTCCATCAATACTGACGCTATTCATGGTGGTTGTGGTTTCTTCTTTCGACCACCCTTCCGGGATGAGCATGGTGTAATTAAACAGGGTTTGATAATAGCGGTTGCGCTGATCACCACCAGCCGCATTCTGGGGGCTGGGGCCAACGATCAAACCGCTCATCTGTTCACGAAATACTGCAGGATCGCTTTCAGTAATTTGCTGATCTGACAAGGCCCCGACCTTGCCCACGGCTTCCTGCAAGCGGGTATCATTGCGCGGATGTGATGCAAAAAGACCGTGATAGCTCACAGCAGTACGGTTCGATGTTCTCTTGGAAAAGTCTTCATGATTTTTCAACACTGAGATGACTTCCACCATGGCAAGCGGGTTATAGCCGGCATTGAAAAGATACTCGGCACCAAGACTGTCAGCCTCAAGCTCCATATCCCGCCCATAGCCACTGATAAGAGCGCCACTGATCAAGCTGGTGGTTTCCCGCAGATCTACACCTGTGGCAAAAATCAAGGCTATGGAGGCAGCACTGGCCGATCTGGCAGCTGTTTGCTGGCGTACAGCATGGCGGCCAGTGATATGACCAATTTCATGACCAAGAACAGCGGCCAGTTGTGCTTCGGAGTTCAGATAAGTTAACAGACCGCGGTTCACATAAACAAAGCCGCCGGGCAGGGCAAAAGCATTGATGTCGGGGCTGTCGATAATAGTGAAAACATAATCCAGCTCCGGGCGATGGGAGATAGCAGCCATCTTCTGACCGATTTTTTCTACATAGGCCTGCAGTTCCGGATCCTGATAAATTGGATTTTGTTGCAGCATTTCAGCATGCAGCTCTCTCCCTTTTTCAATTTCGGCGCTTTCACTCATGAGCACGAAATTTGCTCCGCCAGTGGGGTTACCTGCGCAGGCAGTGAGGAAAAATGACAGTGATAGTGTAAAAAATAAGCGGCTGCGACCTGCTAATACGCGGCTACGACCTACTAATACGCGGCTGCGACCTACTAATACGCGGCTGCGACCTACTAATAAAAAGAAGGTGTGCGCAAAGAGGCGTATAACACCAAAAATTGTGAAGAAATAGCGCAAGCTTTTCATGACTACATCCTAACGGGAAAAAGCTTAATCAATGATGAACTGACCAGATCAGGTCCCGCTTCCGTTAATAAATTGTTTGAGCTGGTTACCCAGACCGCTGCAGGCATTGGCTTCCACCCTGGCGATTAGCGGGATTGGAATAACCACAGCCGGCATATAGGACTGACCATTAGCGTCTGTGCTGATCGAGCCAACGCTGCTCATTGTATCGAGATCCCAGATCTCTGCTTCAAAATTGGAATCATCTGTCCAGGTACCAAAGCCAAAACAGCCACCGCCGCCTGGTCCAATGGTGCAGGAAATAGAGCCGGACTGATCAGAACGCTCGGTGATGCCGTCCAGCCAGACAATGTACTCAATACCAAACTCCTCGAGTTTGTCAGCGGCAACATCCACTGCCATTAATTGCTCCAGGTGACCGGTACGCATCGGCGCCGTGCGTGGCTCAAAGAAAGGGAACATGGCATCAAGAAATAACTGTTCATCAACAACACTTATTGAATTTTGGCCTCTGCTCACCACATCTGCAACACAAGTGACAAAGTCTTCTTCTGTTTCGTAGTTATTGTTCTGACGTCGACCGAGAATGACGATACTTTCATCAAAACTGATGGCGGTCGGGCTTTGCCTGAATTCATCAATTTCAGTTGTGGTGCAACTGCAAAGAAAAAAAATGGCCGGTAATACAAACGCCAGGCGGGGAATAGAGTTATATGTAAATTTAAATCGAAGTATATTCATGTTGTTGACTCTGCAAATAAGTTTTGCCTGATTTAACACAACTTCAAATACCTGGTTTTTCTACTCTTCCAGAAAGTTTTCTGAGCGCAACCATTCTTTAATTTCAGGGACATTGCCAAAGCCCAGGGTAAAGCTGGCGGCCAGATCACGTAAGGCAACATTGGCCGCATCATTGACGCCTGCATCCACTGACTGAAAAGTTTCTTCGGGTGACTTGCCATACGCTGTCATTACCCAGTCAGCAATATAGTCACCGTTTGTCCGGGCCAGGCGCATATTATATTTCACCCAGATTTCGTAAACATTGAGTCGGGTTTTCTGGGGTAATCCGACCTGGAATTCCTCGATCCCCGGAATAAATACGGCATCAAGTCCGTTCAGGGCATTGGCGCTGTCAATGCTGTCCAGTTGGACCACTTCTTCAAATACTGCGGGTAACATGGTGTTAAAAAGTTCTATCTGAGACGAGCCGGAATTGATGATGTACTGATCATCCCCGGTATTATCATTGATCTCAATAAAACTGTGATTTGTGAAGGCATCGTCATAGAAGACCCCGACAGTAAGAGGCAGCTTTTGCACAAGCGGCGCCGGGAAGGTGCCGGAAATATTAATGGTTGTTGCTGAGCATGCCGTGAGTAGCAAAATCGCAGATAAAAGAAAGCCCTTCAGAGCTCCATGAGCGCTAATGCTTGTTAGACTGGTTGTCATAGTTCGTATCATTGGCATCATTTGAATTTTTAGCTACCTGTCCCGAATAAAGCACTTTTTCCATAGGGGGGATATCTATATTACTCCAGTTTAAGTTTTCAGCAATAAGTCAGGTTAAATCCAGTAAATTTAGTAAAAGTCATTCAGGCCGACAAATGTGCCGCCATTTTTGCGGGCCAACTCTCGCATCAAAGTGGCAAAGCGTATTCCGGTAGACTGATAACGCTCCGGTTGTGAGAAATATACGGGGAAACCGATGCCATGGATTCTTACCAGGCGATTACCCTCCCGATCTTCCACATTAATCCGGTCCACTGTCTCAATCACATTCCTCACGGAGCCACTGGCGGGTGGAAATTCATCGCCGAGCACATAAATACTGATTTTCTTGCCCGGATCATAGTAATTTCGGATGGCATTGGTAATACCCTCTACAGGACTGGAGTTACTGAAAGGGTTCCAGGTGCGCAGGCGCTGCAATATCGCCTGTCTTCTGGCTGGAGTGTCCGGAATCCAGTCACCACGGAAACTGGAAAACAGGTACTCACCCATGTCATTCATTACCTGGATACCTTTAACTTCGGGATAAATATCCAGCGTATCTACCATGACCTCCAGCATACGAGACCAGCTATAGTTGAACATACTTCCCGAAGTATCGATGATAAATATGATGTATTCACTGTCTACTGGCACGCCACCCACGGAATCATTGAGCTGCAGCTGATCCATATTGGCCTGTAAGCGGCGCATTTCATCTGAAAGCTGTTGTCGTGCACGCGCGAGCTGGCCTTCCATGATGTCATTGACCGTAGAGTCCTGATCAGTGGCGTTAAACTGACCATTTATAGTGGACAATTCACGGCGCAGGCGCGCGATCCTTTCTTCATACTGGGAGAGTTGTTCATGTTTGGCATTCATTTCGCGGTTAAGAATATTTGTTTCCCCGCGAATTTCGAAAAGCTGCCGTTGCAGCTCCAGCACGCTGCCTTCCACAGGAGTCTCTGATATTTCCAGCGGTGTTGGTGAAGATGACTTGGTAATCATCAACAACAGAATGATGGCGCCAAATCCACAGGACATCACATCCAGGAAGGAAATATTAAAAGTCTCTGTTGTACGTCTGGCCACTATTTATATTATCTCTCAGGTTTACCTTGTTTCATTTTATTGCTGCGCTGCAGGCTGTTGATACCTGCAATGAGTAGTACCCATTATGGCCAGTCCCTGGACGGGCTCAAGAAGGAGCCCCCTGTTGAAACAGCCAGCTTCCAATAAAGTGAAGCCGCCATAGGGTCACCCTCCAGCGGGGCTAATACTACATTGACCGGAATTCCTGCAGGCAATCTCTCCAGAGCAACGTTGAACAATTCCTCACGCTCTCTGCCGGATATCGTATTTTTATTGCTCTCTGCACTGCGGTTAAAAAGGCCGCCTTCTCTTGTGCCCAAAGTGGGCAGGCCATCGGTGATGAGATAGATATTGTCAGGCAGCGGATTCATCATGGCGACTGCCTGAAATACATTTTCAAGGTTAGTGCCGTTTACCGGGATGAGCTGGTTGAGCCGGCTTACGGTTTCGCTCAGCTGGGCTTCATCAGCCACTTCCAGCCAGTTGCCTTCTGTACCAGGAATCAAGGGCTGAACATCCTCATTAAAGGCAAGAATCTGATATTGGCTGGGAGGTGGTAATTGTGTTGTCAGCCAATCCACAACTTTTCGCACTGCCACCCATTTCTCTGAGTTCAGTTTGGCATCATCTGACATATTGCGCCGACGAATAATATTTACAATGGTGTTATCGAGCATACTGGCAGAGGTATCCACCAAAATAAGTATTCTGCTGCCGCCCAGAATCAGTCCGGTGAGATATTGGCGGTTGCCATCACCCACATAGGGCCGGATAAAATTTCCACTGAATGAGTCCGAGGATGCACGCAAACGTTCCAGTTCTTGTTCAAGAGCCTGGATATCAGATTTCAGTTTTTCGACACTTTCCCTGCGTGCCAATGTTGTATTTTCCAGTTGCGCCAGCTCTTCCAGAAAGGTCGTTATTTCATCCTGAATAGAGCGCGCCAGGCCCTGGGCTTCAACCATCTGGAAGTCAACGTCCGAAATAGTATTACGCACTCTGACGAGATTTGCTTCACCATCAGTAATTTCATCATTGAGTAAGTTTATTTCGGCGGCAAGCTCGGGATTAGTGACTGCGTTTTGAGTGCTGGATGAGTGGTCCAGAATAAGAAAAATAAGTACAACGGCACCAAAGCCACAGGACATTACATCCAGAAAAGAAAGACTGATAGGGTTGAATTCACGCTTGGCCGCCTTGCTCTCTGCCATCGTTTATTCCACCTGAATAAACTGTAAGGGATTTGCTGTACCCGGTAGACAGATAACATCACCGAGTTTCAGATGCTCAGTTGCAGAGGCCAGATTACCATTGAGTTCAACGGCACTGCCTTCGGAGCAATCCAGCTGTACGCTTTCAGCATTTAACGAAAAGTTTAATTGACCACTTTGTGACGCTTCAAGAAAAATATTGTCAGCAACCTGTGAGGAGTGGTTATTTACAGGTCCATAGTGAATAGACACCGGGAGTGTATAGGCACGATGGTTAATCAGAATATGAGAAGGGACATTATCTTTACTCACGGAGCGAGCCGGTTTTTCCTGGCCACCAGGATTCGATGCCGGAAGACTGGCCACTAAATTAAGCGAGCCAGGCTCTCCCTTGATGTGATCAAGATTGGCCAGAGTATTTTCCAGCAATTGCGAATCTTTGACCGCTGTGATGTTGTTCAGACAAAGGGAAAGTCCGGGAAGATTTGCATGTGCTTCTGGTAAATACAAAGCGCTATCATTTCCAACCAATGATTCCAGTTCTGATTTAATGCGCGCAAAAATGTTTTTGCTACGCTGCTCAAAATGTCCCCTGTTTATTTTTGCCTGATAGACCGAGCCTTTATTGTTGATCTCCATCAGGATCTCATTGTCATGTAAGGAACGCTTAAGCCAGTCTTCGAGCTGGTTGTAAACATACTGTTCGGTTTCAGCATTATGATGAGGGTCAAAACGACTTTGCTTTATAAATTCATCGGTGAGCATGTTCACCCAGCTATCATGCAGGGCGATCAAGCCTGTGCCAGGAATTTGAATTACCTTGTCGCGAGCAGGCTTGCCATCTTTGCTTGTGAATGTCGTCAGCACAGACTGGTGTAGCTGAATATCCAGATATACCGTGATATCAGGATCAGCAGAATTACCTGACATTAACAATGGCATATCAACCAGGCCGGCGGCGTCAAACTCGCAGGACTGAACCAGTCCGAGCAAAATAGAAAGCTGGTTTCTGTTGTAGTTGCTGGGGACGGCAAAAATCACGTCGTCTTTTAGTGCATGCTGGTTGGCAATATCATTTAAATGGGCGAAGGCCAGATCGGCCTGATGACGAAAATGGTTGTTGCTGTTGACCAGCGGATCCAGGCTTAACTGAGACCAGAACTGTGAATAGGTATGACGCGGATGTAATCTTGCAGAATTGCGTGCCGGTTCGCCAAACACAGGGGTTTTGTCTGCAATATTGGCAAAGCCCGGGCTTTGTACAAGGACTTCATTCTGATTACGCAGGCTAATGCTGCGGTCATTTAATTCAATGATATGAACACTCACGCTTGTTCAGCCTTTTCCGGAACCTGTAAATGTCTGATCAGGTAGTTGTCACAATAATTTTGCGTATCAAGTACCAGGCGGTCCTGCATAAGCTGGAGCTGGTAAAGCAGGAACATGATCAGGATGCTGACAACCAGGGCAATAAAGGTCGAGTTGAAAGCTACGCCCAGACTGACAGTCACACCGACAATATCGCCGCTGACTGCCCGATGGGCTTGCCCAAGGGCTTCACCAATGCCGCGCACAGTCCCCAGGAAGCCAATGGATGGAATTGCCCAGGCAATATAGCGCACAATGGTTAATTCACTTTCCAGACGGTCTGCTTCGGTATTACAGATATCCTTAATGACAGAAGCAACATCGGTAATGCTATGAGTCGAACCAAAGCGTTGTAATGCGCCGAGTAAAGCTCTTGGCAGCAGGAATTGCCGCTCATCAGGGGGAAGGGCTTGAACCGGTCGTGAATAATCTCTGGCATCTTCCGGCAAAATGCTCATGCCTTCTGATAAATTCAACAGTGAGCGTTCAAGCAATTTGTTTTCATTACGATTGCGCGTAATTTTCAAACCAATAATGGACATAGCCCAAAGCATCAGGATGATGCAGGTTTCCTGTTCATAATCTTTCATTACAACAAAAAGGGAGCGTTCGCCAACGTAATCCGGATCAACGGCTTGTTGAGCAGTCTGCTGTTCCATAATCGCCTCTGCATTTGGGCGTATCACAGCAACATAAACTGCATGTACAACAATCACAGAAATAATAAGTGCGAAAACCTGATAGATAAAATCCGAAATAATGCCCTGTTGCTTCATATTCTTGCCTTTGTTTTTTTAAAATCAGATGTCCACGGGAAACGCCACAGGTAAATCTTCAGCTATTCGTATACTGGGTATAAAATTATCGTCTGAAGTCTCTGCGCTGGTTTCACTAATCGTCTCATTGTTACTTTCATCAAAAATGCTTTCATCAAGAGCGTTTTCATTCTCTTCTGAACTAATTTCTACTGCCGGTACAGTTACCGTTACACCCTCATCGATTTCGATATTGTCTTGCGCGGCATACAGCCCAGTTAATGGGGAAACTGCAATGAGGATTGCCATAGCCTTAGCTTTCATGATTATCACTCAAGATAACGTGCCACTCTAAAACCTACATCATCGCGCGGTTCGTCGTTATAGTCGCGAAAGGAAAGTCTGAGCTCTGTAATAGTGCCATGTGCCCAGCTTGATCCTCTTATGACATGGTAAGTACCGCTTGTCGGACCCAGGGGGTCAGTTTCTACTGCCGCGCCTATTTGTCCACTGGCGCCATAAAAATCATGTACCCATTCTGCCGCATTGCCACCTATGTCAAAAAATCCATTGCTGTTAGGCGGGAAGCTTCCAACAGGTGCTGTGCCGAGGTAGCCATCATTGTAGTTGGCGATAATTCTGCCCAGGAAAACTCCTGCTGAGATGTCGGCATAATTGCCATGATTGGCAGGGGGAGGCAGCTGTGCACCCCAGGGGAATTTCAGCAGACTTGTCGGTTCACCCTCAACCCTGGCTGCCCATGACCACTCTGCCTCCGTTGGCAGGCGGTAGCCAGTACTGGCGGCATTAAAGCCTGTAACCACACCATTTTCTGTGGTGTAAAATGGCTCAAGTCCTTCCTGTGCACTTAACCAGTTAGAAAAAAGTGCAGCTTGATCCCAGCTCACTCTGATTACTGGCTGGTTGTTATTGCTCATGGTCCTGCCTTCCACCACGCCTGAAGAATGCTCTGAGTCAAATTGAGCAAACTGGGCATTGGTGACTTCCATCAGGGAAAGATAAAACGGGCGCGTGAGGCTGACATTACGTAAAACTTCATTTGCCTGTCTACCAGGTTCACGGCGTGATGCGCCCATTTGAAAACTGTCGGGGTAAATAAGTTTCATGGACTGGCCAGCAGCATTGGTGATAAAGGTTTTTATTGAATCAAGTCGCTGCTGTTCCAGTGATTTAAGAATGACGTCCAGTTTCTGATCAAGGCCTGGTCGCGAAACAAATTCTGTTTCATAGCTCACATAGCCTTCATAACGAATTTCAAGAAGCTGTCTTGCTGCCAACAACTCGATAGTCTGGTTAGCATTGCCCTTGTACTCGCCATTCACATATAACTCAGCTTGTTGTGGTACGACGCTGATTTCAACGGAACTAAGAATTGGCTCAAGATTCACCTGAAGTGAAGCTTCTTCTTCAGGGCGTGTGCTTATGGAGCGCCGGGCTTCTTCATAGCCGTTAAGAAAGAATGACAGGTCATGAGAGGTGCCAGGTGGCACGGTAATTTCAAGCGGGGTTTGCCCCTGAAATACTCCGTCAACAGTTACATTGGCATTACTGGGGGTAGATTGCAGCAGTACCAGGCCATCAGCCTGCTCAAGTTCAATTAAAGGGACTGTTATGTTTTGCCTGGCGCTGACACTGATGTCTTCTGTCCAGGCCTTATGGGCAGGCAGCTTCACAAGTACTTCATGTGCTCCGGCAAGGATTTCTGTTACAAGTGGTGTCTGCCCTACGTCCAGACCATCTACTGTGACCATGGCGCCAGCCGGGCTGGTACTAAAACTTACCTCGGCCCAGGCAGGAAGTAATTTTACTTCCAGGCCCTGACTGGTTTGGCGTCCTTCCATAAAAATTGAAGTTTCAAAGGGTTCGTAGCGATCCAGAATGATGGAAATCACATGGTTGCCAGCAGCAAGCTCAAAATCAGTAAGCGGTGTTTGCCCTACTTCCTCGCCACTTATGATGACCTGGGCGCCATCGACATCTTCAGTACTAACGCTGAGAAAGCCTGGTAATGGCACCATATCGATAACAAAGGTTTGTGCCTGCTGGTCTGTAACTGTAAGAGAGGTGTCCAGCGGGTAGTAACCTTCAGCTGTCACCATGACTGGTAGCTGGCCGTCGAGCACCAGATAACGAGGACCGATTTTTACAGCCAGTGGATGATTAACCTTGATAAGGCTGGTAGCCGGCGTAACGTCCAGGTATACCGATTTAGCGGAAAGAACAAACCAGGCGACACCGGTAAATAACACCAGAAAAGCAGACAGGACTATCTTTACCGGGCTGAGTTTGAAATTGATTTTTCGCGAGTACTGATCGACCGGCGTAAAATCAATAGGCTGGATGGGGTCGTTGAAGTTCCCCTTGCCATTGCTCTCCATATTATTTTCAGGAGTTGGATTGATTTTGTCGTCAGGCATTATTGTTTAATTAGTCCCTGGAAAATTTTTTATAGTATCTCTTCAACACACTGCACAGTGATGACAGGTGACTGCCCGTCAAAACCTACCACGAATTCTTCCCTGACATCGCGGAACCCAGCCCTGATGCCAACCGCCACATAGGTGCCAGGCGTTAGACTCAAGGTTTGATTGGCGATTAGTCCCAGGTTGCCTACCTGGTAAACAGTTATATCGGTAAGGCCATCGGATTGTATTTGAACAGGAACTGGTTCAGTGGCACGTTCAATGAAATTACGCAAAGTAAGCAGTTGGTCATTTAGCCTGGTCCAGTTGCCTTCAATCTTGGCGGCCTCGTTATAGATACTCACGGCTTGTTGATAAACAGCATTTTCTGCAAGACGTAAGGGGTCGTTATTAATAGTGTCCAGATAGCTGTCCAGATTATTTCGGCTATTGGCCCTGCTCTTTCCTTCACGCGCGGATACCAGATTCGGATCTATGGTGAGGGCTTCATCATATTCAGCAAACGCTTGCTGCCATTGTTCCTGGTTTTCAAAGGCACTGGCAGCGTCCAGATGGATGTTGATTGCACTTAAGGTCATTTGACTGACAGTTTGTTCCAGTGCCGAACTGGCTTCAGGAGAATCAGGCTTCAGTGCCAGGGCTTGCTGGAAAGCGATTTCAGCTTCTTCAGGAGCATTTGATGCAAGTGCAGCAAAGCCGCGAGACATCACCTGGGAAAAATCCCGATCGAGAATATCGCGAGTTACACTTGCAAGCAGTTCACCAGCACCAATATGGGCGGGATCTTTATCCAGAGCCTGCTGATATTGTTCCATGGCATTTTCAAATTGAGCAAGCTCATGGAACTCTATACCCTGATCAATAAAAACCAGTACCTGGGTGAGCAACTGAGCGCGATTATAACCGGTTACAGCCGCGTCACTGTCGGGATTAATCAGCACCGCAATATTGAATGATTCTTCTGCCAGTGTTGGGTCGTCATCCAGAATCGCCTGTTCACCCATTGCCATGTAACGACTGAAAACATCAGGCAAGCTGGCATCAAGAGTGCTGAGGATGTCGAGCCCTTCCTGATAAGCCGACGTTGCAGCGATGAAATCCTGGCCCTGGTATGCCTGATCACCGATGCTGGCGAGCTCAAATACTCTGTTAATGCTTTCTTCAGCCCAAAGGGAGACTTCCTTTTCATCCAGGGATTCCTGAAGATCCAGAACTTCTGCCAGAACATTTTGCGCGGCTTCGCGCTGGCGTAACTTTTGTGCTTCTTCAAACGGCGCTACAGAATTCACTGGCGCTGCGGAATTGGCTTGTGGGGGTAAAACGACAACTCTGGATACTGATGCGGAATCGGGGGGTGAAATTAATTCAGGCAGAATGAAAATTACACCGCCTACCAGAGCCAATAGTAGAAAAAAGATACCGCCCAATATTCTGGACTGTTTCTTTTTTTCTTCATCACTGCGCCGAATTTCCTCTACGCCCAAAGGCGCTGTTGACGTTTCCGAAACAGCTTCCCGGGACGAGGCTTTACCGCTTAGATTGATATCAGCAGGGGTGATTTTTTCAAATTCTGAATCAGCCATGGTGTGCTGCTCATGATTAGTGAATTAGCCCTGATCCAGGACGGCTTATCCATCACTATAAATCCGAGCTGGGTGCCTCCCCGATTTCATTGGCATAAATGTCCGCAAGAAGTTCACGCCACTGCTCATATTGTGCCTCAACAGAACCTGACAGGGTAATGGTTCGCTCTTCAAGCTCAATGGTGCGTGGTGCAATTTCCATTTCGAGAGAGTTGCCGAGCTCGGCCAATGCCTCGATATGCATTTGCCGTTCATCGCCTTTATTAAAAGCATCCTTGATTAACCAGCCACCACTGGCAAGAATGATGGGCGAGGAATAATAAGCTGCAGCATTATTGCTTTGAGTTGCGGCGATACCACCAAGAATAGCGGCCACACCCATGATCATATTGCGGCGTGAATCGGCAGCAAGCCTATCCATTTTCATCACTTCGTCATAACTCATGCGGCGAAATTCTGTGTAAGGACCGTCCATCTGACGAACAAAATTTGAGTAGTAATCCTGCAGGGAGTCCACGTAGAGATAGTCCCTTTCACGAATATTTTCTATTCTGGCCAGAATCGGGTCATTTTCAGCCGGCAGGCGTTTGATTTCCAGTCTGCCATTGCGCCCTTCTTCCAGGTAATCATCAAACACCTGGGGAGCAAAGTCGCGGGCAAATTGTATTTGGGAGACGGTGCGAATATTGAGGATTTCTTCCCGCTCGATATTGCGCTGCTTATATTCCAGCAGATCATTGGCAATTTTATTGAACAGGCCCTGAAAGGCATCTTCGCTGCGACGCATGCGCGGGTCATAACTGTACTTGCTCACTACCTCTTCATATTCCTTGTCGATCCAGGTGGCCCCTGTGGCATCTTTCACATTGACCTGCATACGCATGGTCTCACCATCTGATTGCAGGATGGTGCCGGTTATTGCCAGATCTGAACTGGACAGGTCTCCGGGAACAACTCTGACGACACCCCAGTTACCACTGGTTTGCAGTGCAGCGGCCAGATTGTAGGAGGCAAAATAGGTTTCTGCCATGCGAACATCGGAAAAGGTCAGCTCTTCCCGGTTACTGGGGATATCATCCAGTCCGGGTTGGAAAATGCCAATACCGATATCCAGCAGCTCTTCTTCAACAATGCCGGACTGGTCTGCATCAATGGGGGTGAAGGTGGTGGACTTCACTGTCTGGGTAGCACAGGCGCTGACACCTGCGATCACCAATAATAAGAAAATCGGCTGAAATAGTCTTAACATAACCAGATTCCTTCTATGCTCCATTCTCAATTCTCAACTCTTGTTTCAATTACTACCCCGATTGTCAGGGGATGGATAGTTTTATACGCAGTTAACAGATAATTGGGCTTTCTTTGTCTTTTTTAAAGGCTGTATTACTGACCAAGGCCTGTGTAAGCACGGTATTCATCCCAGAGTCTTTCGCGTAATTCCGGGTCGGGTTCGCGCATTGCGGCCTCTCTGAGCTGCCTTGCTACAACATCATCGTCATTTCCACTGGGGATATCATCAGGTGTCTCAAAAGTTTCCTGTGGACTGGTATTGGAAAAGTCACCTTCCCGGTTGGCGTTTCCGGCTGGCATTACGCCACCGCCAGTTGAGCCCGAAGGAGCCGATGCAACAATTAGGGGACCGCCTGGCTCACCATCGCCACTGCCAGCACCTGCTCCGCCATTAGACATGACATCGCTGCCTGCTTCATCCGCCTCAGCCTGGACACGTTCACGTTCGCCGAGAATCATGCCATCAAATTCGGCAAAGCCTTCATTCAATCTGGCATCAAGTGCGGCCCTGCGTTCGGAAGCAGTCATTACCTGGCCGCGTCCTGCAGATAAATCGCCAAAAGGATCATCTCCATTGCCCTGATTTCCTGCAGAACTACTGCCATTAGCGGAACCGTTACTTTCAAAACCACCATTATTGCTGGCCCCTGCAGTTTGCTGACCACTGCCTTGCTGTCCATTATTTTGTGAGCCGGCTTGTGTGCCTGAATTTTGTTCACCACTATTTCCAGCATCGCCAGATTCTCCTGTATCTCCAGGGCTCTGGCCTTGAGTGCCGCTGACCTGGGGAGAAGACTGCTGGCCTCCATTACTTGAAGAGTTGCTGTCCTGGGATCCATCTTGTTGCTCGCTTGATTGAGATGAGCTGGAGCTGTCACCGTTGCTACTGGAGCTACTATCACTAATAGTAGGCATTCCAGGTGATCCGGGCATGCCTGGGGATGCACTGGGCATGCCGGGAGATGAGCTTGAACTACTTGACGAAGTACTGGGCATGCTGGGCGATGAACTTGAGCTGCTTGAAGATGAACTCGGCATGCTGGGGGATGAGCTCGAACTGCTGGATGAGCTGGAGGATGAACTGGGCATGCTCGAAGAAGAAGAGCTTGAACTTGAGGTACTCTGGCAGCCAGTAATAACAAGGACAGCCAGGCCCAGAAGCAGTTGCGAAATAATTACGTGTCGTTTCATCATTTTAATCTTTTTTAAAATTGCCGCCATTTTGGCCTAACTCCTCCCAAACTGCGTGAAAACGGGCGAATACCTGAATCTGGAATGTGGCCTGAACGAGGTATCGTGCGACTTCAACTCTGTCAGGTCAACCGTTTTACGGAGTTTTTATCTATCTTGGATTAACAGGAATATTGTCATTCTCATGCTGAATCTGCACTGAATAGTGCTTTGCAGTATTTTCCTGCCATCAGACCGGCAGATACTTTAGAAAATTCCCGCTAAATTCCTGCTATTGAACTGCAGCTGACTCGTTCACGCAGTGGCGGGGTTATCCCGCATCAGCATAAGGTTTCCGTAGGGGTCGCACCGGGCATGCCAGCCGCTTGCCAGCCATGTCGTGGCATTGCTTTCCACAATGAGGGCCGGGCCTCTTATTTTACTATTATTGAGGAGAGTTGAGCGCTGTATAACCGGGACAGCTTGACTGATCCCATAAAGCATTTTGTTGTTAATACTGCCTTCATTAACAGCCGCCTGATCCAGCTGTGCTTCCAATTGCGCTAATACAGGGGGATCTTTTTGTTCACTAACGCTCAGGCGTAGATTTACCAGCTCTACACTTGCCGTAAGTCGATGCCCATAGCGATGCTCATGGCTAATATGAAATTGCTCTTCAGCATCCGCAGAATCGGTCCAGCCAATAGTAAGACTGGTTGACTGTCCTGCATAACGAAGGTCAGCCTGGCGCTCGATTCGTGTATTTTCAGCATCAAGGCCTTCATCTTTCAGCTGCTCCAGCCCCTGGGCTGCAAGTCTGGCAAATATCTGTTCAATGTCATTTTTATCCAGGCTCTGCAGAAGCCCCTGGCAGGTTTGAGATAACTGTCTTTCCACTGGCGCCAGGAACATTCCCATGGCTGACAATACTCCGGCATTGACAGGAACCATGGCATCGTTCATTCCCATGGCCTCAGCAAGGGCGCAGATATGCAGGCCACCTGCACCACCGAAACAGCACAATCTGAAGGACTTTGGATCATGCCCCCTGGCAACGGATATAACTCGCAGGGCCCTTGCCATATGTTCATTGGCGACTTTGATTATGCCTGATGCTGCGTCTTCAATACTTAAGGACAATGCCAGGGCTATAGGAGAAATGGCTTCTTTGGCAGCGGCAATATCAAGGTGCATAGTGCCGCCGAGAAAAGAATCTGGCTGCAATCTGCCCAACACCAGATTTGCATCAGTGACTGTTGCCCGTGTTCCACCCAGACCATAACATGCCGGACCTGGGCTGGCTCCTGCAGATTGCGGGCCTACCTGGAGCAAGCCGCCAGCATCAATCAGGGCTATAGAGCCCCCGCCTGCACCAATTGTATGCATATCCACCATTGGTACCGCGACAGGAAAATCACCAATACGGCCTTCGGTGGTTAAATTGATCTTGCCATCAAGCAAAGCTACATCGGTGGACGTACCGCCCATATCAAAAGTCATCAAGCGTGATTGTCCGGTGAGCTCAGCCAGAAAACTGGCTGCCGCAAGGCCGCCGGCAGGACCTGAAAGGAGCAGGTTGACAGATTTTCGTGCGGCCTGGTCGGCATCAATGGTGCCACCTGAGGATTGCATGACAGATAATCTTGATGGCTGGGTGCTGTTTTTCAGATTTAGCAGGTATTTCTTAACCAGGGGACCCAATGAGGCATTAAGCCAGGTGGCAATGCCTCGTTCATATTCTCTGTATTCAGGCAGCACCTCATGCGAGCAGGTGATAAACGGCGAATAATCAAGATTCTCTGCAAGGAACCTGGCGATTTGCTTCTCATGGCCGGGATCGAGAAAGGAAAATAACAGAGAGATTGCCACCGCATCGGGTTTTTGTTGATTCAGGGTGGTAAGTAGAGCTTCGAGGTTAAGCTGGTTCAAGGGGACAAGTTCATTGCCAAGACTGTCAATGCGACCGTCAGCTTCCAGGCATAGTGCGCGGCTAACTGGAGGAGATATTGGTGGCGTTTCCAGAAGGTATAATTCAGGTCTGGTTTGGCGACCAATGGTAAGCAGGTCCCTGAATCCGGTATTGGTGATAAAGGCCGTTTTCACTCCCTTTCCTTCCAAAGCGGCATTGGTTGCTACGGTACTGCCATGAATAATTTTTACCTGGCCTGTAGCTACCTCAGCAGCTAGACCCATTTCCTCTATCCCTAGTAGAATGGCTCGCTCCGGCGACCCGGGGGTCGAAAGTACCTTGTGTGTTCTCAGTTCGGCGCTCTGACCCGTGTTGTTGTTCGAAGATGAAGAAGCAGGTTGAGAAGATGAGCGGGTTAACAGCACGAAGTCGGTGAATGTACCGCCAGTATCTACACCCAGAATCATATAAGAGCTCCCGACCTGTTTTTTGTTAGAAAATTTTAAGTGAAAAAAAGAGCTGCATTATAGCGTGGAAAATAGCGTGTAATAGCGCATGGAAAATTGAATGCCTGAACTACCTGAAGTGGAAACCACGCGACGTGGAATTGAACCTCATATTCTGAATCGGAAAATTGCCAATGTAGTGCTCAGAGAGAGAAAGTTGCGCTGGCCTGTGCCGGCAAAGCTTCCTGCTAATCTGGTCGGGAATAGTGTGCAATCAGTTAAACGGCGAGCCAAATACCTGCTGATCGATATGGGCAATGGCACGCTGATGATTCATCTTGGCATGTCGGGTAGTTTACGTATTGTTCCAAAATCAGCGTTGCCGGAAAAACATGATCATGCGGACTTCCAGTTCGACAATGACAAGATTCTTAGATATCGTGATCCGCGGAAATTCGGCTGCATCTTATGGATAGCAGAGGACCTGAATCAACATCCGCTACTGAGTAAGCTGGGGCCTGAACCACTCGCTGATGAATTTGATAGTGATTATCTGTTTGCTCTGTCCAGAAAAAGAAAAGCGCCAATTAAGACATTTATCATGGACGGTCACATGGTTGTGGGCGTGGGGAATATTTATGCAAATGAGGCGTTGTTCAGGGCAGGTATTCGTCCAACCCGACAGGCCGGTTCGCTGTCCAAAGTGAAAACGCGCTTGCTGGTCTCTACAATTAAAAAGGTATTGGCGGAAGCAATACAAGTTGGCGGGACAACCCTCAGGGATTTTATTGGCGGCGATGGGGAGCCAGGGTATTTCAAACAGTCGCTGGCAGTATACGGAAGAGCAGGTCTGCCTTGTGTTAAATGTGGTGGAATTTTAAAAGAAATCCGTCAGGGACAAAGATCAACAGTGTACTGTGGCAAGTGCCAGCGCTAGAATAACAGTCTTTTTTAAGACTAAAAGACTAAGTAATCTCTTCTAATTGTTATAACTGGCGAGTACAAAGAGGTGAGAATGAAACAAGGATTGAAAAAGGTATGCTCAATAATTGGCTTAACACTTTTTATTTTAGCTGCGCCAAAAATTTATGCCCATCATTCCTTTGCCGTACATTTTTTACCTGAAGGTGAAGTCAAGGCTTCAGGCGTGGTAAAAAGTTTTCGCTTTGCCAATCCTCATGGAGTTCTGGAATTTACCGTTATTAATGAAGACGGAGAAGAGATGCAGTGGCGTGCTGAAACCAACTCACCCAGCCTCCTGCGCAGAAGAGGCTGGAGCAGGGATTCAATAAAAACAGGCCAGGAAGTGACAGTGACAGGCTGGCCAGCAAGAAATGATGATTACTATATGCGCATACGCACTGTCACTTTTGCGGACGGGTCAGTACTTGCCACTCAAAATGGTATAAGTCTGAGCCAGGATTAAATCCTGACTTGTCAGAACTCAATATCAGAATCCGGGAAAATTAATGAAAAATCATTTTCAAAATAAATTGCTGTTGGCTTTGTACCTGTTGCTTTCATCTCTTGCTTCCCTTGTAGCGCAAGCGGCTGATGAACCGGATATATCGGGTTTCTGGACAGTAAAATTTGAACAGACACCTTCAGGTACTGAGCTTTTTGAAAAGCTTCCCGAGGATGCCATCTTTATCAACGATGCTGGTGGCGGCGAGCTGGCTGAAGGTGATTTTGGCGGCATCGAGCTTACTGAAAGCGCACTGCAGGAAGTGCGTGATTATGATTTTGATTATGAATTCAGTATGTCCTATACCTGCATGGCGCCGTCAGCAGTTTTTTATATGCAGGCGCCTTTTCCCATGGAAATTGATCAGGATAGAGACATAATAGTTTTCAGAATGGAATATTTTGATATGGTCAGGGTGATTTATCTGGATGGCAGAGGCCACCCGGGCGATGATTATCCCCATTCTAAAAACGGACATTCCATTGGCCATTGGGAAGGGGATGAACTGGTAGTGGACTCCACACATTTTGTGCCATCGACTTTTATGAATAACGGTTTTAACCACAGTGATGATATTCACATGGTGGAACGTTTCAAAATAAGCGAAGACGGAGAGACTTTATGGCTTACGCAGGTTTATGAAGACCCCGCTGTTTTTGCTGGTAAAGCTTCTCGCTATATGGCCTGGCGAAAAGTCCCTGGAGAAAATATTTATCCCTATGATTGCGATCCAAGCTTTGGCAGATAAAAGAGACAAGAGGCAAGAGGCAAGAAAATAGGTTCGCGTTTAAACTCATTCTCCAGGGAGAAGACGAACCAATATAGGAGGGACTTCAGTCCCGAAGCAGGGTGCTGCGTTCTTCGCGGTTGAAACCGCTCCTACAGGGGATAGCGGAACTTTGTAGAAAGGACTTTGCCTGTATGGATGTAGGTAAGGGGTGAGAGCAGGAGTGGAAGCTTCAGTTCCGAAGCAGGGTGCTGCGTTCTTCGCGGTTGAAACCGCTCCTACAGGGGATAGCGGAACTTTGTAGAAAGGACTTTGCCTGTATGGATGTAGGTAAGGGGTGAGAGCAGGAGTGGAAGC